>JBBSHS010000012.1:0-43053 GCA_038232515.1 Acidimicrobiales bacterium
CCGCGCTGTCGACGGCTCCGGCCCCCCAGCCACCCGCTGCGCCCAACCGGTGCATATCGGTACACGGCCTCGCCGACCAGCAGACGGGCTGGTACCGGGCCGAAATGACGGCTGTCCGTGCTCGCATCAGCGGCGTCCCCGTGGACGACCAGCGAACCCGTGGAGGTGACGGATGCCAGCCGCTTGACGAGCAACCGGCCCTGACCGTCCGGCCCGGGCGACGTGGTCGGCCGGGCCCCATCCCGGAGCCGGCGCCGGTGAAAGGACCCCGGGCCGGCGGGCGCTGCGAACCTCAGACGCGGGTCGGCCACGGCCACGAGCGCACCGGGCCGGGGTGGGTGGCGGCGGCGGACCACCAGGAGCCGGTCACCGGGCGCCAGCGTGGGCAGCATGCTGGCGCCCTGCACCTGGACGCGGTGGACCCGACACCGAGCGCGGGCCGAGAACAAGAGGATGCCCACCGGCACCATCACCCAGAAAACCAGCGGATGCCGCGTCAACCTGGGCATGTCGCTAGCGTGCCGGCAGAGCCCGACGAGGACCAAACCCCAGGGCATGAAGGAGTACCGATGCGCATCCTCCCCCGCCTGTTCGCCCTGGCCGACCGGCTGAGCGATCCGACCATGGTCAGCGCCCACTGCGATCTCCCGTGCGGGGTCTACGATCCCGCCCAGGCCCGGATCGAGGCCGAGTCGGTCAAGGGCTGCATGCAGAAGTACGCCGGGTCCGACGATGCCGACTTCAAGACCCGGGCCATCGTCATCAAGGAGCAGCGGGCCGACCTGGTCAAGCACCACTTGTGGGTGCTGTGGACGGATTACTTCAAGCCGGAGCACCTGCAGGCCTACCCCCAGCTCCACGAGCTGTTCTGGGAGGCCACCAAGTTGGCCGGCAAGACCAAGCAGACCACCGATACGGCCGTGGCCGACCAGCTCCTGCACAGCATCAGCCAGATCGACTCGATCTTCTGGGAGACCAAGAAGTCGGCGTAGACCGGGCGCTCCCTGCCGGCGCTGCTCAGCGCTGGAGGGTGGTGGCCAGGACCACTGCGGCGGCCGGCCCCATGACCAGCAGCGAGTCGAGACGGCGCAGGGCCGGCGCCCGTTCCCTACGCTTGACATCGGTTTCCCCCAGCATGGCGGTGGCCAGCCAGGGGCCGAGCGGCGCGGTCAGGGCAGCCAGCAGCCCGAGGCCCCAGGCGCCACCGCCGGGCAAGGCGGACTCGAAGACGGCAGCCACCCCCACGGTGCAGGCGGCCACGCTGGCCATCCCCGCCACCGGCCCCTCCCACCGGCCCACGGCACCCGTGCCCAACAGATAGGAGCCGGCATCGTAGAAGGCAGCGAAGGCCAGGAGGGCGAGGGTGGCCACCACCCCTTGGCTGCCGTGGCGCACCAGGACCGGGCTGGCTGCCGCCCAACCCACGAGGCAGGTGCCGAGCACATGGCGCACGGCCGATGCCGGCACCGGTGACCTGCGGGTGGCGACCGCCTCCAGCATCGCCGAGGTGAGGACGACGACCAGGGAGGCCACGCCGATGCCAGGCAAGCCGGCCAGGCCGCCCAAAGGCAGGATGGCGGCACCGATCCCGGCGACGCACATGCGGATCTTCGGGCTGGCAGAGCTGGCGGCGTCGACGCCCCCGGGCGCCGTCCAGGTGCGGGCCACCTGGACGGCGGCCAGACCGGCGATCACGGCCATCCACACCGCCAGCACAGGCGATCCAGCCAGCACGGCGGCAACCGTGACCGCATGCCAAAGTATCCCGAGACGTACGTGTGGCCCCGTGGGCCGGACCTGGCCGTCCAGCGTCCGGGCCGCCTTCTGGCGGCTTGGGCGGGCGCGTTGCCTGTCGATTTGTCGGCGGGCCATGCCGCTCAGCTACCGGGCGCGGCGGCCCGTCCGCAGCCGCCCGACACCGGCGGCAGCACCGCCACCTCCGCGTCTTCGGCCACCGCGTCCTCGTCGGCCGCGGGCTGGCCGTCGACCCACACCTTGCAGGTGCACAGGACGTCGGCGAACCCGGTGCCGTAGCGCGCCCGCGCCTGTTCGAGCACCTCGGCCACGGTGTCGCCGGGCACCCGGTCACTACCGGTCCCGGCCGCCTCCCGGGCGGCGGCGAACAGGCGCAGGACGGGCACCGGGTCAGCCTCCGGCCGCCGACGCGGCGGTGCGACGCGGCGGCAGCGGGTGCTCGGCGGTCAACGACATGTCACGGAACCTACCGGTCCGTGCTAGGTCTCTCCCACTGTGGCTCTGCACGGACCAGCGAACGGCCCGGAGAGCCGGCCCACAAACGTGACCCGGCTCCTTCTCGTCCGCCACGGCCAGTCGCAGTGGAACGCGACCGGCCGCTGGCAGGGCTGGACCGACGTGGCGCTGAGCGACCTGGGCGAGCAACAGGCCCGCCAAGCTGCTCCCCGGCTGACCGGCCACGGGATCACGGCAATCGTGCATAGCGGCATGGTGCGCACCTGCCGCACGGCCGGGATCCTCAATCAGGCCCTGAACCTGGCGGCACCGCAGGTGGAGAGCGGGCTGAAGGAGTACGACGTGGGTGAGTGGGGCGGGTTGACCAGACCGGAGATCGAACAACGATGGCCCGGCGCACTCGATCAGTGGTTCAACGACGAGCTGCCGTCCACGCCAGGAGGCGAGGGGCGGTCCCTCTTCCGCCAACGGGTCCTGGACGGGCTGCACCGATTGGCCATCCACCACGCCGGCGGTCGGGTGCTGGCCGTGACCCACGGCGGGGTGGTCGGCGTGGTCCAAAAGGCCCTGCAGCCCGACGCCCACTCGCTCCGCATCGCCAACTTGTCCGGTCGCTGGATCGAGGTCGGTGACCGGGGCCAGCTCGTCCTCGGCCCGCTCGTCCACCTGCTCGAGCCCGAGCACGAGACCACCTCCCCCACGCCATGAGCGAGCCGACCCCGAGCCGGGGACCGAGTGCCTTCGACGCCGCTGGGCCCCCGTGGTCGCGCCCGCTGGCGGGGCAGTGGGACGAGGCGGTGCTCGACTCTGCCGCCCTCGCCGGCAACCCGCTGGGCGACCCCCACCTCCGACCCGTGCTCACCTACCTGCCGCCCGGCTACGGCCACGACCCCGACCATCGCTATCCGGTCGTGTACTTCCTGCGGGGCTTTTCCGGCCAGGTGGACATGTGGCGCAACCGCCGCGCCATGTCGCCCAACTTCCTCGAACAGGTCGACGGCCTGTTCGCGTCCGGCGACGTCCCGCCCGCCTTGGTCGTCCTGGTCGACGGATGGACGTCGTGGGGCGGCGCCCAGTACATCGACAGCCCGGCCATCGGCCGCTACCAGACCTATCTCTCCAACGATGTCGTGTCCTTCGTCGACGGCCGGTACCACACGATCACCGCCCCCGGTGGCCGGGCGGTGGCCGGCCACAGCTCGGGCGGCTACGGGGCCGTGGTCTCGGGTCTGCTGCACCCGGAGGTGTGGGGGTCGGTGGCCAGCCACGCCGGTGACGCCCTGTTCGAGGTCTGCTACCTGCCCGGGTTCCGTGGCACGGCGAGGACGCTGGCCACGCACTACGAAGGCTCTTGGGACCGATGGTGGGCCGACGTGCGCCACCGCGGTCTGCTCAGCGACGACTCCGACTTCGACCTGCTGAACGACTGGTGCATGGCCGCCTGTTACTCGTCGGACGAAGACGGCGCCGTCCACGCCCCGTTCGAGGCGGCCACCGGGCAGCTGCGCCCGGAGGTGTGGGCCCAGTGGCTGCACTGGGACCCCGTCCGCATGGTCGCCCGCTGTGCCGATGCGGCCCGCTCGTGGAGGTGGGTGTGGCTCGACGCCGGCACGGCCGACGAGGTCTTCCTGGACCGCGGTGCCGTCGCTCTGCGCCACGCGCTGGCCGACGTCGGGGTGACCGAGCCGAAAGTGCACTTCGAGTTGCACGGCGGGCGCCACGGCAACCAGGAGGCACGTTTCCTTGCCTCGCTGGCCTGGTTGGCCGGCCGACTGACGCCGGGCTGACCGGCGAGCTTCCGGCAACCCCTCGGGACTGAGCGCGGCCCGGCGCCTACGGACGGGCCGGGAGCGCCTCTCCCGATGCACCATCTGGGGCTGAGGCCGCTACGGCCGCTACCTTGCCCGGCGTGAAGGTGGAGGTGGTGCGCAGCCCCAGGCGGCGCAAGACCGTCCAGGCCCGCCAGATGGGCGAAGTCCTGCGGGTCAGCATCCCGGCCACCATGAGCAGTGCCGACGAAGAGCACTGGGTGGCCGAGATGGTGCGCCGTACCGAACGCCGCTCCTCCACCGCCGTCGCCGATCTCGTCGAGCGGGCGACGGCCTTGGCCCGCCGCCACCGCTTGCCCACGCCGCGCACCATCCGTTGGGTCGACAACCAGGAGTTGCGATGGGGATCATGCACGCCGGCCGACGGAGCCGTGCGCATCTCGCACCGGCTGAGCCGCTTTCCGCCGTGGGTCGTCGACTACGTCATCGTCCACGAGCTCGCCCACCTCGCCGTACCTGACCACTCAGCCGGGTTCTGGGCCCTGGTGAACCGCTATCCCCGCTCCGAACGGGCGCGGGGCTTCCTCATCGCCAAAGGCATCGAACCGGACTAGGCACCCTTGGTGCCTAGTATCCGACACGATTGAGTCAAGATCCCCGCTGCGCCGCCATAGGTCGGTGGTGGCCGCTTCAAGCTTGTCGAGCCGACGGTCGAGCGGTGCGGAACGGCCGGGCCGGATTCGGAGGTGACGGCCCTCCCACGAACGCAGGTTGCGAGGCTTAGGTGCGGATGAAGAACATGGCCGCTCAGACGCCGAAGGGATGATATGACCGCTCTTCGGGCTGGGGCGAAGCCCCGGTAGACGGGTCCACGACGTCCGGTGGGGCGTGGGCGGAGCACCACCTGGTGAGGGGGAAGGCCGTGAGGCGGTCGTCGCCCATGGGGTCCCCGCACACCTCGCAGGTGCCGTATGTGCCGGCGTCCAGACGTTCCAGTGCCGCCTCCAAGCCGGCCAGCTCGGCTTCGACCCGGTCCAGCACCCCGAGATCGACAGCCCGGTCGTACGCTAGAGCGACAGCCGCCCCCGTCGGCTCGTCACCGGGTCGGGGCGGCTCACCGCCCGTCTGGTGCTCGGCCGATCCGGTGCCCTCAGGTCGCTCGAATGGCCCAACCGGCCCCTCGGCGGGCGGGCCGGCCATGTGGTCATGGTCCATGAACGGCGAACGCTACCCACGGATCGGGCGCCCGCGCCGGACGAGGCCTCCGGCCTTGGTTTACTGGGAGCGATGCCGGCTGCCCTCCCCTCGCTTGCCCACTCCGGTGGTCGCACCGTGCTGCTGGCGGTAGCCACGGCGGTGCTGCTGAGCGCCACCGCGGCCTGCTCCGGTGGAGACTCCAAGGCTCAGGCGCCAGCCAAGCGGATCACCTACGTCGCCGTGGGGGCCAGCGAGACCGTGGGCTACGGCGCCGACGACCCCGCCGCCGAGGCCTGGCCCCGCGTGCTCCTCCGCACGGCGCTGCCGTCCTCCACGGTGTTCGACGACCTCGGCATCCCCGGAGCCACGGTAAGGGACGCCCTGGCCCACGAGGTGCCCACGGCCGTGGCCAGGCACCCTGACCTGGTCACGGTGTGGCTGAACGTCAACGACATGCTCGCCTTCGTCCAACCGGCCACCTATCAGCAGCAGCTCGACGACCTTGTCGGTCAGCTACGCCGAGGCGGGGCCACCAAGGTGCTGGTGGCCAACGTCCCGCCGCTGGACCGGCTCCCGTCCTTCCTGGCCTGCCGGCCCAACCCACCGCCGGGCGGGCCCCCCTGCCCGTCACCAGCCCTCGGGCTCGTGCCCCTTTCGGTGGTCAACGGGTTCGTCGACAACTACAACGCGGCCATCGCCGCGGTGGTCCAGCGGCAGGGAGCGGTGCTGGTCGACCTCCACGCCGCCGGCCTCGCCGCCCGCTCATCAGGCACCGAGGCCAGCCTCATCGGCAGGGACGGCTTCCATCCGAGCACCGCCGGCCACAGGGCCGTCGCCGCCGTCTTCGCCCAGGCGCTGACCGCCAGCGGCGGCCCCTGAGGGCCTCCGGCCAGCGTGTCGATGCGCTGGGCGGCTGGGCGGCGATCCAAACGCTGGGCGTGCCGCAGCCCAGCGAGGGGACAGAAACGACAGACCGGCCAGCGTGGCCCGAGCGGGTCGGCGACACCTACTATCACGAGAGGCGCAGGCCACGGCGCAGTCCCCGGGTCGCTAGCTCAATTGGCAGAGCGGGGGCCTTTTAAGCCCGCAGGTCCGGGTTCAAGTCCCGGGCGGCCCACGACAGTGAAGAGATCGAATCGGCCCCGATGCCGCCGTCATCGTGGCCGAGGCACGGAACGTCGCCACAGCCGGGGGGCGGCCGAGCACCCGGCACACCGCCACCGAGATCGGGGGATGCATGACCCAGGAGCAATGGACCGCCGTCGACCGCTACATCGCCGAGAGGCTGTTACCGGCTGATCCGGAGTTGGACGCCGCGCTCGCCGACTGTGCGACCGGCGGTCTGCCGCCCATCAACGTCGCCCCGAACCAGGGGAAGCTGCTGCACCTGCTGGCCGTGTCGCACGGTGCCCGCACGATTCTCGAGATCGGGACGCTGGGCGGTTACAGCACGATCTGGCTGGCTCGGGCCCTCCCCGAGGACGGACACCTCGTCACCCTGGAGATCGAGGCCGCCCACGCCGAGGTGGCCCGACGGAACCTGGCTCGGGCGGGGCTGGCCGAAGCGGTGGAGGTGCGCCTGGGGCCGGCGCTGGATGCACTGTCCCAACTGGTCTCAGAGGGCTGCGGGCCGTTCGACATGGTGTTCATCGACGCCGACAAGCCGAGCAATCCCGCCTACTTCGAGTGGGCGCTCAGGCTGTCGCGACCGGGCACCATGATCGTGGTCGACAACGTGGTACGCAATGGCCGGATCATCGATCCTGACTCCACCGATCCCGACATCGTGGCCACGCTGCGCCTTTTCGAGCTGATGGCCGCCGAGCCACGGGTGACGGCGACGGCAGTGCAGACGGTCGGCGGCAAGGGCTACGACGGCTTCATCCTGGCGCTGGTTACGGCCGAGGGATAGGTCCGCTCTATTGGGCCGGCTCAAAAGCCGGGCGGTGGGGGCAGCTGAGGCTGGTCCGACGTGGTGATGGGACCGTCCTCGATGGCCTTGAACACCGGTCCGAACGCGGTGATGGAACCGGTCTGGAACCTGGCCATGCGCTCGCCCTCGTAGCCACGGTGGTCGGACGGGCTGAACGTGAGAGGCAACAGGCCGGGCCCGGCGAGGTCGGCCGAGTTCACCGCGTCGACGAGGGACTTACGGGTCAGATCCTTACCGGCCTTCTGCAGCAGCTGGACGAGGTTGTAGGCCACGGCCATGCCGTAGACGGTGTTGGAGTCGAACGGGTTGGCCGCGTCGTAGCGGTCGTGGATCCGCTTGAAGGACTGGATCCAGGGGTTGCCCCGGTCGTCGGCAAACGGGAGGTAGCTGTCGGTGACGATCCCGTCGAGGAGCCCGGCCCCGGCCTTGCCCTTGGAGAAGTTCTGGAGCAACCCGGACAGGGTGGGCACGTCTGCGTCGATGCTCGAGACCACCCAGGTCGGGTGGTAGCCGATCTGGGCCGCGGCCAGCAGGGCCAGCGAGAATGCAGCCGGGATGGCGAAGACGGCGACCACCTGGGCCCCCGCCCGCTGGAGGGCCGAGACCTGGGTGCCCAGGCCGCTGGTCAGGGTGCTCACGTCGTAGTCCTGCGCGGTCGCCACGTCGGCGGCCGGGATCTGTTTGCTCAGCCCGGCCGAGCCGGCCTGGCCGAAGTCGTCGTTCTGGAGCAGGTACCCGACCTTGCCGGCGCCCATGTTGTCGTTGATGTACTTGCCGAGTATCCGACCTTCGATCTCGTAGTTGGGCTGGTACCCGGTGGTGTACGGATACTTGCGGGGCTGGTTCCAGCACGTACAGCCGGATGCGACGAAGAGGTCGGGCACCTTCTCGGTGTTGAGAAAGCCCTGCACCTGCTGGTGGGTCGGTGTGCCCAGGCCGTTGAACATGGCGAACACCTTGTCCTGCAGCACCAGCTTGCGGACCACCGAGGCCGTGGTCTGCGGGTTGTACGCGTCGTCGACGTAGCGGTAGTCGATCGTGCGGCCTGCGACCCCGCCGCGGGAGTTGACGTAGTCGAACAGGGCCTTGGAGGCCGGGGCGATCTCGCTGTAGCCGGGGGCGGCCGGGCCGGTGAGGGGCTGGTGGCTGCCCAGCGTGATGGTCGTGGCCGAGACCCCCGGTGCGGAGGTCGAGGCCGAGCCGCCGCCGCAGGCCGCCACCAGGAGAGCCACCGCCGCCAACAGCACTGCGGTCTTCAGCGACGGCCGGCGACGTAGAGCCCAACTCCCGTATTCGCGCCTCAACCCAGGTGCCCCCTTGTGTGTGCGCGCGCGTGGCTATGCCGTGTTCGCCGCTACCCGACGTTACCGGAAGCCGTCTGCGGCCTCTCAGGCACCGTCCAACGGGGACGCCGTCATCGGGCGCAGACGGCGAACGAGGCCGGCCAGACCGCTCGGGAAACTGAGCATGACGACGATGAGCACGGCGCCGTAGATGCCGAGCGACAGGTTGGCGGCCACGTGCTCGGGCAGGTGGAGCGCGCCGGACACCGAATCGGACCAACCAGGCAGCAACACCAGGAACAGGGCGCCGAGCACCGCGCCGCCGAGGCTGCCCATGCCGCCGACGACGATGGCCACCAGGAGTTGGATCGACAACGCAAGAGTGAACCCGCCCGGCCCCACGGTGGGCAGCACGAGGGCCAGAAGGCCTCCGCCCAGCCCGGCGCAGGCGGCGCTCACCACGAAGGCCACGACCTGGGTTCTGGCCACCGGGATGCCGGCCAGCGCCGCGGCAATCTCGTCGTCGCGCACGGCCACGAACTGGCGGCCGAAGCGGCTGTGCATGAGGTTGGCCAGGAGCATCACCACCACGACGGCGCCGATGATGCACAGGTAGGCGGTCCAGCGCTCCACCGGGAAGTCCGGGCCCAGCCAGCCGGGGGGCAGGGGCGGCGTGATGGTGAGGCCCTGGTCGCGGCCGAGGTACCCGTAGGCCTTGGGCACCTGCGGCAGACCGACCGCCAACGCCAACGTGGCACCGGCCAGGTAGGGGCCCCGGAGGCGGGCGGCGACTACCCCCACCATCACGCCGAACAATGCGCCGCCGGCCATGGCACCGGCCAGCACCACGACCAGAGGCAGGCGGGTGTGGACGAGGAGCACGGCGGTGGCGTAGGCGCCCACCGCCATGAGGGCACCATGGCCGAGGGAGACCTGGCCGTTGCTCCCGGTGAGCACCGTCAGACCGGCCACCACCACGACGTAGGCACCGACCTCACTGAGCTGAAAGTCCTGGTACCGGCTCAGGTTGTCGGCCAGGACGAGGAGGAACACCACGGCGCCCAGGGCGAGACCAAGGTGGACCAGGCCGGTCGGCCACGTTGCCCACCGGCGGGCGAAACGGGTGCGCCGGGCGGGCGCCGGCACCGCTTACACCTTCCTCGGGGCGACGCGGCAGAACAGACCCTGAGGTCTGACCATCAACACGGTGATGAGTACGACGAGGGCGCCCAAGACCTCGTAGGTGGAGCCGAGGTAGCCGCCGACATACTTGCGGGTGAGACCGATGACGAGGCCACCCACCAGCGCCCCGGGGGGGCTCTCCAAACCGCCCAGCACGGCGGCGGTGAAGCCGTAGACGAGCGCGTCCTCCATGAAGTTGGGGCTGAGCACGGGAACCCGAGGGGCCACCAGGACGCCGGCCAGCGAGCCCGCGCCCGCGGCCAGGGCCCAGCCCAGTGTCAGCAGTCGGCTGACCCGCACACCCTGGAGACGGGCCACGACCGGCTCGAAGGCGGCGGCGCGCATCTTCAGCCCCAGTGTCGTCCAGCGGAACAGGCTCAGCAGGGCGATCATGGTCAGCGCCACCGACACGACGACGAACGTGTCGAAGGGCGAGAAGGCGACGCGCCGATGGGCGATCCGGTATCCGAGGCCCGAGAAGTGGGCCGGGAACGACCGGCTACGGCTGTTCCCCCAGATCATGCCGGCTACGGCTTCCAGGAGGACGAACAGGCCCAGCGTGACGATCACGGCGTTGACCGGCGGCTTGCCCTCCACCCTGCGGACGACGACCCGTTCGACGGCGGAGCCGAGCCCCAGCCCCGACAGCACGGCGCCGGCCAACGCCAGCCAGTACGGCACCTGACGGTCGATCAGGCTGAGGGCCAGGTAGGAGGTGAACATGGCCATCGACCCGGCGGCGAAGTTGAGCACCCTGGTGGCCCGCCAGATGAGCACCAGCCCCAAGGCCACCGCCGCGTACACCATCCCCACGCTGACCCCGTTGAGCGTGTCGTCCACAAACCCCTGCACCAACGCAGTTTGCCCCTGCGACGGCGTAGCGTGGCCGCCCGACGCCGACGGCCGAGCCTGGTCCAGCCGAGAGGCGTAGCGTCGGTGGCGTTGCCCTAAGGTCCAAGAGCGCATACCGCTGGTTGGGTCGGGATCGCGGGAGGCTCGCAGCCGGCCATACCGCCCGTCGGCGCTAGAAGCCCAGGTACCGGTGTCGCAGGCCGGGGTCGTCGGCCAGGGTGGCGGCGTCCTCGCAGACCGCGATCCGGCCGAGGCTGAGCACCACGGCCTGGTCGGCGACGGGCAGGGCGCTCTTCGCGTTCTGTTCGACCAGCACGACAGTGAGGCGCCGGGACGAGGACAGGGCGCGGAGCAGGGCCATGATGCGGGCGGTCACCAGGGGCGCCAGGCCGAGGCTGGGCTCGTCCAGCAGCAGCAGCCTGGGCCGGCCCATGAGGGCCCGGCCGATGACCAGCATCTGGCGCTCACCGCCGGAGAGGGTGGAGGCACATCGTCTACGGCCGGCGACCAGGGATGGGAACAGCTGGTACATCTCGTCCAGCACCCGCCTGCGGTCGGCCCGGTCACGGCGCCACAGCGCGCCCAGGCGTAGGTTCTCGTCGACGGTGAGATCCTGGATGACGCCGCCGCCTTCGGGGACATGGGCCACGCCCAGGCGCACGATGTCCTCGACCGGGAGCCGGGTGAGGTCCCAGCCGTCGAAGGTCACGGTCCCCGCTCCGGGCCTGAGCAGGCCGGTGATGGTGCGCAGGAGCGTGGTCTTGCCGGCGCCGTTGGCGCCCAGCACGGCGGTGACGGTGGCGTCGGGAACCGTCAGGCTGACGTCACGGAGGGCGGCCACGCCTCCGTACGAAACGCAGAGATCCCGGACCTCAAGCATCGCCGGTCCGCTTCTGGACCACCGCCGGCTCGTCGCCCACCGTCGGCTCGGGCACCGCCGGATCGGTGGCGACGGCCAGGTCGGTGAACGCGATGGTCGGTGCGGCATCGCCCAGGTAGGCACGTGTGACAGCGGGATCGGCCCTGACCTCGGCGGGCGTTCCCCGGGCGATGACCCGACCGAAGTCGAGAACGACGAGCCGGTCGCAGACCGCCATCACCAGGTCCATGTGGTGCTCGACCAGGACGACGCCCATGCGCTCGCGTAGGTGACGCACGAGCAGACCCAGCTCGTCCATCTCGGCTCGGGAAAGCCCGCTGGCCGGCTCGTCGAGCAGGAGTAGCGAGGGCTGGCAGACCAGGGCCCGGGCCAGCGCCACCCGCTTCTGGACGGCGTAGGGCAGGGCGCCGGGCATACGCGGCGCCCACTTCGAGATGCCGACCACCTCGAGTGCCCGCCGGGCCCGGGCCTCCAGCTGCCGCTCGTCGGTCGAAGATCGCCCGAGCGCCAGCAGGCTGGTGGCGAAGCCTGACCTCGCCTGGTTGGTCGCACCCGCCATGACGTTCTGAAGCACGGTCAGCCCGGGGAACAGGCCGACGCCTTGGAGCGTGCGGGCGATGCCCAGAGCGGCGAGGTCATGGGGGCGATGGCGCCGCAGGGCCCGGCCGTCGAATCGCAGCGTCCCGCCACTGGGGCGCAGGAACCCGCAGATGACGTTGAACAGAGTCGTCTTGCCGGCACCGTTGGGGC
Source organism: Acidimicrobiales bacterium (assembly GCA_038232515.1). Classification (GTDB taxonomy): domain Bacteria; phylum Actinomycetota; class Acidimicrobiia; order Acidimicrobiales; family JAUJNH01; genus JBBSHS01. The sequence goes on from JBBSHS010000012.1 coordinate 12,058, forward strand.
CGATGACGCCCACCACCTCACCCGGACGGGCGTCCAGTGAGACCTGGTCGAGGGCCCGCAGGCCACCGAACTCGACCGTGACCCGGTCGACGACGAGCCCCGTCGTGGCCACCGCTGGATTGTCGCACGACGGCTCGTATCGGGCCGCCGTGGCCGCCATCACCCCGGAACCTCGTCTCCGCCCACCACATCTCGGCTGACAGCATCGAGGACGAGGGAGGCGAGCTCACGGCGGCAGATGAGGAGATCGGGCGACCACGGATCGGGCCGGTTGTAAACGAGCGGTGAGCCGTCCAACCGGCTGGCCCACAAGCCCGCGGCCGCGGCCACGGCCACCGGCGCGGCCGAGTCCCACTCGTACTGGCCGCCGGCATGGGCATAGACCTCGGCGTCGCCTCGGACGACGGCCATGGCCTTGGCCCCGGCCGATCCCATGGGCACTACGGCGGCACCCAGGGCCCGCCGGATGGGCTCGGCGACCGCCGGCGGGCGGCTCCGGCTCACCACCAGGCGGGGCACGTCCGGCAGTGGCCCGAGCGGGGGCAGCGGTCCCCCAGTGGCGAACACCTCGCCCCGGGCCGGCAGTGCCACCGCCCCCACCACCAGCTCGTCGTCTTCCTGCAGAGCCACGTGCACGGCCCAGTCGGTCCGGCCGGGCTCGGCGAACTCGCGGGTGCCGTCCAGGGGGTCGACGATCCATACCCGGGCCGCGCCCAGCCGGGCCGACGTGTCGGCCGCCTCCTCGGAGAGCACGGCATCGTCAGGTCGGGCCTGGGCCAGCCGGGCGAGGATCAGTTGATTGGCCCGGCGGTCCCCGTCAGCGCCCAGCGCCCTCCGGGCGGGGATGCTGGGGGCGGACGACATGGCTGCGCCTCGAAGCCCGACCAGCAGCTCACCGGCTTCTGCGACCAGCTCGGCGGCCAGCCGATGGTCCTCAGACCTGGACGACAGAGTCCTCGGTGCCGAAACCGTTGGGCACGTAGGCGTCGGCTTGGGTGTCGTTCTCCCACCGTGCCCCGTCGAACAGGTACCGGTAGCGGTAGGCCCGCCCCGACGCAAGGGCCACGGTGGTGCTGAACCGCCCATCCTTGCGCCTGGTCAACGGCTGATCCGTCTGCGACCACTCGTTGAACTCGCCGACCAGATGCACACTCCCGGCCTGGACGGCCGGAAGCTCGAACGTAACTTTGGTACTGGAGCCGTTCTTGGCCTGGGTCTTCTTCAGCATTTCGACATCCTCCGAGCGGATAGGGCGGACAGGAACGTGTAGGCGCCCGATCCTCTAATTCTACCCGCCGGTTCCGTGGCCCCGCTTCGGCCGGTGACACGCCCACCGGCCCCCTACTACGTGGTCTGATTCCAGCTGGCGATTATGCGCTGCTCCCGCTCGTGGCCGAGAACGGACAGGCTGGCGGCGTCCAGCCCGAAGAGCCGGCCGGCATCGGCGGGGAGCCCCAGCCAGATGGCGGCCAGGATACGGAACATGTGACCGTGGCCGACCAAGGCCACGTCGCCACCGCGGTCAAGGGCGGGCGAGACGCTGGCCAGCAGGTCGCCAGCTCGCTTTGCCACCTGGTTGATGGTCTCACCGTCGGGTGGGCCGTCGCGCCAGATGGTCCAACCCGGCACCGTCCGGCGCAGATCGGCCGTGGTCCGACCCTCGATCGTCCCGTAGTCCCATTCGTTCAGGTTCGTGTCGATGGTGGCGGCGCCCAGGCCGGCCAGCTCGGCTGTGGTCCGGGCCCGTGACTTGGGGCTGGTCCGGACCTCGGCCCAGACCCGACCGGCTAACCTGGCGGCCAGCGCCCCCGCCTGACGTCGCCCGGTGTCGGTCAGCGCCACGTCGGTGGTGCCGGTGTGCCGCCCACTGGCGCTCCACGCCGTCTCACCGTGGCGTATGAGGACGAGGTTTCCGGGCATGACCGGCACGGTAACCGCGTGCACCGGAGGCTTGTCCCGGCCTTCACTGGAGATGCGTACTCTAGATGGTCATGCCTCAGCTGACGGAGTGGGTGAACTAGGGCTGTGGCCGTACCACGAACATCGGTCGAAGCTGCGGCTGGCATCAGCAGGCTCCAGGTGGCGTCGATCCGGCTGCCGGCTCACCCCACATCCAGCCGGGCCGCCCGCAGGTTCGTGACCAAGGCCCTCGTATCCTGGCGGTGCGAGACGGCGGCACAAGACACATCCCTCCTGGTATCCGAGCTCGTGACCAACGCCATAGTCCACGCCCGCACCCCTTTGGACCTCATCGTGCGCAGGTCGCGGGGCTGCATCCGGGTGGAGGTGTACGACGCCGGCTACGGGGTCCCCGAGCCCGGGTTCGTCCGTCCTGACGCACCCAACGGCCGGGGCCTCCGCCTGGTTCAGGCGGTGGCCACCCGCTGGGGCGTCGACGACCGGATGCCCGGCAAGTCCGTGTGGTTCGAGGTGGCCAGCAGCTGACCGGCCGGGGGAAGCCCCCCCGACGGTCGACGGGCCGCCCGATCGACCACAGACCACTGGCCGGCGGTGGGCGTCAGACGGCTATGGCGGCGGGGCCGGCCAGCCCGGCGGTGGAGGAGGGGTCAGCGGCCCCTCCTCGTCGGCACCCGAGGTGGCCCCGGTGCCCTCACGCCGCTCGTCGGCGTTCTGCGCCCAGCCCGATGGGGGCGCCGGGGGCGGGGGCGGTGCACCCCAACCAGGTGGGGCCGGGGATGGGGCCGGGTGGCCAGCCGACCCCGGGGGGGTCGGCGCCGGCGGGGCAGGGGACGGAGGGCCCGGGCTCCAGGTCGTGGTCGGCTCCGTCCACGGCGGTCGGCTCGAAGGGCCGGCCGAGCCCGGTGGCACGGGCGGGCCAGGGGGGCCGGGCTGAGTCGACCAACCGGGCTGCGGGGCCGGCGCCTGCCCCGCCCACCCCCCGGGGGCGGGCGGAGCAGACGGCGCACCCCCAGGATGACCCCAGGTGGAGCCGGCCGACGGGCCCGGCGGCGGGGCGCCGTACGATCCGGCCGGGGGGGCGTAGGCGCCGGCGTAGGCCGGGCCGGCCGTCGCCGCCCGCTTCTTCCTCCGGCCTCGCATGAGGACCAACATCAGCAGGACGAGCACGATCAACAGGGCGCCGGCGGCGGCTCCGGCCACCGCCGCCCTGGGGAAGGACGAGAGCGGCTTGTCCCTGCCCGCAGCGATGGCCTGGTTCACCTCTTGGAGCTTGGCCACCGTGTAGGGATTGTTGGGAGCCTCAGCGTCGACCTTGGCCAACTCCTTCCTCGCCGCTTTGTAATGGGACTGGTCGATGAGGTCGAGGGCCTTGACGTAGTCCAGCTGCTCACGGCTCTGCGAAGGCCTGACGTTGGCTTGGTGGATGTACTCGTTGACGACCGTGGTGGGGATGATGAAGCCGAACTGGCCGCCACCCTGACTCGTGGTGCCGGCCGTGGTGATGCCGATGACCTCGCCGTCCTCGTTCAGCGCCGGGCCGCCGCTGCTGCCCTCGTTGATCACGGCGTCGGTCTCGATAAGAGTGAAGCCGCCCTTCTCCGAGGGCAGTTTGTTGGACACCTTGCCTGAAGTGAGCGTGGGCGAAACCTGCGCGTCGGGCGACGCTCCCGACAGGAACGTGGCGTCGCCCGGGTAGCCGATGGCGTAGAGCTGGTCGCCCTGGAACGACCTGGTGTCGTCGCCCAGCGGCAGGGATGGGAGATCGTGGCCGCTGATCTTGACGACAGCCACGTCCTTGCCCGGGTACTCCTCGCCGTGGGCGATCACCTCGGCTTCCTGGGCGTTGGACCTGCCCTTGAGCTTGCGGTTGAGACTGGGGCCGCCGCCGACGTAGACGTGGGTGTCGATCGTGCCCACCTCGGCCGTCGCCACCAGGAACCGGGTGGTGACGTCGATCACCTGCTGGACGAGGTTGTCGGGGATCGCGCCCTTCAGGTCGGCGGCAATGCTCTCGGCCGAGCTCTTGGCCAGATCGGGCAGACCGGTCTTGATCATCTGCTGCTTGATCTCATCGTCCGGCGGCGCCACCACATGGGTGTTGGTCACGACATAGCCGTCGGGCGTCACCACGAAGCCTGAACCCTGGGCCACGATCTCGGCCCTGCCGGTGGTCGGGTCGCCCTTTTGGATGTACCTGTCGGGATGGGCGACGATCTGTTCGAGCAGGAGCGTCTCCAGCCCGGCCTCGTCACCGGCCAACGCCAGCTGGGCGGCTCCGGCATCCTGGCTGACGAAGGCGTCCAACGCGGCCTGGTCGGGCTTGGGGTCGTAGACGGTGAGGTCGGCGGAGAAGTCGGTCTCGATGAGCTGCACGGCCGGTTTGGACTGCTCGGCGATGCGCCGGCCGGTGAGGGGATGCGAAGGAGAGGCCGACTTGGCCGCCGCCGGCCCGGCGACGGCGACGGCGACGAGCACGACCAGCGCCACCACCACCGGGCGGGCCGCCACCCGGCGCCACATTCCCGCAGGAGCGCCGGAGGGGTGAGGTGGCTCGGCCACGGCCGTCCGCATCAACGAGGCCGGGCCCCGGGCGATGAGAAGGCCGGGAGCCTCCGCTCCCTCATGGCGTCAACCAAGATTGTTCTGCTTCAGGAACATGGTGGCCACATCGGCGGGGTCCTGCTTCTGGTTGTCGGTCTGGTCGTCCAGTGCCGTCAGCTTGGCCGTGGTCAGCGCGGCCGACACCTTGTCGAGCGTCTGCGCGAGCTTGTCGTCCACCTTGGACGAGCGCACCACCGGGACGATATTGCCGGCCAACTGGAAGTTCTTGTCGTCGTCGAGGGCGACGTACTTCTTGCCCAGATCGGTGTCGGTGGAGAAGAGCCGGCCGATGACGGCGTCCCCCTTGTCCAGCGCTGCCTTGGTCACTGGGCCGCCGGAATCGGTGCCCGTGCTCACGAACTTGACCTGCAGTCCGTAGACGCTCTGGAGCCCCAGGAGGCACGTGGGCCGGGTCTGGCACTCGGCCGGTCCGGCGAGGCTGACGGGGGCGGGGAGCTTCTTGAGGTCGGAGATCGAGGTGAGCGAATTCTTGGCCACGAAGTCCTTGGTGGCGGCCACCACGTCACCGTCGGCGGCGGCCGACGGCGTCAGCACCGTGAGGCCCTTGGTCTTGGCCTTGGCCTGCAACTGGGTGGTGGCCTGGTCGAGCGGCAGCCCGTTGACGGCTGGGTCGAGAAAGTTCAGGTAGTTGCCGGCGTATTCGGGAACGAGGTCGATCTGACCGCTCTCCAGCGCCGGCTCGACCACTTCACGGGCGCCGATCTTCAGTTTGTAGCTGACCTTGTAGCCGGCCTTCTCGAGCGCACCACCGTAGATGCGGGCCAGCGTCACGTTCTCGGAGAAGCCGGCGGAGCCGACCGTGATCGACGTCGGCGCACCTTTGGCGCCCCCGACTGCGGTGGTCGACGCCGTGCTCTGGGTGGAGCTGCTGCTCGAGGTGCAGGCGGCGGCGACCACAGCCAACATCACGGCCCCGACGATACCGCCACGGTGCAACCGCATGACGTGGTCCTCCTGTTCGCGAAGCCAAGGGTCTAGCCCATATCGGCCGCCATCGCGTCGGCCAGCGTGGGCTGACGCCCGGAGCGGCGCCGGAGCCCGTCCGACGTCAGCGCCCGTTGGACGGCCGCCAGCCCCAGTTCGGCCAGAGCGGCCAACCCGACGACGGTGAGCCCGCCGACCACTTCCGGGCCGACCTCGTCGTTGACCAACCCGGACAGCACCGTGGCGCCCAGACCACCCGAGCCCACGTAGGCGGCGAGGGTGGCGGTGGCCACCACCTGGACGCCGGCCGTGCGCACTCCGGCCATGAGCAGAGGCAGGGCGAGGGGCAGCTCGATGCGGCGCAGCACCTGCACGCCCGACAGTCCCTGGCCCACGGCCGCGTCGCGCACGTCGGCGTCAACCTGGCGCATGGCCGTGTACCCGTTGGTCACGATGGGCGGGATGGCCAGGACCACCAGGGCCAGGAAGGCGGGCAGGGTCCCTATCCCATAGATCCGCGCGCCGATGACCAGTACGGCCAGCGACGGCACCGCCCGCCCGACGTTGGAGATGTTGACGGCCAGCACGCCGCCCCGGGCCAGATGGCCGAGCACCACCGCCACCGGCAGAGCCAGCGCCAGGGCCACGACCATCGCCTCGGCCGACAGCTCGACGTGCTGGACCAGGCGGTGGGGCAGGCCGTCGGGCCCCGACCAGGTGCTGTGCTCGGCCACATAGGTGCCGATACCGCAGTGGCCAGGTCGGCAGGCGGCGAGCACCGAGCCGCTGAGGCCTCCCGCCCTCACCGCGGAGACCTGGCCCTGGACCAGGGGGTGAAGAGCCGCTCGGCGCCCAGCAGGGTGACGTCGGCCAAAACGGCCAGCACCACGCAGCCGACCGTGCCGACCGTGACCTGGGTGGGGAACTGGCGGTGGAACCCGTCGTCGATGAGCTGGCCCAGACCTCCCTGGCCGACGAACAGCGTCACCGTCACCAGTCCGATGGTGGTGACAGTGGCGATTCGCAACCCGGCGATGACGGCGGGCAGGGCCAGGGGCACCTCGACCCGCAGGAGCCGCCGACGCGGCGACAGCCCCATGGCGTCGGCCGCTTCCATCACCTCGGCGGGGACGCCGTCGAGCCCGGCGAGGGTGTTGCGGACCAGTATGAGCAGCGTGTACCCCACCAGTCCGATCTCGGCCGTCGTGGTCGACAATCCGGTAAGGGGCACCAAGAGGGCGAACAGGGCCAGGGAGGGAATGGTGAAGATGGCCCCCGTCACCCACAGCACCGGCTGCTCCAGCCACCGCCATCTGCGCACGGCCAGGGCCAGCGGCACCGACACGACGAGACCGATGCCGACGGCCACCAGCGTCAGCCCGACGTGCTCGAGTACCCGGTCGGGGATGGAGAATTCCCGGCCCCGAGCCAGGTTCCGACGCACGAACTGCCACCAGACCCACGAGTGCTGGTCGGTATGGACGAAGTTGCGGGCGAACCAGTGCCAGGGGCCGCCGAGGGCCAGCAGGCCGTCCACCGAGGCCGAGATTAGCCGGGACGAGGGACGAAACGCCCCTGCCCCGCCTTGGGACTTCCGCCCTGTGGGCTGGCATCTGCGAGTCTGGATGCCATGACCGGCGACACTGTCATCGCCGTGGCGGCAATCGGTGCCGGAGTCGGCCTTCTCTCGGGCATATTCGGGAAGGGTGGCTCGGCCGTCGCCACCCCTCTGCTGGCTGCGGTCGGTATACCGGCCGTCGCCGCCGTGGCCTCGCCCCTGCCGGCCACGATCGCCACGACGATGGCCGCGGCTACGGCCTACTGGCGGGATGGACAGATTGACCGGCGTGTCGTCGGCATCACCGTCGCCATCGGCATCCCCGCCACCATCGCCGGGGCTGTCACCACCCGCTGGGTCGACGCCAACATCCTCGTGCTGATCACGGATCTCATCCTGGCCGCACTGGGCCTGCTGGTCCTCGTCGAGGGCCGGCAGACGCCGGTCGGCGACGATCGACCGGCGCCGGCTCCCCTCGGGCCAACGGCCATGATCGCGCTCACGGTCGGGTTCGCCTCGGGTCTCCTGGCCAACAGTGGCGGTGCGCTGCTGGCGCCGCTCTATCTCACCGTTCTCCACCTCCCGATCAAGCGCACCTTCGCCAGTTCGCTGACCGCAGCCACCGCCCTCGCCGTTCCGGCCACCGCCGTCCACACCCTTCTCGGCCACATCGACTGGGCCGTCGTCGCCGTGTTCGCCGCCGCCTCCGTGCCCCTGGCTGCCGTCGGCGCCCGCTTGGCGCTGCGCACGTCGTCCATCCGACTCGAGAAGGCGTACGGCGTCACGCTCATCGGGCTCGGTACCTCTTTCGCCGTCGCCCGGCTGGCGTAGCCCATGCTTCAGCCAAGAAGTGGCACCTCGACCGACCAGGCGATGCCACCTGAGCTCGTGCTGGCGTTCCCGCTGCCGCTAGCGTGGCCGCGGTGATCCGGCTCGATGCCGTCACCAAGCGTTACGGCGATGGGCTGGTGGCCGTCCACGAGCTCAGTCTTGAGGTGCCGGAGGGGCAGCTGTGCGTCCTCGTAGGGCCGTCGGGCTGCGGCAAGACGACGACCATGCGGATGATCAACCGCCTCATCGAGCCCACGTCGGGCCGCATCTACCTGGGCGACGAGGACGTGACCCACGTCGATCCCGTCCAGCTGCGCCGCCGTATGGGGTACGTGATCCAACAGGTGGGGCTGTTCCCGCACCAGACCACGGCGGAGAACGTGGCCACCGTCCCCAAGCTGCTGGGCTGGGACCGCCAGCGCGTCAAGGCCCGGGTGGCGGAGATGTTCGAGCTGGTGGGCCTGGATGCCGACCGCTTCGCCCGGCGATATCCCCATGAGCTGTCGGGCGGACAGCGCCAGCGGGTCGGCGTGGCCCGGGCGCTGGCCGCAGACCCGCCGGTCCTTCTCATGGACGAGCCCTTCGGCGCCATCGACCCCGACACCCGCAACCGCCTGCAGGAGGAGTTCCTACGGCTGCAGGCCGACGTCAACAAGACCATCGTGTTCGTCACCCATGACATAGAGGAGGCGGTGCGGATGGGTGACCGCATCGCCATCCTGTCCGAGGGCGGCGTCCTGCAGCAGTACGACACGCCGGCCCAGATCCTGGGTGCGCCCGTCAATGATTTCGTGGCCGACTTCGTGGGCGCCGACCGCGGCCTGAAGCGACTGCAGGTCACCCCCATCGACCTGAGCGAGCTCGAGCACCCCCCGATCGTGACCGTCGACGACAACCTGGGCACGGCCCGGACGGAGCTGGACCGGGAGTCGGCCCGGTGGGCCATCGTCCTCGACCGCGACGGTGGCCTGCACGGCTCACTCGACCGGAACCGGGCGTACGGCGAAGGCCTGGTCCACCAACGGGGCCGGCGCCTGCCGGCGGCCGTGCTCTCCACCGCCAGCCTCAAGCAGGCCATGTCTGAGATGCTCCAGCACGACGCCGCCTGGGTCGCCGTCCTGGACGGCGACCGCTACCTGGGGGTGCTCACACCGGATTCCCTGCACCGGGCCCTGCGCCGGTCGGTGGCGGCCGGCGCCAACGCCCCCGAGACCGAGCCGGCCGAGCGCTGACCTGGCGCCCGAGCGGCCACTGAGCGGGCCCACTGGCCCACGCTGAGCGCTTCAGAAGGTGACGATGGTCAAGGTCCCATACAGGAACAGGGCGGCGGTCACGGTGTAGAGCGTGCCCTTGACGGCAGTGCGGAGCGTCGGATTGCGCACGTAGTCGTCGACGCTCCAGCGCACGCCGTTGAGGCCGTGGGCCAGGGCAAGGGTCAGCAACAGCCAGTCGAACAGGCGCCAGAGGCTGTTCTGCCAGCGACGGCCCACGAAGTCGATATTGGTCCTGGCCACGTCGGTGACGAGGTGGGTGACCGTGAAGTGCAGGAGGGCCAGGAAGATCAGGATCAGGCCTGAGGCCCGCATGAACAACCACGACCAGGTCTCGAAGTTCTGGTGGGACCGTCGGGGCAACGCCGTGCCGGTGGTGCGGTCGAGGTCCAGCGGGGTGGCCAACGCTACAGACCCAGCGTCCCGGTGAGGAACGGGTCGACGATGACAAAGCCGCCGATGGCCGTGCCCAGTGCGGTGAGGCCGAGCACGATCCTGAACATTTGCTTCTGACTGCGCACGGCCCGGGGGAAGAAGTCGATCATGACGATGCGCAGGCCGTTCAACGAGTGGTACAGGAGAGCGGCCAGCAGGCCCACCTCGAACAGCCGCAGGGCGATGTTGCCGTATAGGGCGTGGACTTCGTTGTAGGCCCGGGGGAACTTGACGAGGCCGACGTCGACGACGTGGAGGAGCAGGAAGGCGAACACCAGGAAGCCGGAGATGCGGTGGAGCACGAACGCCCACTGGCCCGACCGCCCCCGGTAGACGGTGCTGGGCCCCACGGTGCGGCCCGGGCACATTGTGGCGGGCCCGGTTGTGTCGGCCGCCTCGGTGCTCATCGGGCTCCTTCGCCGGCGGTGGCCGACATCGTCAGCCCGACCGTCGAGCCCACCGGTCACCCCACATGGTGGTCGAAACGACGAACACGGAGAAGGCGACGACGACCACGGCGACGACACCTAGGGCGATGCTGAAGACCAACTGCGCCGTTTGCACCGCAGCCATGGTGTCGCCCATAACGACGACACTAGTGACGGCTAGGCGGCGCTCAGGCGACCGCAGACCCCAGTTGTGCGATGCCGCCCAGATAGGGACGGAGCGCCCCGGGTACGGCCACGGTGCCGTCGGGCTGGCGGTGGGTCTCGACCAGGGCCGCCCACACCCGCGGCCAGGCCAGCGCCGACCCGTTGCAGGTGTGGCACATGGCGGTCCCGCCACCGGCCCGGCGGTGTCGGATGTTGGCCCGGCGAGCCTGGAAGTCGGTGTACCAGCTGACCGAGCTCACCTCGAGCCACTGGCCGACGCCGGGGCTGTAGGCCTCGAGGTCGACCTGCTGGGCCTGTGAAAAGCCGATGTCACCGGTGCAGATGTCGACCACGCGGTAGGTGAGGCCCAGGTCCTCGAGCAGGCGCCGGGCGGCGGCCAGGATCTCGGCGTGGACGGCCTCGGCCTGGTCGGCGGTCGTGATGGCCATCATCTCCACCTTGTCGAATTCATGGCTGCGCAGGAGACCCCGCGTGTCCCGCCCGGCCGACCCCGCCTCCCGCCGGTAGCACGGCGTGTAGGCCACGTACCGGCGGGGCAGGTCGGCCTCGTCCAGCAACTCGTCCCTGGCCATCGACGTGAGCGGCACTTCGGCCGTCGGGATGGCCCACAGGTCGTCGCGCTCGAGGTGGTACGCGTCGTCGGCGAACTTGGGCAGGTGGCCGGTGCTGACCATCGTCTCGGTCAGCACCAGGGTGGGCGGCCGCACCTCGGTCCAGCCAGCCGCGGTATGGCGGTCGAGGGCCAACTGGGTGAGGGCCCGCAACAGGCGGGCGCCCTGCCCGGTGTACATGGTGAACATCGAGCCGGACAGCTTCACCGCCCGCTCGTTGTCCAACCACCCCTGCTGGGCGGCCACGTCCCAGTGGGGCAGGCGCTGGTGGCCGGCGTAGGCGTTCTCGTCGAACCGGCCGCCATCCGCCACCCACACCTCCCGGACCGGATTGTCGTCGGGACCGGCGCCGTCAGGGACCCGACGGTCGGGCGTGTTCGGCGTGCGCAGCAGTAGGGCTCGCAGCTCAGCGCCCAACCCGGCGGCAAGGGCGTCCGCCTCTCTCTCGGCGTCGCCCAGCCGGCGGCTCTCGCCCTGTAGCTGCTCGACCCTTTCCACCTCGCCGGCCCGTCGGCCTTCCCCGACCTGCCTGGTGAGCGCCCTCACCTCGGCCCGGGTCTCGTCCCTGCGGGCCACGGCCCGGCGCACGCTGACGTCGAGTTCGAGCAGTCGGTCCACGACCTCGGCCACGTCGGCCCCCCGCCGGGCCAGGGCCGTGCGCACACCGTCGGGGTCGTTGCGCAGGCGGCGGACGTCGAGCATGGCGCCGGAACGGTACCCGGTACCCCGGCGGATCTCGGCGGCTTTGGCCCTTCCCCTCGCCGGCGGTAGGTTCCGAAACCGTGGCCAGCCTGGAAGTCGACTCGCTGGTCGTGGCCTACGGCGACATGGTGGCCGTCGACGGGGTGTCGTTGTCGGCTGACGAGGGGCAGGTGGTAGCCGTGCTGGGCCCCACCGGTGCCGGTAAGACGACCACCGTCGAGACGGCCGAGGGCTACCACCGGCCGTCCGGCGGCACCGTCAGGGTGCTGGGCCTCGACCCGGTGGCCGATCGGGCCCGGGTGATGCCCCGCATAGGGGTCATGCTGCAGCGAGGGGGCGTCTACCCGGCGATGTGCGCCCGGGACGCCGTGCGACTCTTCGCCGCCTACTACGACGACCCGGCCGCCGGAGCCGAACTGCTCGACCGGGTCGGCCTGCGCGCCGTGGAGCGCACCCCGTGGCGGCGCTTGTCGGGGGGCGAGCAGCAACGCCTGTCGCTGGCCCTTGCCCTGATCGGGCGACCTCGCGTGGCCTTCCTGGACGAGCCGTCGGCAGGCATGGACCCTCAGGCCCGCCAGGTGCTGTGGGATGTCATCCGCGGCATGCGCGACGACGGGGTGTGCGTGCTGCTGACCACCCACAACCTCGAAGAGGCCGAGCGCCTGGCCGACCAAGTGGTCATCCTCGACCACGGCCGGGTGGCCGCCCAAGGCACGCCGGCGGAGCTGATGAGGTCCGGTGCGGGCCGGGAGATCCGCTTCGGGGGGCCGCCCAGGCTCGACGTCGACGGGCTCGGATCGACACTGGGGGCGGCGGTCATCGAGGACCGATCCGGCGAATACCGGGTGGACGTCGAAGCATCGCCGGCCAACCTGGCCCGTCTCACCGCCTGGCTGGCCGAACGTGACGTGGTCATCGGTGACATCCGCGCCGGCCGCCACACCCTCGAGGACGTGTTCCTGCGCATCACCGCCCAACCCTCGGCCGTCGAAGCGGACCGCGCTCCACGTCACCGCCGCAAGGCCGGCCGCCAACGCAGACGGGGCGGAGCGGCGTGACGTCGCCGGGGCGGAGCGGGGACGACGGGCGCGCCCCCGCTCCAGCAGGTCGCCCCCACGACGCAGACGGGTGGCCCCGGTGAGGGCGTTCGCCGCCCAGTCCCGGGCCGAAGTGGGGTTGACGCTGCGACGGGGTGAGTCGGTGTTGCTGGCCCTGGGCATCCCGGTCCTGCTTCTCGTCTTCTTCTCGTTGGTCGACGTCCTGCCCAGGCCGGCTGGCGTCCACCACACCGTCGACTTCCTGGCCCCGGGCATCCTCGCCCTGGCGGTGATGTCCACCGCCATGGTCAGCCTCGGCATCGCCACCGGTTTCGAGCGGTCCTACGGGGTCTTGAAGCGCCTGGGGACCACGCCCCTCAGCCGACGCACCCTGCTGGCAGCCAAGACGGTGGCCATCCTCGCCGTCGAGGTGGTTCAGGTGCTGGTGCTGGTACCCGTGGCGGTGGCGTTGGGTTGGCGGCCGAGCGGCAACGGGGTGGCGGCGGTGGCGGCCGTGCTGGTGGCCACCGTCGCTTTTGCCGGCCTTGGGCTGCTCATGGCCGGCGCCCTACGGGCCGAGGTCACACTGGCGGCGGCCAACGGCCTTTACCTGGTGCTGTTGCTGCTGGGCGACATGATCGTGCCGCTGACCAAGCTCCCGGGCGCCCTCCAGGCGGTCGCCGAGGCACTGCCGGCGGCGGCTCTGGCCGACGCCCTCGGTCACGCCTTCGGCCTGGGCGGTTCGATGTCGGCCCTGCACGCCGCCGTCGTCCTCGTGGTGTGGGCCGTCGCCGCACCCCTGGCCGCGGCCGTCACTTTCCGCTGGGAATGACACACCCGGGGCGCCGCCAGAAACCGGCGTCAGCCTCGGGCGGCTCTGACCAGATCGGCGAGGTCGGTGGCGGATGCTTCGCCCATGTGGCGGGCCCGGACGATGCCGTGGCCGTCGATGGCGAAGGTCGTCGGCGCCACCGTCACCTTGTACGCCGAGGCAATCTGGGCCTTGGGGTCGACAACGGAGGGCCAGTTCGCCTGGCGCTGGTGCACGAACGACAGCGCCGGGCTGGCCTTGTCCTTGTAGAGGACGCCGACGACGTCGACACCGGTGGCGTGGACCTGGGCCAGACGGGGGAACTCGTCCTGGCAGGGCTTGCACCATGACCCCCAGAAGTTCACCAACACCGGGTGGCCCCGCAGATCAGCCAACTGCAGACGGCCCCCGTCGATGGTGGGAGCGGCGAAGGTCGGAGCCGGCCGGCCGATGGCGACCTCCGTCGATTCCCGATGCCGGGCGGGCATCAACAGCAGGCCGATCAGGAAGGCGGCGGCGATGGCGGTCGCGGTGATGACCGACGGACGGGCGAACCACCGGCGGCCGGCGACCGCCACCTCCTAGGCCCGCTCGAGCTGGTGCTCGACGTCATCCCAGGTGAGCGTGTCGGGCAGCTCATCGACGGCCAGGGGACGTTCCGGCCAGCTGCGGGTCTGGGGGTCACGCTGCTCCTCGGCCCACCAGGCGAAGAACAGGTAGGCGATGACACCCGTCATGATCACGCTGTGGAGCAGCCACATGATCCCGGCCCCTGCCTGCTGGTCGGCCAGGTGGGAGATGCCCCACAGCCTGGGAGCATGGGCGTAGACGGTGTAAGTGGGCCGGGTGGCCAGGGCCAGGAAGGTCACCGGGGCCACCATCGACAGGGTCGTGCCCATGGCGTAGACCACCTTCATCGGGTGGGACAGGCAGACCAGGCCCGGCCGTGAGTTGACCAGGGGCAGCCACACGCACATGGAACCGCCGAACAGCAGCAGGTGCATGCAGAAGTGGAGAGGCTCGCTGCGCAGCTCGTGGTCGACGACCGGCTCCCAGTGCATGAGGATGTTCAGGAAGTTGAAGAGCAGCAGGGCCGGCCAGGGCCGGGCCACTCGGCGCCCCAGGAAGCCGAGCACGGGGTTCTTCAGGAGCCACCCGATGAGCCATGCGGGCAGACCGAGCAGCAGCATGGGTGGGGCCACCACGCTGAAGAAGGTGTGCTGCACCATGTGGACGCTCAGCAGGTAGCCCTCGCTGATGTCGTGGATGGGCCACTGCGAGAAGATCCAGAGAACGGCCACCCCGCCGTAGAACCAGCACTGCTGGCGGCGGCTGGCGACGGGCTCGCCCAGCTTCACCAGCCGTGGCCCCAGGCGGTGCACGGCCCACCAGTAGGCGCCGGCGACCAACAGCATGATCAGGTCGACCTCGGGGTGAGGATGCAGACGCCAGGGGTCGGCGACAGCCGTCACCACGGCAAGGCCCGGCGGTGGTGCCGGGGTGGCCTGGCGAACCGCCTGAGACGGGCCGGCGCCAGGTGGGCCGTCACGGTGCCAGCTGGGCCGGTGCGGTGACCACGGGACCGGGCCCCTGCGGCGAGATCTTCGTCTCGTGGGTGAAGGCGTGGAATACCGCAGCCACGGCGATGTAGCAGAAGAGGGCCAGACCGAGTCCGGACAGGAACAGGCGACGGAGCAGTCTGCTGTCGAACTTCAGGTGCATGAAGTAGCCGGCCACGATGGCGAACTTGAGCGCCATTCCGACCAACAGGAGGGGTGCGCTCAGACCGGCGTCGTTCCAGTACGAAAGCACCACCTCGACGGCGGTGATGGCGGCCAGGATGAGCGCGATGACCACGTATTGCCGGTCACTCGGATGGGCCCCGTGCTCCCCCCCCTCAGGATGCGGCCGGCCCCCCGCCTCCGCAGAGGAGTCGACTCCGGCGACATCACCGGAGGCCTCTCCGGCCGCCGAAGCTTCTGTGGCTCTGATAGAGGTCATCTGGCGACCACCTTCCGCCGCAGGCGGCCGAGCGCAGCGACGGCCGCCGAGGACGGCATCACCTGTTCCCCGGCAGGAGGTAGACGACGGTGAACACGACGATCCAGACCACGTCGACGAAGTGCCAGTACAGGCCGGCGATCTCGATGATCTCCGAGCGCTCCTGGGGAATGCGGCCCTTCAGGCTCATGAAGACCAGCGTGAGCAGCATGATGACGCCGATGGCGACGTGGGTGCCGTGGAACCCGGTGAGCACGAAGAAGGCCGACGATGCCGGGTTGGTCTTGATGGTCATGCCCTGGTGGATGAAGGTCGTGAACTCGTACACCTGGCCGCCGATGAAGCCGGAGCCGAGCAGGGCGGTGCACAGCAGCCAGATGCGGCCGCGGCGCAGGTCGCCCCGCTGGAAGCCGGCCAGCGCCAGCACCATGGTCAGCGAGCTCATGAGCAGGATGAAGGAGCTGACCGACGTGAACGGGATGTCGTAGACCAGACCGGGTCGCACGGCTCCGTTGCCCAGGCGGTTCCGGTACAGGAAATAGGTGGCGATGAGGGCGCCGAAAAGGAGGCATTCCGAGCCCAGGAACGTCCACATGGCCAACTTCTCGTTGGAGATGCCGGTACTGGTGGGCGGAGCAGCGTGGCCGCCCTTGTCGGTCACGGGGGCCGGTCCTGCCGCCGTCCTGGTGGTCGGGATGCCGGTGGCGGGAACTTCAGTGGCGGTCATGAGCTACCGCCCCCGCCGCCGCCCGAGTCGCCGGGTGGCGGGGCGCCACCGCCGCTGGTGAGGGCCGGCTGCCCGCCGTCTGGGGCGGCCCCCAAGCCGGGTGCCGAGCCGGCCCCGGCCCCCACGAGCACCGGCTGCTCCTCATGGACGGCGGGAGCGTCGTCCTCGGGCGGGGCCACCGAGGGTTCCATACCCCAGGCGACGAGGGTGACCAGCAGCAGGCTCATCCCGATGCCGGTGATCACGTAGTTGTAGCCACTGGCCCGTCCGTACACGAGGCCGTAGCCGGCGATCGGGAAGCAGAAGGCGGCCACGATCGGGTAGAAGCTGGGACTGGGGAAGTGTGGGTGCTGGCCCGGCTTCAGCCCGTCGTTGGCCCGGGCCCGGACCTCGTCGATCTCGGGCCGGGGCAGGAGTCGGCCCGCGTCGTCCACGGTGTACTTACGGTGCCACCAGTCGTCCTGGTACTTGACCGTGGGCACCTCGGCGAAGTTGTAGGCGGGCGTGGGCGAGGGCACCGACCACTCGAGAGTGCGGCCATCCCACGGGTCGGCGTCGACCGTGAGCTTGTACTTCTTGAACCGGCTGTCGGTCCGCCGGATGTTGTACATGAAGACGAGCACGCCCAAGGCGATGATGAACGAACCGATGGTGGACAGCAGGTTGTACGTGTCCCACCCCGTACCCGTCGGGTAGGTGTAGATGCGTCGGGGCATGCCGACGATCCCGAGGATGTGGAACGGGAAGAACGTCAGGTTGAACCCGACGAAGAACAACCAGAAATGGAGCTTGCCCAGGCGGTCGTCGAGCAACTGGCCGAAGACCTTGGGGTACCAGTAGTAGATCCCCCCGAACAGGGCGAAGATGGAACCGCCGAACAGCACGTAGTGGAAGTGGGCCACCACATAGTAGGTGTCGGTCTGCTGGCGGTCGTGGGAGGCGACGCCGTGGGTGACGCCCGAGAGGCCACCGACGGTGAACTGCGACACCAGCCCGATGGCGAACAGCATGGCCGAGGTGAAGCGCAGCGAGCCCTTCCACATCGTGGCCACCCAGTTGAAGATCTTCACGCCGGTGGGCACGGCGATGAGCATGGTGGAGATCGAGAAGGCGGACACGGCCACCGGCCCGAGGCCCACGGAGAACATGTGGTGGATCCACACCCCCCAGC
This sequence comes from Acidimicrobiales bacterium, assembly GCA_038232515.1. Taxonomy (GTDB): domain Bacteria; phylum Actinomycetota; class Acidimicrobiia; order Acidimicrobiales; family JAUJNH01; genus JBBSHS01. Next base: position 29,293 of record JBBSHS010000012.1, read on the forward strand.
CCATGAAGCCGATGGCGATGCCGGAGAAGACCATGACCGGATAGCCGAAGATCGGCTTGCGGGAGAAGACGGGGAGGATCTCCGACACGATCCCGAAGGCGGGCAGGATCAGGATGTAGACCTCTGGATGTCCGAACAGCCAGAACAGGTTCTGCCACAGGACGGGGTCGCCACCGGCGGACGGGTCGAAGAAGTGGGAACCGAAGTTCCTGTCGAACATCAGCAGGAACAGGGCCACGGTGATCACCGGCATGGCGAACAGCGTGAGCAACTGCGCCACCAGAGACATCCAGGTGAAGACCGGCATGCGCATGAGATTCATGCCGGGCGCCCGCATGTTCAGGCAGGTGACGACCAGGTTGGCGGCACCCACGGTGGAGGCCACACCGGTGATGAGCAGGCCCATCACCCAGAAGTCGATGTTGTGACCCGGCGAGTAGGTGATCGACGTGTTGGGGGCGTAGCCAAACCAACCGCCGTTGGGCATGCCCCCCAGGAAGATGGACGAGTACAAGAACAGGCCGCCGGCCAGGAACGTCCAGTACGAGAAGGCATTCAGCCGGGGGAAGGCGACATCGGGAGCCCCTATCTGGATCGGTATCAGGTAGTTGGCGAAGGCGGCCGACAAGGGCATGACCACCAGGAAGATCATGGTGGTGCCGTGCATGGTGAACACCTGGTTGTAGGCGTTGGCGTCGAGGATCTTGCCGTTGGGCTGGGCCAGCTGGAGCCGGATCAGAAGTGCCTCGATGCCGCCGATGATGAAGAACGTGAGGGCGGTGACGCCGTAGAGCGTCCCGATCCTTTTGTGGTCGATCGTGGTCAGCCACGACACCCACCCGTGGGTGGACCTGGGTCGCTGGAACAGAGCGGCGTCGAGCGGCCGGTCGGTGGTCGGAGGAAGAGGGGGCTTGTCGAGAACGGTTGCCATACAGGTCTCCGATGCGGCTAGCTACCGGCCGGGCCGATGTTGCTCGGCCGCGTCGAAGCGTCGCCGAGGGTCCGCAGGTAGGCGGTGAGGTTGGTGATGTCCTGCTCTGTCAGTTTGAGGTTCGGCATCTTGGACCCCGGCTTCTCGCCTGGCGGGTCGCGCAACCACAGGCGGAGGTTCTGGTCGTTGTTGGCGAAGATACAGCCGGCGAAGCACGATCGTGAGTTGAAGCCGCTGAGATTGGGGCCCACGTTGCCGGCGCTGTAGCCGGAGACGGTGTGGCAACCCGAGCAGCCCTTCTGCAGGAACGCCTGGGCACCGGCGGAGGCGGCCGACTGGGTTGTCTTGTCCGGCAACTGGGGCACGACGGTGACGGATTGGCGTTGCCTCCAGGTGTCGAAGTCGGCCTGGGGCTCGGCCACCACCCGCAGACGCATGTTGGCATGGGAGAGCCCGCAGAACTCGGCGCACTCGCCGTAGTAGACGGCAGGATCGTCAGCCTTGACGTAGAGCTTGTTGTCGCGCCCGGGTATGGCGTAGATCTTCCCCGCCAGCTTCGGAGCCCAGAAGTTGTGGATCACGTCGACCGACTTGAGGGTCAGGCGGATGTTGCGGCCCACTGGGATGTGCATCTCGTTGGCCGTGACCACGTCGATCTTGGAGTTGTCCTGGGGGTCGTGATAGCGGTACTCCCACCACCACTGGTGGCCCACCACGTCGATCCTGACCGGGTTGGGCTGCTCCCGATCGAGTTGGAAGAGCTGGCCTACGGTGGCGGCACCGACCACCAGGAGGATGAGGGCGGGGATGATGGCCCAGGTGATCTCCAGCTTGGTGCTGCCGTGGATCTGCACCGGGCGGTCGTCGGCCGACTTGGCCCGGAACCTGATGATCTCGTAGACGAGGAGCCCTTCGACCAGCACGAACACCACGACGGCGACGATGAACACCTTCCAGATCAGGCTGTAGGTGATCGAGGAGAAGTGGCCGTGGGGGGCCATGGTGTTCTGGGCCGTGCCCTCGCAGGCGGTGGCCAGCACCACCAGGCTGACGACCATCAGGGCCAGGCGCCTACCGGGGCGCAGGGGACGGCGTGAGGTCACGGTTTTCCTCATCGGGCGGGGGATGCGGTCAGCATCGCCCAGCACCCGGCGTCGGGGCAAAGCGCCAGGGCGGTAACGGTCACCGAGGGGTGATCCTGGCCAGGTTGCGGGCCAGCGTGGCCCCGTCGAGCGGACCGGTCACGGTTTGGTCGATGTGGCCGTCGGCCGCCACGAACACCGTGGTGGGCATGCCCTCGACGTGGTAGCGCTCGGCCACCGCCCCCTCTGGATCGGCGCCCACCGGGAAGCCGACACCCGACGCCGTCAGCATCGCCGGCCCTTGGGTGTCGGAGTCCTTGGTGTCGACACCGAAGAAGCGCACACCGTTGGCGCCCGTGGCCGCCACCTTGGCGAAAGTCGGCAGCTCGGCCCGACAAGGGTCGCACCACGAGGCCAGGAAGGTGACCACGGCGGCGTGGCCCACCCGGTCGCCGAGGTCCACGGTGACCCGCGGGTTGCGAGCGTCGACCAACGAGAACCCGGGTGCGGCGACGGACTGCGTGCTGGTGCCCGTGGGCCGCATGGCGACGGCGACGGCGGCGCCGGTGGCGATGGCGAGGACGGCTGCCAGAACGAGCGAGGTGCGACGCTTGCGGGCCAGCCAGCGGCCGCTGTAGTCGCTGGTCGCAGGGCCGAAGGCCGGCGAAGTCACGTCGCCCGTCAACCCGAGCCGCTCCCACCACTGGGGGCGGTGACGGTCAACGTGCCCACCATGGACGGATGGAAGTCGCACCTGAAGTAGTACTTCCCCGGTTTGACGCCCAGCTTGGCCAGGTCCACCGACGGGTACTTCTGGTGGCCGACGCCCGAGAAGGGCGTGAAGGCGATGTAGGGCGTGCCCCCACTGGGCGCGGAGTACAGGGCCACGTCGTGGAAGATGTCGGCGTCATCGTTGGTGAAGGTCAGCTGGAGCCTGCCGTCGGGCACCGTGATCTGCTTCTGCTGGAAGGCGGTGCCCTGGGCGGTGATGTGCACCTGCGGGATGCCCAGCGTGCGCTTCTCTTCCTGCCGTGTCCCCCGCACGCCCGTGACTGTGGCGGCGGAGACCAGGGCCAGGACGGCCACCCCGGTCATGACCCCGAGCAGCTTGGGCTTGAGGCGGGTACCGGTAGCGGCGACGGCGCAGCCGGCGAAGATCAGCGAGGCGACGACCAGGCTCACGGCGACGGCGGCGTGGGGGGTGATGTCCAGCAGGATCCGGCTGACGCTGGCCACCACGATCAAGCCGATCAGGACGGCCGACACGGGCAGGGCGAAAGGCGCCACCACCCGGGTGGCCACCTTGTCGCCCACCTGTGGCGACCACGAGGGGTGCTCACGCCAGGTCTGGCCCAACCATCCCAACAGCCCCAGGGCGAGCACGATGGCACCCAGCACCGCGAATACAGCGCCGAAGGCGGCACCCGCCACCACCAGTCCGGCGCCTGCCGCCACCATCACCGGGAAGGTGCTCGGGAACGCAGTGGGACCGGGGGCGGCCACGGCGCTCCGCTCGAGGGCGGCGCCGGGATCGACCCGGGGGGCCATGTCGGGCACCCGGCTCCCGGCCACCGCCCATGCCGACAGGGCGGCGGCGGCGACCACTCCCAGCAGGAGCACGTCGCCGGGCCTGTCGCCCCCTACCCCGATCCAGTAGCCGACGAAGATGACGAAGGCGGCCGCGGCGAGCCCCGAGTAGGCCTTCGAGGCGCTGGTCAACATCGATCGACGACCTGTCGGCCGTCGGTGCGGCCGCCGCCACGCGCCCTGACAGCCGGGCAGCTGTTACTTGGCCTAACCGTCATTGGTTGCTCAGTTCTTGTAGAGGAAGAAGACGTAGAACCACGTGACCAGCCAGCACACCAGCGCCACTTGCCACAGCCAGGCGGCGGCCCGGACGGTGTGGGGCTCGGCTGAGGTGGCCTGTGAGCCCTGGACCCGCAGCGCCCCCACGAAGAGGGCACACAGGCTGATGACGGCCAGCAGTGCGTTGAACACCAGGAACGTCCAGAACAGCGCTGCGAACGGGCTGCTGCCGGGGCCTATCCGGCTGGTGCGCAGGAGATAGGTCAGCCCGTTGAGGAAGCAGATGCCGAACAGCGCCGTCAACCCGGCAGCGAACATGGCCTGGCGCCGCTCACGCGCCCGGACGGCCCACACGAACCACTCGACGGTCACGGCCCCCAGGATCATGGACAGGGTGATCATCGTGGCCTGGTAGTTGTTCTCGTGGTAGCCGCTCGGGGTGAACTTCGGCGAGGAATGGCGCACCGCCAGATAGGCGCCGACCAGTCCGACCTCGGCCATAGCCATGGCGATGGCGTACACCAGCACGCCGACACGGGTGGCGCTGAGGTAACGGCCGCGATCCTGCGAGGCCGCGGGCAGGGCCAGCATCGGGGCGGCCATCGTGGGCTCAGGCGTCGCCGGCCGGGAGGCCGGCGTGGGTGAGGGTGCTCGCCACCGGGTCGTCAGGAGCCACGGCGTCGCGGAAGTCGGCCAGGGGTGCCTCCGAACGCACTTCGGGGATCTCGTCGAAGTTGTGCGGAGGCGGCGGTGAGGTGGTCGCCCACTCCAGCGTCAGGCCGCCGTAGGGATCCGCCGGGCCATCGGCCACGGGGCCGCGGCCGGCGGCTGCGGCACGGACGACGTCGAGTAGAAGGAGGACGGCGCCGAGCCCGAGAAGGATGCCGCCGACGAAGGCGAAGCGGTCGGCCGACTCGGTGCCGGAGGTGACTGCGTTCTTGTAGTGGTTGGCCTGGCCCTGGTAGCCGGCGATGTAGCCACCGAGGCCGGAGACGAGGATGCCGACCAGACTCAGCACGGCGACCAGACCGGCGGCGGCGGTGGTGAGCGGTCGGCCGAACAGCTTCGGGCCCCAGTGGACGAGGGCGCCGAAGGCCAGGAGGGTCGGCGGCCCGAAGGCGACGACATGGAGGTGGCCGGTGCCGAAGGCGGCGCCGTGGACATGGGCGAAGGCGGCGATGACGGCGTTGGCCGCCCCGACCAGCCAGCAGACGACGGCAGCGGCCACGAAGGGCAGGGCGGGGTGGGACCGGGGGTGGCCCTGGGCGAGGGTGCCCAGCCACAGCAAGGTGAGTGCCCCCACCGGCACCACCACCAGCGCCGTGGCCCACGTCGGGGTGGGGAGCAGCAGCGAAGCCGTGGCGTGCGTGCCGACCGCGTACGAGGTGACGGTGAGGGCGGCGTAGCCGACGATGCAGACCACGCCGGCCCGGTGGTCCAGGAGCGGGCGGCGGGCGGCGGTGACCACGACCTCGCTGGCCACCCCGAGGGCAGGAAGGGTGAGAAGGAGGATGTCCGGCCGTCCGTACAGCCACAGCAGGTGGTCCCAGGCGAGCCTGGCCCCGGGAGCGCCGAACAGCGACGCCTGGCCGAAGTGCAGGTCCATGTAGAGCAGCAGCAGCCCGGCCAGATAGGCCCCGGTGCTCAGCACCCCGACGGCAGCGGTGGCGAACATGGACCAACTGAACATGGGCATGCGCATCAGGGTCATGCCGTCGGCCCGCAGGGACAGGCACGTGACGACGATGTTCCCCGAAGCCAGCAGCATGGCCAGCGCCACCATCATGAGGCTCGTGACCCACAGGTCGGTGGCGTGGCCCACGCCGCCGGGGGGCGCCTGCAGGGGCGATGCCCCGGCCAGGCCGAGCCCCGGGGGCGGTCCCAGCAGGTAGCTGACCACGTGAAGGAGGCCGCCGATCACGAACAGCCAGGCGGCCAGGGCCTGGACGCGGGGGAAGGCGAGCCGGCTGGCGCCGATCTGGAGCGGTACTAGGTACGTGGCCAGGCCCAACCAGAAGGGGGCCAGGAACAGCACCGCTTCGATCTGGGCGTGGGCCGAGAACAACCGGATGTACTGGCCGCCCACCACCTGGACGCCGGGACTGGCGAGCTCGGCATGCATGGTCGATCCCACCACCGCACCGCCGAGCAGGAAGAGCAGTGAGAAGACGAGGAACACCAGACCGACCCGCTTGTGGTCTGAGCTGTCGAGCAGGAAATCGCCGCTCTCGGCCGGCTGGAGCTTGTCGCCTGCGGCCGTCCCGGCGGCGGAGCCGGCGGCCGGCGCCTCGGAACGAGCCTCGGTGATGGTCATGCCTGGTGGCACTCCGTCTCAGGGTGGGTCGGCTGGGTCGGCTGGGTCGGCTGGGTGAGGGCGGGACAGGCGGCCGCGAGGGTTATCACCACGACCTACCGGAGCACCAACCGGTCCACGGCCATGGCCGAGAACAGCAAGGTGACGTATGTGATCGACCAACTGAACAGGCGCATGGCATTGGCCACCGAAGCGTCGCGCCGCACCCGCACGGCCAGCAGCACGAAGACGGCGCCCAGCACGACCGCGGCCACGTCGTAGATGGCGCCCATGTCGCCCACCGGTCCGAAGGCCAGGGAAACGGCCCACAGGAGCACGGAGTAGATGACGACCTGACGGCCGGTGTGGGCGGCATCGGCCACGACCGGGAGCATGGGCACCTTGGCGGCCGCATAGTCGGCCCGGTACTTGATGGCCAGCGCCCAGAAATGAGGTGGGGTCCACACGAAGATCACCATGAACAGCACCAAGGGGGCCCAGCCCAGGCTACCGGTGACGGCTGCCCAACCCACCAGCACCGGCACCGCACCGGCCGCCCCGCCGATCACGATGTTCTGGCTGGACGTCCGCTTCAGCCACAGGGTGTAGACGAAGACGTAGAAGAGCGTGGCCGACACGGCCAGCACGGCGCTGAGCAGGTTGACGAGCCCCCACAGCTCCGCGAAGGCGAGGACCTCCAGCCCGATGGCGAAGGCCAGAGCCTCGCCTGGAGCCAGGATGCCGGTGACCAACGGCCGATTGGCGGTGCGGGCCATGACCGCGTCGATGTCCCTGTCGACCACCATGTTGATGGCGTTGGCCCCGCCGGCGGCAAGGGCACCCCCCAGCAGCGTCGCCGCCATCAACTTCACGGAGGGCACGGCCCGGGCGGCCACCACCATGGTAGGCAGGGTCGTCACCAGCAGCAGCTCGATGATCCTCGGCTTGGTGAGCGCCACGTACCCGGCGGCCTTGGCCCGAAGGCTCGGCGGCGCAGTCATCTTCATCTCGGGCGGAGCCTAGGACCGGCCTACTTGAGCGGACAAAGCGGGGTGGAAGAATGGAGGCCGTGCCTCAGGCCTCCGCTCCCTCGACCTTGGACCGCCCCGACGTAGACGACGTCCTGGCCGCCGACCGTCCGTGGATCGTCGTCGTGTGGAACGATCCCATCAACCTCATGTCCTACGTCACCTACGTCTTCCAGAAGCTCTTCGGCTACTCCAAGGACAAGGCGACGGCCCTTATGCTGGACGTGCACCACAAGGGTCGGGCCGTGGTGTCGTCCGGCCCCCGGGAGAAGGCCGAGCTCGACGTCTTCCGCCTCCACGAGCACGGCCTGTGGGCCACCATGGAGCACTCGGAATGACGGGGTGAGCCCGTTCGGGCCCACCCCCAAGATCAAGCGGACGCGGCGGGGTACCTACCAGCTGCGCCTCGACGACGACGAGCGGACGCTTCTGGCCGCGCTGCCGGGCCAGCTGCGGGCATTGTTGGGCGAACCCGGCGACCCTGGCCTGCGTCGCCTCAACCCGCCGGCCTACATCGGCGACCCGGACCTGGAACGCGAGTACCGCAGCCTGATGGGTGACGACCTGCTGAAGTCGCGGCTCGAGGCGCTCGAGGTCCTGGAGGACACCGCAGCGGCCGACGAGGTGGACGAGGAGCAGCTCGTGGGGTGGCTGCGGGCCATCAACGACCTGCGCCTGGTGCTCGGCACCCGGCTGGACGTCAGCGAGGAGGACGACCCAATGCTGCTCCCCCCCGACGACCCCACCCTGCCTTTGTGGGCGCTCTACCAGTACCTCGGGCTCCTGCAGGAACAGGTGATCGACGCCCTCAGCGCCGCCCTGTGAGACCTCGGGCGGGATAGGCGACGGCGCCGGCCGTGCCCGGACCGGTGTGCGCCCCCATCGACGGGCCCACCCGGTACCGGACCAGGTCCAGCACCTGGGGAGAGGCCTGGAAGCGCCGCTCCAACGCCTCCCACATGGGCGCAGCGCGGGCGTCGGCGATCGACAGCCCGACCCGCAACCCATCCCCGGCGGCCAGCACCACCGCGACCATGGCGTCGGCCGCCTGGTCGGTGGTCACGGCCGTGCCGACCGGCCGGATGGCCCCTTCGACCATGGACAGCACCGGGATGGCCCCGTCCGGGTGACGGCTCCCGGCAGGCCCCGCCAGGTCACCGCTCCCGCCCAGAGGGCCGCTGCCGGCCGGGGCCGGGCCCGCGGCCAGGCGGCCTCCAGCCCGCACGATTTCGATGGCGCCGACGATGAACACGTTCACGGTGGTGGCCCCGACGGCGGCGGCCACGCCTGCGGCCTGCTCGGCTGTGGCGCCGTTGGCCACGGCTTCAGCCGCCTCCCACACACAGCAGCCGACGGCGAAGCTGGCCGTCCCCGAGTCAACCAGGTGGACCGGCACCGGCGACCGCTGGCTGGCCAGCCGGGCGGACTGGAGGGTGGCCGAGATTGCCGCCGTGATGTGGACGCTCACGATCTGGCTGGCGCCGGCGGCCGCCAGCCGCTGGTAAGCCTCGACGAACCGGCCGGGTGCCGGGGCCGCCGTACTGACATGAGGGGCCCGGCCGTCGGCGTAGCGGGCGTAGAAGCCGTCGGCGTCGAGGTCGACGCCTTCGAGGTACGACTGACCGTCGACGGTGACGGTGAGGGGCACCACTTCGATGCCATACCTCTCGACCAGTTCAGGGGGAAGCTGGGATCCCGAGTCGGTGCACAGACCGATCATCGTCGGAGCAGCCTACCGGGACTTCGCCCCCGCCCGACGAGCGGTCAGGTCATCCTTCGGCCTACTGGCGGCGATGTTCTGCACCCGCACCCTAAGCGCAGTCGTCCTGGCACTCTTGGGCGGCCCGTCATCCTCGAACCCGACGCAGCCCGCCCACGCCGCTACGCCGTCAGTTCGACAAACTCGAAGCGGCCATCACTGACCTTGTCGGCGCGGCGCGGAACTTGACTCAATCCTGTCGGCTCCTAGGCGCCAAGCGCTGGGTGGGACGGGAGTGGGGACGCGCCATATCGTGCTGCTCTCATGCGCGTGCTCGTGGTGTCGTCCCGGCCAGCCGGCGGTCGTCGGCCTGCCCTCGCGCCGTTGTTCGGGCCTGGGGACCGCGTTACCTGGCTTCCGGCCGGTGCCACGCTGCCGGCGCTGGACACCTTCGATGCACTTGTGGTGGACGGCCACCCGGCTCCCCGCCCCACCGCTGAGCTCGCCGCTCTGGCCCGACGGGTGGAGGAAGGCGCCAGCCTGGTCGCCATCGGTGCCGCCCCCCACGAGCGGGACGAGTTCTGGACCGGGCTCCTCGGCGTCATGGCCTCCGATCCCTTCCCTGTGGCCGAGTGGTTCGCCAAGATCGCGCCCTGGCCGTCGACCCTGACCGCCCGCATCGACGACGAGTTCCCTGTGATCGACGGGATCGAACCACTCGTGACCGAAGACACGAGCGGCCTTCGAGACGGTGGAGAGGGCGCCGGCCCCCAGGAGTCGGCCGAGGCTGATTTCACCGGGAACGTGCCTATGCCTCGGTCGACGAGCTGCAGGCTGACGACGGCGCCCAGGTGGTCATCGTGGCCACCCCTCCGAGCCTGCACGCCCCGCTGGCGCTGTCGATGCTGCGGGCCGGCAAGCACGTCGTCATCGAGAAACCCATGTGCCTGACCGTGGCCGAGTCCGACGTCCTCATCTCCGCGGCCCGTGCCGATCGGAGGTTCCTGACCGCGCACCAAGTACGAGTCCGGCTACGGCGTCACCGAGACGCACCTGCCTGTCGCTGGCGAGCAACGCTTCGCCTTTCACCGCAATCTTGCCGACCACCTTCACCTGGGCGAGCCGCTGGCGGTGACGGCGGAGTCGGTGCGCCGGGTCGTCGCCGTCCTCGAGGCCGCCCAGCGCTCGACCGACAACGGCCGCGTCCCGGTCCGGCTCGATGACGTGTAGCCCGGGAGTGGCCAAGTTGGGTCGTCGGTGACGCACGTCGAGCGCCCGGTGGTGGTGCCCCGGGCGGGCGGTCAAACCGGCCGGCCGGGGCCCCCGCCGGTGCGCTTCGGCATCCTCGGGGCCAGTTCGGTGGTGGCCCGCCAGGCGGTGGTGCCGGCACTCGAGGCGTCCCCCAAGTGCGAGGTGGTGGCCTCCGCCAGCCTGTCCAGAGACGGCCCCGGCGCCTATGACCGCCTCCTGGCCGACGAGGACGTCGAGGCCGTCTACGTGCCCCTGCCCAACGGCCTGCACCGCCTCTGGGCCGAGCGGGCGGCCGAAGCCGGCAGGCACGTGCTGTGCGAGAAGCCGCTGGCCGTCACTGCGGCCGACGCCCGGGCCATGGCCGAGGCGTGCGGCGCCGCCGGCGTGTGCCTGGCCGAGGCGTACATGACCCCCTTCCACCCTCGCTCGGCGGTTATCGAGGAGGTGCTGCGCTCGGGCACCCTCGGCCGTCTGCACAGCGGCTTCGCCGCCTTCACTTTCCCTCACGGAGATCCCACCGACCACCGCTGGGACCCGGACCTGGGCGGTGGGGCGCTGCTCGACGTCGGCATCTACTGCCTGGCCCCCCTGCTGGCGGCGGGCGGCCAGCCGCCGCTGGGCGTGGCCGCGGTGGCGTCGGTCACCGAGCGAGGGGTGGACGCCTCACTCACCGGCCTGCTCGACCTGGGTGACGGTTTGGCGGCCACCGTCCAGGTCAGCTTCTGCGCCCCCGAACGACAGGAGCTCGAGGTGATCGGCACGGAGGGCGCCCTCGTAGTCGACCGGGCCTTCACCCCGGGAGCGGCCGACGACACCATCGCCATCGTCCGGCCCGACGGCACCCTCGAGGAGCGCCGCAGCAGGGGCGGCGATCCCTACCGGGGCATGGTCGACCACGTGGCCACGGTGCTGCGGGGTGGTGCCGACCTGCGCCGGCCCCCGGCCGCCTCCATCGCCCTCCTCGAGGTCGTGGACAGGTTGCGGGCCGCGGCCGGCCTGCGCCCGCCGTCGGCGTGAGCGGCGCGAGGCGTGCCAGGGTTGAGGGGGTGGAGCGGGTGGTGAGCGGACCAAGGCGTGAGCGGGCAGCGACGAGCACCGCCGCGGCGGCGGTCTGGCCGGTCCGATGAGCGACCATGCCGTCGATGCCGCCCTGGTGCTCGTGCGCCTGGCCCTGGGGCCGATGCTGGTGGCGCACGGCTACCAGAAGATCTTCGCCGGCGGGAAGCTGGCCGGGACCGGGCAGTGGTTCGAGAGCCTGGGCCTCAAGCCCGGGTGGCTGCATGCCCGGTTGGCGGCCGGGACCGAGGTGGGCGCGGGCACGCTGATGACCGTGGGCCTGCTCACCCCGGCGGCCGCCGCCGGGTTCGTCGGCCTCATGGCCGTGGCCGCCTTCACCGACCATCGAGGCAAGGGTTTCTTCATCTTCAAGGGCGGTTGGGAGTACGTGTACGTGGTCGGCGTCGTGGCCGTCGCCTTGGCCACGCTGGGCCCCGGGCGGTGGTCACTAGACCACGCCATCGGGCACTTCGACACGCCCGCCGTCGCCCAGGGCGTCTTCGCCGCGGTCGTCGGCCTGGCCGGCGCCGGCTCCCTTTTCGCCGCCTTCCACCGGCCGGCCGGCCCGGCCACCTGAACCGCGGCCACGCTCGCCCGGCGTCTTCCATGGCTGCCTCCATGTCTGCGCAGCTCCCCCGCCTGTTGGTGGTCATGAGCTCGGGCGAGACCAGTCCCACCATGGTCAAGACCCACCGCGACGTCTTCGCCCGTCTGGACGTCCGTCCGGCCACGGCGGTGCTCCTGGACACGCCTCTCTCGGGTTCCAGGAGAACCGCCACGAGATCGCCGGCCGAACCGTCGAGTACTTCAGCCGGAGCGTCGGGCGCTCCGTCGACGTGGCCTCATTGCCGGCCCCCGATGCCGACGTCCTCACCCGCGAGACGATGCTGGCCCAGGTGGCCGCCTGCCGGCTGGGTTTTCGCGGGCCCGGCAGGGAGGCGCGATTGGTACCCGGCGCGGTCCGCTCCATCCTGGAACTGGAACTGGACGACGAGCTGGTGGCCTGGTCGGGCGACACCCTCCAGAGCGACGAGGCGGACAGGGGCCGGGGCGCCCTGCGGTCCATGGTCGTGGGGCTGGCTCAGGTAGCCGAGGCCGGCGCGGTTGACCGCCGGGAGGTGGTGGCCCCTTCGTGCAGGCGCTGCTGGACATGCGCCAGAGGGCCCGGGCCGACAAGCGGTGAACGGACGCACGACATGGTGCGCGACCGCCTCGTCGACCTGGGGGTCGAGGTCCGGGACCGGCCCGACGGCACCGAACGGCGCCCACACCAGTGACGGGAGGCAGGTTTCGGCCGTTCGCCGGCATCACGCTCCCGCGGCCGTTGACGTTGGCCCACGTGAGGGTGCCCGTGCGACTCAGCCGGCCCGACCATCCCCGGATTGGCCCACACGGCCATGGGCCACACGGCGCCGAGGCGGCGGTTCCTGAACGAGCCCCATCCGGGCTGGGTCAGGCCGACACCGGGTTGGTAGGGTGCACCGCCACCGGCGGGCGCCAGGCCCCCATCGTCTAGCGGCCTAGGACACCACCCTTTCAAGGTGGCGGCACGGGTTCGAATCCCGTTGGGGGTGCCAACAACACCGCAGGTCAGAGGGTGTGCGGCCCCTCACCGGTGGCCAGGTCAACGCCCGCCAGGCCGGGAAATGGCCGGGAAGGAGTGCCGCCGGCGTCGTCCGGTCGCAGCTCCATCACCGGGGCAGAGGCGGCCAGGCCGGCCAGTGCAGCGGCCATGGCGGCGTCGCGGTCCTCGGTGGCGTGCTGGTAGCGCAAGGCGGCCGCCGGGTTGGCGTGGCCCCCCCGGCGCATGAGCTCGGCCACGGTGGCCCCGGTGGTGGCGGCCCAGGTGAGCCCCGAGTGACGTAGGTCGTGAAGGTGGAGGTCTTCCCGGCCGATGGCCCGGCGGGCGCCGGCCCACACCCGGTCCAGGGTGCTCGGGTTGACCGGGCCTCCGTCCACCGCGAACAGCCAGTCCGCCGGCGCCGGCCCGACGAAGCGGTCAAGGTGCTCGGCCACCACCGGCGTGAGGTTGGCCGGCATAGCCAGGCGGCGCACGCCCGCTGCGGTCTTGGGCGGCCCCAGCACCGGGGCCTTGCCCATGGGCTGGGACCACGCCCGCTCGATGCGCACACTGGCGTGCAACAGGTCCACGTCGCCCCGCTCCAGGCCGAGCACCTCGCCCCGGCGCAACGAGCACCACGCCACCAGGGCCAGTGCCGCCCGGAAGCGCTCGGGAGCGGCGGCGATGGCGCCGGCCACCTCGGCCACCGATGCCGTCGGGCGCTCGGCCGAGCGCACCTGGCCGGCCCCCTTCACCTTGCAAGGGGAAACGGTCAGCACCTCGTCTGCTACGGCCGTGTTGATGATGGCCCGGAGCAGGCGGTACCCGTCGTCCGCGGTGGTCGGGTGGACGGCCCGCAGGGCCAGGTACCAGCCGCGCACGGCCGAGGGCGTCAGCCGGGACAAGGGCTCGTTGCCCAGCACCGGGAGCACGTGGCGGTCCAGGAGGTAGGCGTACTTCGCCTTCGTGGTGGGCCGTAGGTCGCTGCGCCGGGCCAGCCAGGCGGCGGCGTAGGCGGCGAGTGTGATGCTCCCGGCCCGAGGGTCGACCCACG
>JBBSHS010000013.1:0-42266 GCA_038232515.1 Acidimicrobiales bacterium
CCGCCGCCGCCGCGGGGCCCCGGCCCGGGGCCCCCGCCCCCCCCCCCCGGGGGGGTTTCGGCGCCCCCGCGCCCCCCCGCCACATCGCGGTGGGCGCCGCCCGGGGCGCCGCGCGGGGGGGGCCCCCCCCCCCCCCCCCCCGACTCGCCTACTGCAAGGACCTCCCCGGCCTACGGCCACACCGGCGATGGGGCGAGAAGCCGCCTACCGTCGCAGCCCTCCCGATGGGATGGCGGCGAGCGCGGGCTCCAGCTCGGCACGGTTTGTGGCGGGAGGCCGGTTTCGGCCACGAGGCCCGGCCGGAGTGGTCCGCCGGGCCCGATCAGACGGGTGGCGTGTCCTCCTCGGACGGGACCACTCTTGCCATGCTGTCCCTCCTTTTTTTTGGTGCTCACACGATGGTGTCAAGGATGAACCGGTCTGCCACCGATGCCCTTACGGAACCCGGGAGCATCCCTGTCCCATCTTCCGCCACAACCGCCGGGGCGTCAAGGGTGGTTCTGCAACACCCGTAATGGGGCTCAGGCGCAGTCGCGGCACAGCTGGCTGTCGGGACCGAAGTTGGCGGCCGGCCATCGGTAGCCACAGCCCGAGCACATACGGTCGGGCGACGAGGCGGCCTTGGCCGCCGGGCGTCTGACTGTGGGCCGATGGGCGCCGATGCTGGCCCGGGGTCGCACCTGGGGGACCGCAGGCCGACCCTCGCCCGCTCTCAGACGGGTCACGACGTCGTCCAGACCGGTCGTATCGGCCATCCGGTTGACGATGCGGCGGTTCATCGTCTCGGGCTGCAACGACGACGGTGCCATCTCGCGGTCCCAACGCCCGAGCCAGCTGGTGGTGCGGACATGGCGGTAGCCGGCCATGGGCCCGGGGTTGCGCCATTCGTACCCGCCCGTCAGCTCGCCGAAGAGGAGCTCACGGGACCTGGGGTCGGGGCTGATCACGATGTCGCCCGGCGACATGCCGTCGCGGAATTCCTCGAGCTCACGGGCGTCGGCCGCCGGCAGGTGGAGCACCGTGGACAGGACCTCGCGGAGGTGCTCACCGTCGTAGTCCCGAAGATCGCCCAGACCGGCCACGCCGGCCCAACTGACGGCGACGACACCGAGCTCGGCGAAGTCGTCGACGACGGCGCTGCCGGGACCAGTGCGCACAAGCCAGTACTTCGGGGAGACCTCGTTCACCCCCCCCAGGTTAGGGCCTGCGCCAGCGGTCAGGATCGTCCCCGAATCGGTCGGCTGAGCTCATGAGGCGGAGCCGGCCAGCCGCTCGGTGACCTGCTGCACCATGGCCACCAGGCGGTTGGGCTGAGGCCACACCATGTGCTCCACGCCCTCGGCCTGAGCCGCCTCGGCGCACACCGGGCCGATGCAGGCAGCCAGCACGGTGCCGTTGAGTGCGGCCCGCAACCCGTCGGGATCCAAAGCCAGCCGGAAAAGATGGTGGACGGCCGGTTGGCTGGTGAAGGTCACGGCGTCAAGCTGACCGGCCACGGCCGCCTGGGCCAACGCCCGCGCCGGCACGGGGTCGTCGGGCAGGCGCCACTTGTATACGGGCACTCTGACCACCTCGGCACCGTCCCACCGGTAGGCCTCGTCCGGCTCGAACAACTGCACGGCGACCCGAGCAGCAGCCAGCCGCCGCACATGCTCCAGCACCTCGGCCATGGTTTCGTTCGGAGCACTCCACGACACCTCCAGGCCGGCCTGGCGCAGCGCCGACTGCGATTTGGCGCCCCGGGCCACCGCTGTGGTCCTGCGCAGTGCCTGGAGCAGTTCCTGGCGGCGACCCCAGGCCTCGGCCGCTTCGAACCACATGCGCACGCCCATCCCGGTGGTGGCCACCAGCACCGCGGGAGGATCGGCGACGATCGCCTCCGTCGCCGCCCGCAGCTCGGGGTCCCCGGTGAGGTCGACGGTCTTCATCGTCGGGCCGTGGACGACCGCCGCCCCCCGGGACTCGAACATGCGGCCCTGTTCCTGGGCCCGCCGGTCGGCGGTGATACCGATCGTGCGGCCGGCCAGTGGCCGCAGCCCGGTGTCAGTCGACGACCGGCCTCCGGGGCCGGCCGGGGGTCGGCTCAGGCGGACGCGCCGGACAGGGCGCCCTTGCAGCGCAGCAGAAGCTCCCGTATCTCCTCCACGCCGAAGAGGTGCCGGGACAGGCTGAGCGTGAGCCAGCGCTCGACTTCGATCCTGACATCGGCCTCGTGCTCCAACGCGCCCCACAGCTCGAACAGCAGGTCCTGCACGGGGCCGGGACTGAAGACCAGATCGTGCTCTGTCCGGACCAGCCACTCGTCGACCATCTGCTCGATTTCAGCCATGCCGTCCTCCGGGGGGTTTGGGGGAGTACCGCTCGTCATGTCTACAACGTACGGCATGGCCAGAACCTGCCCGGTCCGGTTTGTGAATTTGACCGGCTAACCACCCACCAGTTCGGACGCCAGTCTCCTCAAGCCGTCATAGTCGACCTTGCCGGCGGGTGAGCGGCCGATGGTGGGGACTTCCAGCACCCGGCGGGGGGCCTTGTAGCGGGCCAGCCGACCGCTCACGAACCGGATCAGCGCCGTCTCGTCCAAAGTGGCTCCCGGCTGGCACTCGACCAGCGCACACACCACCTCGCCGAAACGCGGGTCGGCCAGCCCGACGACCACGGCGTCACACACGGTCCCATGGCACTTGAGGGCCTCTTCGACCTCCTCGGCGAAGACCTTCTCCCCGGCCGTGTTGATGACCACCGAGCCGCGGCCCAGAAGGCGGATGGTGCCGTCAGCCAGGACCTGGGCGTGGTCGCCGGGCAGGGAACAGCGCACCCCCTGCACGGTGCGGAACGTCTCGGCCGACTTCTCGGCGTCCGTGTAGTAGCCGACCGGGATGCAACCGGCGATGGCGACCATGCCGACCTCGTCCGAGCCGGGGGCGACGTCGTCGCCGTCGGCGGTGATGACCTTCACCCTGTCGCTGATGTGGAACGACCCCGTCTTGCAGGCCTGACCGGCCCCCGACGTGCTCGACGCCATGAACACCGCTTCGGAAGAACCGAGCGAGTCGTACATGATGGTGTGCGGCAGGTGGCGCATGAGACCGTCCTTGGTCTCCTGGCTCCACATCACCCCGGACGACGTGATGAGCAACAGGTTGGACAGGTCCCATTCGCCGGGGTGCCGGTCCAGGGCCTGGACCATCGGCCGGGCGAAAGCGTCGCCCACGATGATGATGGCGTTGACCCGCGTGTCCGCCGCCGTCTGCCAGACCACCACAGGATCGAACCTGCCGGCTGGAAGCGACACGATGGCCCCACCTCCGTTCATCACGATCAGGGCCGCGAACTGGCCCGTGCCGTGCATTAGCGGGCAGGCGGCCAGAGCAGAGAAACCGGGGCCCTCTATGCGCGACACCAGGTCGTCGAGATCCTCGGCCGGCGCCTCCCCGAGCACGGGGTTGCCGCCCCCGCCGATCACCTGGAACAGGTCGTCCTGCCGCCACATCACACCCTTGGGCAGGCCGGTGGTCCCGCCCGTGTACAGCAGAAGCAGGTCGTCACCCGAGCGCCCCCACGGCCCGCTCACCGGGTCACGACCGCCGGCGGTAACCACCGCCTCGTAGCGCTCAGCCCATTCCGGCACGGGCGAACCATCGTCCACCACGTACCAGGCCTTGACCTTGGCCAAGCCGTCCCGGACCTGCTCCAGAAGCGGCCCGAAGCGGGCATGGAAGACCACGGCTTCGGCGTCGGCGTTGTCGAGCAGGTACAGGATCTCCTCGGGGCCATAGCGGAAGTTTGTGTTGACCGGCACCAGGCCCGCTTTGAAGGCGGCCAGGTACACCTCGAGGTACTCGGGACCGTTGCTGAGGTAGGCGGCCACCTTGGCCTGGTGGCCGAGATCGTGGTCCAGCAACGACGCCGCCAGCCCGTTGGCCCTGCGGTCCCATTCGGCCCAGGTCACCGTTCGTTCCCCCTGGACCTGGCAGGGAGCGTCGGGGATCTTCCCGGCGATGACCTCGTAGACATCGGCCAGATTCCAGTCGTCCATGCGCGCCTCGTGGTTCCACTGGATGGTGGTGCGACGCTACCTGTTGGCCCGGCTGTGCGGTGGCTCGGCCCACGGGGTGGCCAACCCGGGGCCCGGCTTCGCCTCGTCGCTACCGGCGGCGGCGATGCTGTGCCCGTCGAGCGAGCTCATCTGCACGCCGTTGTCGAACAGCACGTGGCAGCGCGGCCAGGTGAACCCGACGGCAAGCAGGATCTTGCCCCTGGTGCCTGCGGGCACGTCGCGCAGGTCGGCAATGGCCACCACGTCCTGCCCTTGGTGCAGCTCTGTGGCCATCGAGCGCGCCAGGCTTCCACGTCCCGGCCGGCGCGGGCCATTCGAGCGGGGACAGCCACAGCCGCCGCCGGCCGGCGTAGCCTCGGGGCATGGTCGATCCCCCCGTTCCCGGCACCGTGGCGGGGGCCGGACCCCCGAGGCCGGTGGTCCCGTCCGATCCGGTCGAAGGTGCCGACGGCGTCGACGATGCCTATGACCGGCCCGAGGGTGCCGCCACCCATGACCCGTCCACGCCACCCGCCTTCGTCGAGTTCATGTCCGGACGTTGGGCACCGCAGGCCTCGATGGTCGACCGGGCCGCCACCCGGGCCGCCTTCACCCACCGGCGCCGGGCCGCCGTGTCCGCCCGCTTTGCCGGCGACTGGATCGTCGTTCCCACCGGCGGGCTGAAGGTGCGGGCCAACGACACCGACTACCGGTTCCGCCCCGGCAGCGACTTCTGGTGGCTGACCGGTTGGGACGAGCCCGATGCCGTACTGGTGCTGGCCCCGTCTGGCGGCGGGCACGCGGCCACGCTGTACGCCGCCCCCCGGTCCGACCGTTCCACCTCGGCCTTCTTCACCGACCGCCGCTACGGCGAGTTGTGGGTCGGGCCCCGGCTCGGGCTGGACGAGATCGGCACGCTGTTGGACGTCGACACCGCTCCGAGCCACGAGCTGCCGACTGCGCTCAAGGCGGCCGAGGGCGCCACCGTGCGGGTGATCCGCGGGTTCGACGCCACCGTCGACGACCTGGTCCCGGTCGGCCACCCGATCCCCGGCGGGGCCGCCGGGGCCGACGAGGCCGCCTGGACCGGCGATGACCGCCGGCCCGCCGATCCCGACGAGGAGCTGGCCCAGGTGCTGGCTGAGCTGCGCCTGGTCAAGGACGACCACGAGGTGGCATGCCTGCAGCGGGCCGTCGACGCCACCATCCGCGGCTTCGAGGACGTCGTGCGGGCCCTGCCCACGGCCGCCCGGTACAGCGAGCGGTGGGTGGAGGGCACCTTCGACCGGCGGGCCCGTACCGAGGGGAACGACGTGGGCTACGGGACCATCGCAGCCAGTGGCCACCACGCCTGCACCCTCCACTGGGTGAGGAACGACGGCCCCGTGCGGGCCGGCGACCTGCTGCTCCTCGACGCCGGTGTCGAAGACATCGAGCTGTACACGGCCGACGTGACCCGCACCCTTCCGGTGTCCGGCCGGTTCAGCCCCGAGCAGCGCGAGGTGTACGGGACGGTGTGGCGGGCGCAGCAGGCCGCCCTGGAAGAATGCCGGCCCGGACGCCCGTTCCTGGCTCCGCACCGGGCCGCCATGCGGGTGATCGCCGAGTGGCTGGTCGACCTGGGCATGTTGGAGGACGTCGACGATGCCCTCGACAAGGAGCACCAGTACCACCGCCGGTACACGCTGCACGGAACGAGCCACATGCTGGGCCTGGACGTGCACGACTGCGCCAACGCCCGCAACGAGGCCTACCGGGGGGCGGACCTCACCCCCGGCATGGTGCTCACGGTGGAACCGGGCCTCTACTTCCAGCCCGACGACCTCACGGTGGCCGAGCGCTTCCGGGGCATCGGGGCCCGCATCGAGGACGACGTCCTCATCACCCCCGACGGCCACCTGGTTCTCTCGGCCGCCCTACCGAGCCGGGCCGACGAGGTGGAGACGTGGATGGCGGCCCTGCTGGGCGACGCCCCGATCGAGCGCTGAGCCCGCCTGCGGCCGCGGCCCGGTGGTCAGGTGCCGGTACGTGCCGAAGCCGCCGGTGCGGTGGCCGGTGCGGTGGCCGGGGCGGGATGACGAAGCGGGGGCAGGGCCCGCCGGGCCGAGTTGGCCCTGCGCAGCCGTCGGCGTAAGAGGTCGGCGCGGTCGGTGATCACGCTCGAAAGGTCTTCCAGGTCCAGGCCTTGGTTCTCCAGCAGCCCCTTGTCGTGCAGTTGCCCGAAGACGGCGACAAGGAGAGCGGGCACTTCGGACACCAGGTCGTCGGGCACGCGGAGGTGCTCGGGGAGCCAACGGTCGAGCAGCCACACCACGTCTCTGGCCCGCCAGCAACCGAGGCTGCCGCTCAAAGGGCCGACACGCTGGGCCAGCGCCAGGGCATGGACCAGTTGGCGCACGATGCGACAGGTGCGGCCGGCGCGGTAGCGCCGGGCGATCTCGTCGGCCAGCCCGTCACACCATGCCTGCAACACGGTGACCGGCGGGGTGCGGCAGTCGAGATGAACTGGGGTGAAGCCTGTGGGACTGGGCATCGGGCACCTCCGACAGCCATGGGAGGGGGCTGGAAGCCGGCCCCGAGCCTGCGACTTCATGCTGTCTGAGTGTACATCATCACGAGCCGGACGCCGGGCATCGTTACTTTCTGTGACGGATCTCAGCCGGACAGACGGCTGGCGTACAGCTCCCTGCACGCCGGGCAGACCGGGTAACGATCGGGATCCCGGGTGGGCACCCATTTCTTGCCGCACAGCGCGGTGATGGCCTCGCCGGTGACGATCGACCGCACAATGTCAGCTTTGTTGCAGTAATGACTGAAGCGGTCGTGGTCTCCGTCGACGTCGACAGGAACCGTCCTGTCCTGAGTCCCGAGGTCGGCCATTGCCCCCACGCTACCGAGCCCGTGCGCTCAGCCGGCGCGCACGGCGGGGCCGACGGCCAGGTCGGCGACGTCGGCCGCGGCCCGGCCCGCGGCCCGGCCTCGGGCGTCGCTGATGAGCATGGGCCTGGAGACCATGTCGGGGAACACGGTGGTCAGCGCATCCTCGACGGCTTCGTCGCGGGCGGCCAGCACGGGGAGGAGGCAGCCGCCGCCGGCTTGGTCGGCTTCATCCACCTGGGCGGCGGTGAGGGCGACCAGGCGCTCACCGATGCGCACGGCGTAGGCCAGGAGGAAGGACCGGCGGAACCGGGGCTGGCGGGAGCCGGCGTCGCCCCTGCCGGCGGAGGCCATGGCCCGGGTGGACTGGACCAGCAAGGAGGTGTAGAGCAGTTCGGCGGCCACCAGGTCAGCCGGGAAACCGAACAAGGTGGAGAAACCGAGCCCCTCGTTGAACACGGCCCGGCAACGGTTGGCCTGGGCGACCTGGCCGAGCATGTACGACTTGGCGTCGGCGTAGGGATCGTCGATCACCAGCCGGCGGCCTCCGGGGCGCTCGCCCACGTCACCCTGGCTCACGACGGCGTGGTCGATGGCGTGGCGGGTCATGAGCTCCTGCGCCTTGGCCGACAGGGCCTCGGCCTCCTCGGAGAACGTCGTCGACTCGGCCTTGGCCAGCAGGGCGCGCACCTTGGCCAACACCTTGTCGTCCATGCCGGCACCGTCGCCGCCCGAATCGTCCAGTCGGGGAAGTCGAGGCAGCACCAGGACGACGGCGATGACCTCGACGGCCGGCCGGACGTCATCGTCAGCCAGGACATCGGCGCCCAGCAGGCGGGCGTGGCGGGCGCTCAGCTTGCGGCGGACAAGGTTGGCGAGCAGCCGCTGGTCCCAACCCTGCTCGGCCACCCTGATGACCATGGTGGCCATCTCGGCCCGGGCCGCCCGAGCGGCGTCGGGTCGGTCGGCCAACTCGGCACCGATGCTCCTGGCCAGGGCCAGGTCGCCGGCCGCCAGCGCCCGGGCTACGCCTTGGACCAGGGCGGACGTGGAGTACCGCCGTTCGTGGCCGGTGGGCCGCCCGGCGGACTGCCGGGACCGCCGCCTGTGCTTCTCCTCACGCCGACGTTGGCTGTTGCGACCCATCGGGCTGTCTCCTTTCCGGGCGGGACTACGAGCAGCCGCTGGTGGTCCCACAGCTGGCGCACACATAGCAACTGCCCGCCCGCTGCATGGCGTTGCCGCACTGCACACACAAGGGGGCGTCGAGGTTGGAGGGCCGGCCGGCGGCCGCGGTGGCGAAGCCGGGGACTTCGGACACGCCCCTGGACTCGGTGACGGCTTCGTCCACGCCAGGCAGCGTGGGCTGGATGCGCTCGTTGGTGGTGAGGATGCCCAGTTCGGCCCGCTCGTCGCGGGGCAGATAGTCGATGGCCAGACGCCGGAAGATGTAGTCGACCAGCGAGGCGGCGATGCGCAACTCGGGATCGTCGGTGATGCCCGCAGGCTCGAAGCGCATGTTGGCGTACTTCTTCACGTACGTGGACAGGGGCACGCCGTGCTGGAGGCCGAGGGAGATCGAGATGGAGAAGGCGTCCATGACCCCGGCCAGGGTCGAGCCCTGCTTGGAGACCTTGATGAAGATCTCCCCGGGACGGCCGTCGTCGTACTGGCCGACGGTGACATAGCCCTCACAATCGGCCACCCGGAAGGCGAAGGTGCTGGACTGGCGGCGCCTGGGCAGGCGCTCGCGCATGGGCCGCTTGACCACCACGACCTGCTGCTGCAGGCGCTCTTCCAGCTCGGCCACCTTGGCCTCGAGCTCGCCCACCACGGGGACCACGGCCGCCAGTTGCTCCTTCTTCATCGTGGCCAGCGGTTGGCCCACCTTGCAGTTGTCCCGATAGACGGCCACCGCCTTCAGGCCCATGCGCCAGGCGACGACGTGGAGCTGTTCGATGTCCTCGACGGTGGCCTCCTCGGGCAGGTTCACCGTCTTGGAGATGGCGCCGGACAGGAACGGCTGGGCCGCCGCCATCATCCGGATGTGGCCGCTGTAGTGGATGGTGTTGTCGCCCATGGAGCAGGCGAACACCGCCAGGTGCTCGGCCGTGACGTGGGGAGCGCCCATGATCGACTTGTGCTCGTCGATGTAGGCCACGACGTCGGCCACCTGGCCGGGGTCGTACCCCAACCGGCGCAGGGCCCGGGGGACGGTCTGGTTGACGATGGACATGGTGCCCCCGCCCACCAGCTTCTTCAGCTTGACGAGGCCGAGGTCGGGCTCCACCCCGGTGGTGTCGCAGTCCATGAGCAGGCCGATGGTGCCGGTCGGGGCCAGGACCGTGGCCTGGGCGTTGCGCACGCCGTAGACGTCAGCCAGGTCGCAGGCCTCGTCCCACGCCTCCTGGGCCGCGCTCAGCAGGTCGGTGGGCACCAGCTCCTCGTTGAGGTGCGTCACCTCGCCGCGGTGCATGCCCAGCACCCTCAGCATGTGCTCGCGGTTGGCGGTGAAGCCGGCGAAGGGCCCCATCCGGGCCGCCATGCGGGCGGAGGTGGCGTAGGCGTGCCCGGTCATGAGGGCGGTGAGGGCACCGGCCCAGGCCCGGCCGGCATCGGAGTCGTAGGCCATGCCCTGGGCCATCAGCAGCGCCCCGAGGTTGGCGTAGCCGAGCCCCAGCTGACGGAACCGGCGGGTGTTGGCGGCGATCTTCTCGGTCGGGTAGTCGGCGTTGCCGACGAGGATCTCCTGGGCCGTGAACATCACTTCGACGGCCCGGCGGTAGCCGTCGACGTCGAAGGACCCGTCGTCGGCCAGGAAGGTGAGGAGGTTCAACGAGGCCAGGTTGCAGGCCGAGTTGTCGAGGTGGACGTACTCCGAGCACGGGTTGCTCCCGTTGATGCGACCGTCCTCGGGGGCGGTGTGCCAGCGGTTGATGGTCGTGTCGAACTGCAGTCCCGGGTCGGCGCACTCCCACGTGGCCTCGGCGATCTGGCGGAACAGCTGACGGGCCTTGACCCGCTTGAGGGCCTGGCCCGTGGTGACGGCCTTCAGGTCCCAGTCGGCGTCGTCCACGACGGCCTGCATGAAATCGTCGGTGACCCGCACCGAGTTGTTGGCGTTCTGGTACTGGATGGAGTGGCTGTCCTTGCCGTCGAGGTCCATGTCGAAGCCGGCGGCGGCCAGCGCCCGGGCCTTTCGCTCCTCGGTCGCCTTGCACCAGATGAAGTCTTCGACGTCGGGGTGGTCGGCGTCGAGGATGACCATCTTGGCCGCCCGGCGCGTCTTGCCCCCCGACTTGATGGTCCCGGCCGAGGCGTCGGCGCCCCGCATGAAGCTGACCGGGCCTGAGGCGGTACCGCCGCCGTTCAGGGGCTCGATCGACGAACGGATGCGGGACAGGTTGATGCCGGCCCCCGAGCCGCCCTTGAAGATGGTGCCTTCCTCGCGGTACCAGTTCAGGATGGAGTCCATGGTGTCGTCGACGGCGAGGATGAAGCAGGCGCTGGCCTGGGCGGGCACACCGGCCACGCCGATGTTGAACCAGACCGGGCTGTTGAACGCAGCCTTCTGGTGGACGACCAGGTACTTGAGCTCGGCCCGGAACGCCTCGGCCTCGTCGGCGTCGACGAAGTAGCCGTCCTTCATGCCCCAGTCGCAGATGGTGTCGGCCACACGGTCGACCACGTGCTTGAGCGACCACTCGCGCTCGGGGCCGCCCAGCGCACCCCGGAAGTACTTCTGGGCCAGGATGTTGGTGGCGTTGACCGACCAGGTGGAGGGCACCTCCACACCCAGCTGCTCGAAGGCCACGGCCCCCGTGCTCCAGTTGGTGATGCGGGCGTCCCGGCGTTCCCAGACGACCGTGTCGTACGGGTCCTGCTCGGGCGTGGTGAAGTGGCGGGTGATGCCGATTCCCTGCCGCTCTGGTGCGATGGCCACTGGGGAGCCTCCATGGACGTGCTCGAACAGGTGTACAAGCGAGGACAGCCAACGCGAGCGATCGGTCCCATCGGGGTCGGTGGCTCCGTGTCGGTGGCTGGACCTCTGACGCTAAACTACAGCGCTGTCATTGTCCAGGGGACAACCCTGGGGATCTCGCGGGGAGCAGTTGGGGACAACCGCCCCCCGCCTCGCCCGCCTCCGGCCACAGTCCCATGAGCGCTGGCAGCCATGGGACCGACCGGACGCACGTGCTGCAGGCGGTCGACGTCCTCCGACGCGGCGGCCTGGTGGCGTTCCCCACCGAGACCGTGTACGGCCTGGGCGCCGACGCCTCGAACCCCGAGGCGGTGGCCCGGATCTTCGCGGTCAAGGGCCGTCCGGCCCGACACCCGCTCATCGTCCACCTCGCCGACGCCGGTGACATGGCTCATTGGGCGGGGACCGTCCCGGCCACCGCCCGCCGCCTGGCCGAGGCACTCTGGCCCGGCCCGCTCACCGTGATCGTCCCGCGGTCGGATCTGGTCCCTGACGTCGTCACCGGCGGACAGCCCACCGTGGGGGTGCGGGTCCCCGCCCAGCCGGTGGCCCTCGATCTGCTCGAGGCGTTCGGCGGTGGCCTGGCCGCACCCTCGGCCAACCGGTTCGGACGGGTGTCGCCCACCTCGGCAGCCGATGTCGTCATGGACCTGGGCGCGGACGTCGACGTGGTGCTCGACGGGGGTCCGTGCTCTGTCGGCCTCGAGTCGACCATCGTCGACTGCAGCCGGACCGAACCCGAGGTCCTGCGCCTGGGCGGGGTGACGTTGGAGCAGTTGGGCGACGTCCTGGGCACGCCCGTCGCCGTGGCCGGCGCCAGGGCGGCCGTGGGCCGGGCGCCGGGCACGCTGGCCAGCCACTACGCGCCGCGCTGCCGCGTGCTCCTGGCCGGGGTGGACGACGTCGCCCGCGTCGCCGCCGCCGTGCTCGGCGCCGGCCGGCGCGTGGCTGTGCTGGCCGGGGCACCGTTGGCCGGGCTTCCCGACGGGGCCCGTCAACTCGAGCCGGCCGGAGAGGGGCGGGACTTTGCCCGCTGCCTCTACGCCCGCCTGCGGGAGGCGGACGCCCGTGGAGTCGACGTCCTGGTGGCGGTCCCGCCGTCCGATGCCGGGATCGGAGCGGCGGTGGCCGACCGTCTGCGCCGCGCTGCGGCTCGGCCACCAGACAGCTGACACTGCCTCAGGCCGGGCGGCGGTCCTCGTCGACGAGGGCGTCGAGGAAGGCGACGGCGTCGGCCAGCCTGGCCCGCTCAGCGGCCGGCAGCCCGTCGATGCGCCGCACGAGGATGGCGGTGCGCTCGGCCCTGACCTGACGCATGGCCCGCCGCCCTTCGGCGCTGCAGCTCACCAGAGCGGAGCGGCCATCGTCAGGATTGCTATGGCGCTCGAGCAGTCCCAGCTCGACCAGGCCGGCGGCGATGCGGGTGAGAGTGGGAGGAGCGACCCCCTCGTAGGCGGCCAGGTCGGCCAGCCGCACCCGGCCCAGCTTGTCGACCGAGGCGAGCGCGGACAGCTGCGACGGGCTGAGGCCGCCGGCGGACGCCTGGCGGAACTGGCGGTTGAGGCGCCCCACGGCGAGGCGGAGGCGGGTGACCAACTCGACCTCGTTGGCGGTCTGGGTGGAAGGGGTGGCCACTCGCATCAGGGGCTCCGACGTGCTCGGTAAATTTACTTCGTTTGACGAAGCAAACGCTACCCCATCGTACCGTCGGGCACCACCGGACCAGCACCAGACCAGGAGGGGGCCGGGCTGGCGCCCTACGCTCCGTGGGCCATGGGCGTCGTGGTGGCCGTCGACGCCGGGACCACCGGCGTGCGGGCCTTGGCCGTCGACCAGGCCGGCCGGCCGGTGGGCTGGTCCTACCGCGAGTTGGCCCAGCACTACCCCCGGCCGGGATGGGTGGAGCACGACCCGGCGGCCATCTGGGCCGCGGTGTGCACGGTGCTGGGCGAACTGGCCGGCATCCTCCAGGACCTGGGCCAGCCCGTGGCCGCCGTGGGCATCACCAATCAGAGGGAGACGGCGGTGGCCTGGGACCGGCGCACCGGCCGCCCCCGCGCCCCTGCCATCGTCTGGCAGGACCGCCGCACCGCCGGCCGCTGTGACCGGCTGGCCGCCGACGGGCGCCTGGCCCTGGTCAGGGAGCGGACCGGTCTGGTCCTCGATCCCTATTTCTCGGGCACGAAGTGGGCGTGGCTGGTGGAGGAGGCAGGGGTGGCCGACGACGTCGACCTGGCTCTCGGGACCGTCGACTCGTGGGTGCTGTGGAACCTGACCGGCGGCCGGGCCCACGCCACCGACGTGTCGAACGCCAGCCGCACCATGTGCTTCGACATCCGGTCCTTGGCCTGGGACGCCGAGCTGTGCGAGGTGCTGGGCGTCCCCGGGCGGGCCCTGCCCGAAGTGGTCCCGTCCAGCGGGCGGCTGGGCGTGACCGTCGAGGGTTGCGGTCTGCCCGCCGGCATCCCCGTGTCGGGCATGGCCGGGGACCAGCAGGCGGCGCTGTTCGGTCAGGCCTGCTTCGAGCCGGGGATGACGAAGAACACCTATGGCACCGGCAGCTTCGTGCTCATGAACGTGGGTGCCGAGCCTCCCGAGCCGGTCGAGGGCCTGCTCGGCACGGTGGCCTGGCAGCTGGCCGACGGGACCGTCACCTACGCCTTGGAGGGGGCCATCTTCGTCACCGGCGCCGCCGTCCAGTGGCTGCGGGACGGATTGGGGATCATCGACCACGCCGCCCAGATCGGGCCACTGGCGGCCAGCGTGGACGACAGCGACGGCGTCTTCGTCGTACCCGCCTTCACCGGTCTGGGCAGCCCGTGGTGGGACCCGTACGCCCGGGGCACCATCGTCGGCCTGAGCCGGGGCATCGGTCGGGCCCAGCTGGCCCGAGCCGTGGTGGAGGCCATGGCCCACCAGACCCGCGACGCCGTGGACGCCATGACAGCGGCGTCCGGACGCGTCGTCACCTGCCTGCGGGCCGACGGCGGCGCCGCCGCCATGGACCTGCTCCTGCAGCTGCAGGCCGACCAGCTGCAGGTGCCTGTGTCGCGGCCCACGGTGGCCGAGACCACGGCGCTCGGGGCCGCCTGTCTGGCCGGCCTGGCCGAAGGCGTCTGGGCCTCGTTGGACGAGGTGGCCGGCCGATGGTCGTTGGAGACGGAATTTCTTCCGCGGCAGGCGAAGAGCACAGCCGACGCCGGCCACGCCCGCTGGCTACGGGCCGTGGCCCGCTCCCGGGCCTGGGAGCCGGCCACGTGACACCCTGCCGGGAAACAAGATTGAGGTGCGGTGGCCGTCGCGGTAAGATCGCCAGGTCATGTTCTCGACCCGCCTGACCTTCGGCACCCTCCTCCTGACCTGACGGCGACCACCTCTGGTGCTCGCCCCGCCTCCTGCGCCCTCGGGCCAGGAGGTTTTGTTTTTTCCCACGACCGCCCCGAGACCAAGGAAGCACCCGATGCCACCCCGACCCGTGACCCCCGAGCCCATGCCCTTCGAGAAGTACCGGTCGTTCCTGCCCCTGCCCCTCGCCTTGCCCGACCGGCGCTGGACCGACGTGCAGATCACCAAGGCACCGCTGTGGTGCTCGGTCGACCTGCGGGACGGAAACCAGGCGCTGATCGACCCGATGGACCCGGCCCGCAAGCTGCGCATGTACGAGACGCTCGTACAGATGGGGTTCAAGGAGATCGAGGTCGGTTTCCCCTCGGCGTCCCAGCCTGACTACGACTTCATCCGCCACCTCATCGTCGAGGACCTGATCCCCGACGACGTGACCATCCAGGTGCTCGTCCAGTGCCGGGCCGAGCTCATCGAGCGGACCTACCGGTGCCTCCAGGGTGCGCCCAGGGCCATCGTCCACTTCTACAACTCCACTTCGGTCCTGCAGCGCCGGGTGGTGTTCGGCCTGGACCAGGCCGGGGTGACCCAGATCGCGGTCGACGCCGCCCGGCACTGCTCCAAGCTGGAGGAGACCCTGCCCGGCACCGCCGTGCGCTACGAGTACTCGCCCGAGAGTTTCACCGGGACCGAGCTCGACTACGCCGTGGAGATCTGCGCCTCGGTGATGGACGTCGTCGAACCCGGCCCCGACCGCCGGATCGTGCTCAACCTGCCGGCCACGGTCGAGATGTACACCCCCAACGTCTACGGCGACGCCATCGAGTGGTTCCACCGCAACATCCCCCGTCGGGAGTCGGTGGTGCTCAGTCTCCATCCCCACAATGACCGGGGTACAGCGGTGGCGGCGGCGGAGTTCGGGGTCATGGCTGGCGCCGACCGGGTCGAGGGCACACTGTTCGGCAACGGCGAGCGCACGGGCAACGTCGACGTCGTCAACCTGGCCATGAACCTGTTCAGCCAGGGAGTCGACCCCGAGCTTGATATCACCGACATCGACGCCCTGCGCCGGGTGGCCGAGTACTGCAACCGCTTGCCCGTCGGACCACGCCATCCCTATGTGGGTGACCTCGTCTACACCTCGTTCTCCGGCTCGCACCAGGACGCCATCAAGAAGGGCTTCGAGGCGTTGCCCGAGGACTACGCCACCTGGGGTGTGCCGTACCTGCCCATCGACCCCAAGCACGTCGGACGCAGCTACGAAGCCGTGGTCCGGGTGAACAGCCAGTCGGGCAAGGGGGGCGTGGCCTACATCATGAAGGCCGAGCATGGCCTCGACCTGCCTCGCCGGTTGCAGATCGAGTTTTCGCGGTCGATCCAGGCCGTCACCGAGGAATCGGGGACCGAGATCGACCCGGACGAGATGTGGGAGAGGTTCTCCCAGGAGTACCTGGCCGGCGACAGCGGCATCCGGCTGTTGTCCCACTCGATCACCACCGGTGACAGCGGGGCCTCGGTCCGGGCCGAGGTCCTCTTCGACGGCGGTCACCGGGAGATCGCGGGCGTGGGCAACGGCCCCATCGCCGCCTTCGTCCATGCCCTCCAGACCGGTCTGGCCATCGACATCGAGGTCATCGACTACGCCGAGCACGCCGTCAGCGCCGGAGCCGACGCCACCGCCGCGGCATACGTGGAAGCCCGGACCGACGAGGGCACGCGATGGGGCGTGGGCCTGGACGAGAACATTCTCAACGCGTCGCTGAAAGCGGTCGTCAGTGCCGTCAACCGCCTGGAGCGCCGCCTTTCGTGAAAGGTCAGGTGGCGGACGTCGGATGCACCGGCAAGGCCGCCGACCCGACAACTTCGGCCCAGCGGTGGCCGGCGATGCGGACCAGAGCAGCCAGCTGCCGGCGCTCGCGGGCTCGGAAGGGCCTGCCATACCGGCCCAGCACGACGGCCAGGTCGTCATGGGCCAAGGTGGCACAGGCGGTGTCGTCAGGGCCGCACTCGCCGGCCGCCACCCGCACCGACGTCATCGAACCGGCGACGAAGGCGCCGAGCCAGGCGGTTGGAGGCACGGTGCCGACCGCGGTCAGTGGCGTCGGCGCGTCCCGGTCGACGATGGCGGCCCAGTCGGCCTGGAAGTCGCGGTGGGCCCGGGCCGCCAGCTCGGCCAACAGGCCGACGGCGTCAACCTGCTCCACCAGCACCGCCGCCGTCTCCAGAGCGTCCAGACGGGCATCGTGCAGGGCGTCGGATGCGGCCCGGATGTCCTCGACGTCCACGCCGTCGACCTGGCCCACCTCGGTCAACAACAGGGGAACGAGGCTGTGGTCGGGCAGCTCCACCACCAGCTCGTCGATCGCTCGTCCGCCGCCGCGCTCCAGGATGTCGATGCCGATCAGGTCACCGCGCACCGCCCCGATGCGACCGGCCACCGCCGCCAGTGCCCCCGGCCTGTCCGGCACCCACACCCGCAGGACGTAGGTCGGCATGCTCCCCAGCCTACGACCCAGGTGTGAGCCCGTCAGCCCAGCTTGGTGA
Source organism: Acidimicrobiales bacterium (assembly GCA_038232515.1). Classification (GTDB taxonomy): domain Bacteria; phylum Actinomycetota; class Acidimicrobiia; order Acidimicrobiales; family JAUJNH01; genus JBBSHS01. Next base: position 16,785 of record JBBSHS010000013.1, read on the forward strand.
GGGACCGCTTGACCTGACGGGCGGCCTGGCCGATGCGCATCTCGTTCTCGATGAGGGCGAAGCGCACGTAGCCCTCGCCGCCCAGGCCGAACCCCACCCCCGGCGACACGGCTACGTTCGCCTCGGTGACCAGCAGCTTGGCGAACTCGAGCGACCCGAGCTCACGGTAGGGCTCCGGGATGGGGGCCCACACGAACATCGTCCCCTTGGGTCGTTCGATGGGCCAGCCCGCCCGCCCGAAGGCATCGCACAGGGCGTCACGGCGGGACTGGTAGATCCCGTTGACCGCCTTGGGGTAGTCGGCGGCCTCGTTGAGGGTGACCGTGGCCGCGATCTGGATGGGCTGGAACGTCCCGTAGTCGAGGTAGCTCTTGATCTTGGCCAACGCCTGCACGACGCGGGCGTTGCCGACCAGGAACCCGACTCGCCAACCGGCCATAGAGAAGCTCTTGGTCAACGTGTACAGCTCGACCGAGCACTCCTTGGCCCCCGGCACCTGGAGCACCGATGGCGGTTGGTAACCGTCGTAGCTGGTGTCGGAGTACGCGAAGTCGTGAACCAGGACCACGCCGTTGTGTCGGGCGAACTCCACCAGATCGGTCATCTGGCGCAGGTCGATGCACCTGGTGGTGGGGTTGTGCGGGAAGGAGCAGACGATCACCCGAGGCCGGGGCCACTGTGACCCGAAGGCCTCGATGCAGCCCTCCAGGAAGTCGTGGTCACCGTCCAGGCGGACCTGCTTGACGTCGGCGCCGGCGAACAGCGGAGCGTAGATGTGGATGGGATAGCTGGGCGTGGGGACCACGGCAGAGTCGCCCGGCCCCAGCAGCACCCACATCAGGTGCGACAGGCCTTCTTTGGCCCCGATGGTGCTCACCACCTCGGTGTCGGGATCGAGGTCGACCCCGAAACGGCGGGCGTAGAGGTCGGCCACCGCCTGGCGCAGCTTCGGGATGCCCTTGGAGGCCGAGTACCGGTGGTTGCGGGAGTTGTGGGCCGCTTCGCACAGCTTGTCGACGGCGACGTCCGGCGAAGGGATGTCGGGGTTGCCGAAGCCGAGGTCGACCACGTCGCGTCCGGCCCAGCGAGCCTGCTTCTTCAGGTCGTCGATGATGGTGAACACATAGGGCGGGAGCCCGCTGATGCGACGGAAGGCGAAGTCCTCTGAGGCCACGGCGGCGAGGCTACCGCCGGGCACGCCTGCCCCCCGGCGCAAAAAAGCTCCGCCCAGGCCTGCTCAGGCCGTGGCCGCGAAGACGGCTGCGCCCACGGCACCGGCACGCTCGCCGAGCTGGGCAGACACGATGGGGATCTCGGGGCGGTGCTCCATCCCTTCGACCAGCGACTGGAAAGCCCGGCGGGTGGGGACCAGGAAGCCCTCGCCCGAGGTGATGAGGCCGCCGCCGACGACGATCCGGTCGGGATCGAACACGTTGGCCAGGTTGGCCAGTCCGAGAGCCAGCCACCAAGCGAAGTCCTCCAGTACGGCCTGCGCGCCTGGTTCCCCCTCGGCCGCGGCCTGGGTGACGTGCTCGCCCCGAACATCCCGCGGGTCGCCGCCGGCCAGTTCCACGAGCCGATGTGAACGGCCGGCCTCGGCCGCCTCCCTGGCCAGCCGGCCCAGCCCACTCCCTGAGGCGTAGCGCTCCCAGCATCCACGTTTTCCGCACGGGCACAGTGGCCCATGGGGATCGACCACCATGTGCCCCACCTCGCCCGCGAATCCCCGGGCCCCGAGCAGAAGACGGCCGTCGGTCACGATGCCGGCGCCGATGCCCGTGCCCAGCGTGACGAGCAGGACGTGGTGGCATCCCTGCGCCGCGCCGTGGGCCCGCTCGCCCCAGCAGGCGCAGGTGGCGTCGTTGAGCGCCTTTACCTCGACGCCCCCCAACCGCTCGGACAACCCGGCCGCCACCGGCAGGTCGACCACACCAGGGAGGTTGGGGGCGAAGCGCAGCACCCCGTCGATGTCGACCAGCCCGGGCACGCCCACCCCGACCCGGCCGGCGCCCTGGCGCCCGGCGTCGGTGGCCAGCAGCTCTGCCGCCGCCCGGGCCAGTACGTCGATCACGGCGGGGCCGCCCTCGGGCGTCGGCAGTCGCACCTCCTCCACCACGTGGCCGGCGCCGTCCACCACCACCCCCAGGCACTTGGTCCCCCCCAGGTCCAACCCCACCGCTGTCCCGGCCACTGCGCCAGCCTAAGCCAAGACGCCTTTAGCCCCTTGAACAAGGAACCTGAGCGTTGTATACTCAAGGAAGGTCAACATCCCATCACAACCACAGGAGGTCAACTGATGGCCACGATGCTCCGCTGGGAGCCGTTCGTCTCCCGCCGTACCCCCGATAGCACGCCGAACCGCAACTACTGGGTGCCGGCCGCAGACCTCGAGCAGACCGACACGGGCACGACCGTGCGCATGGACGTGCCCGGCGTGGCCCCCGACGACCTCGACGTCAGCGTCACCGACGGCGTCCTGGCCATCCGCGGCAGCCGCAGTTCGGGCGGGCGGACCCTCACCTTCGAGCGCCGCTTCACCCTCCCCGAGGGCACCCCCTCCGACGGCATCCAGGCCAGTCACGACCTCGGTGTCCTGGAGCTGCACATCCCAAGGCCGGCCGAGCCCGAGCGCCGACGTGTACCGGTGGAGGTCCGCCACGTGACTGACCGCACCAATGTGGTCGAGGCCCACGAGGCCGCCGATCAGCTCCAGGAGGACTCGGTCAACTCGTCGAACTGAGGCCAAGTCCCTCCGACGAGGGCGTGCTCGATGCGGCGGTGGGGCGACGGCCCCACCGCCCGAGCATCGTCGTCATGTGCTCACTCCGGCGTCTCGGCCCTGGCCTTGAGTTCCTTCAGCGCGGTGTGGATGATCCGCCCCTCGGCCCGACGCTTGACGAAGCCGGGGATGGGCACCACCAGCTCCACCACCAGGTGGTAGGTGACCTCGGTGCCCGATCCGCTCGGCTCGAACCGGTAGGCGCCGTCCAGCCTGCGGGTGAGATCGCCCTGCTCCTCGATCCACGACAGCTCGAGGGGAGCCTTGGCGTAGTCGTAAGCCAGCGTGTAGCTCGTGCTCCGCCCGAACGCGGCCGTGCGGAAAGCGACCATGGTCGCCCGGCCCTGGGCGTCGCGCTCGAGCACCCTGACCTCCTTGATGTCCGCCGCCCATTGCGGGTAGCGCTCGAAGTCAGCGGCGATCTCGAAGCACCGCTCGGGGGTGGCCCGCACGGTCATCTTCTCGGTGGCCTGTTCTGCCATACCTCTCCCTCGCCTGCGCATCGGGCCGTTGCTACGAACGACCCGGTAGTAATAGCCGAATAACTACCCCGGCGAGCCGGCGGTCCCCCGCCTGGTCGGCGGGACCGACCCGTAGCGGGCCGCCCACACCCCGGTCAACCCCAGTCCCCAGAGCGGCGCCAGCACCCCGAAGGCCAGGCTCGTGTAGGGGCGGGCCCCAGCCGTGGCCGCGGCCCCGACCACCTGGACGGCCAGGCAGCCCAGCAGGCGCACCTGCGGCCGGCGCGGGGCGGACCCGGCCAGGAAGAACAGATTGCTGACGGCGATCTCCTCTGTGCGGCTTCGAGCCGCGGCACGGGCCAGGGCCACCAGCATGAGGGTTCCGCCGGCCAGGAACAGCAGGGCGTCGACCACCACGGCCGGGCCCCGCAGGCCGGGCACGGCCGTCGCCAGCACGGACGTCACGACGAACACGGCGGTGACCACCAGGTCGACGGCGACGACGGCGCCGCCCGCGTCGGGCGCCGCCCGCACCAGGGGGGCGGGACCAGCGCCCGGTTGGGCGTCGTCATGGGCGTCGCCATGGGCATCGTCGCCGGCGTCGGGGACGCGGTCACCGCCCGGGTCGTCCCTCGGGACCGTCACGGCGTCGCCTGGGCCAGTGGCGCCAGCGCCGCGTCCAGGCGTCGAGCCAGCAGGGAGTACGAGAGCTCGGCCTCCACGCGGACGCGGGCGGCCAGACCCATGGCCTGGCGCCGGTCGGGGTGATCGAGCAACGGGGCGAGTGCGGCCACCACCGCGACAGGGTCGGCGGGCCGGTGCACCACCACCCCGGTGCGCCCGTCCACCACCGCGTCGGCGGCCCCGCCGCTGTGGCCGGCCACGGCCGGCACGCCGCAGGCCGCGGCCTCCACGAACACGATGCCGAAGCCCTCCTGCTCGAGGCCGGCCCACCGGTTGCGGCAGCACATGGCGAACACGTCGGCACAGGCGTACAGACCAGGCAGGTCGGCGTCGCTGACCCGGCCCAGGAAGTGGACCGGAGCCCGGTGTCGACGGGCCAGCCGCCGCAGGCGGGCCTCGTCGCGGCCGGCGCCGGCCACGGCAACCACGAGATCGGGCCGTCCGGAGCCAAGGCGGGCGCTGGCCTCGATGAGCACGTCCATGCCCTTGCGGGGAACGAGGCGGCTGACGCTCAGCACCAGCCGGCCGGTGGCGGGCAGTCCCAGGCGACGCCTTACCGCTGCCCGTCGGTCAGGCTCCAGCGGGTGGAACCGCTCGGTGTCGACCCCGGGCGGCACGACCGTGAGCGGTGGCAGCCACTTGCGGCCCCCTACCGCCTGCGCCGCCTCGGCCGCCGGGAAGGGCCCGGCGGCCACGAGGTGCGACGCCCCCAGCACGACGTGGGCCAGCGCCCGGTGGGTGCCGGGCAGCCGGCCGGGCACGGCGACCTCGGCGCCGTGGAGCACAACCGCGTACGGGTGGCGCAACTTGGGGCCCACGAGGCCCAGAGGCAGCACCGGGTCGAGGACGACGAGGCCGGCGCCCAACTCGTCGGCCAGCGCGTCGATGCGACGGGCCAGCGAGCCCGTCGGCAACAGCAGTCGCTCCGGCGTCCGCCTCACCGGTAGAGGCTGGGCCGCGTCGAAGCCGGCCGCCTCGGGGTGCGGCGTGGTGAGCACGGCGGCCGTGCCCGGCGGCAGCCTCCGCCACAGCTCCCACAGGTAGGACTGGATCCCACCCACCTTGGGCGGGAAGTCGTTGGTAACGAGCAGATGGGGCATGGGGCCGCGCCGGAGCCGCGCCCTGCGACCGGCGCCGTGCTACCCGGCCGGAGGGGGCGAAGAGGCCCTCGGAGCCCGGATGACGAGCACCGGAGTGCTCCGTCGCTCCTGCGCCGCCGCCTGGTCCTGCGGCTTGGCCGCCGAATCGGCGCCCGCCGGCGGCTCGGACGGCCTTGCCCCGGGCGGCTCGGCCCGCCTTCCTGCCGGCGGCGTCACGACCCGGCCGATGCGACGGGGCACCACCACCGGCGGCGAGGTCTGCCGGGCCGGCGCCGACCCGGGAGCGGAGGGCTGCACCACATGGGGCGGTTGGAGTCGGCCGGCCGGCGCCGCAGCGACGTCGGCCGGACCGTCGAGCGAGTTGCGCTTCGGTCGTTCGGTCCCGTCCTGCGGTTGAGGCCCGAGCCGACGCACACCGGCCGACCTCGGGGTGCCGTTGGTCGCCTTCGCCAATGCTGCGGCAAGGTCGGTGGCCGGCTGTGGCGGCGTCGCTCTGGGTGGGGCCGAACCCGTGGGCCGCGCCTCCGCACCGGAACCCGGCGGTACGGGCCGCTCCGGTCGCGTCCGGTGCTCGTTGGTGGCTGGGCCGGGGACATCCCCCTTGGCAGCAGCCGTCGGCCTCGGGCGGGAAGGCACTCCCTGAGCCTTGGCGCCGCTGGCCACCGCCGGCTCTGCGCCGGTGGGCGGCACCGGCGGGGCCTTGGCCCCCGACCCGGGCTCCATCCCGGTCGGCCGCGAGGTCGGCATGGGCGGGGCCGCGATGGGCCGCGGCGTGGACGACTTGGGTGCATGGCGGGCCGGCGTACGGGCAGGCGCCTCCATGGCCGCAGCCGGCGTGGCCGCATCGGGCCGCCGGTCCTGTACCGCCTGTTCGGCCACGGGGACACCCCCAGGCTTGCCCGCCTGGGCGCCGGTTCGGCTGCTGGTGGCGTCGACAGTCGCAGCCAGCGACGTGGGGACCGGTCGGCTGGTCGACTGCGACCGGCGAGCCGGTGGTCGGCCTGACGACTTCCCGGCTGCCCCTTCGCCGTAAGCCCTGGCCGAGCGGCCGGCCTGCGCCGGACCGACGATCTGGGCCGGACCGACGCTCTTGGCCGGACGACCGCCCTTGGCCGGACCGACGATCTTGGCCGCAGTGACGGACTTGGCCGGACGGCCACCCTTGGCCACAGTGACGGGCTTGGCCCGACTGGCCTTCTTGGCCGCAGTGGCGGACCTGGCAGTGACGGACTTCGCCGCAGTGGCGGGCTTGGCTTGACTAGCGGACTTGGCCCGACTGGCCTTCTTGGCCGCAGTGGCCTTCTTGGCCGTAGTGGTGGACTTCGCCGCAGTGATGGACCGGGCCCGACTGCCCTTCTTGGCCGCAGTGGCTTTCTTGGTCACCGGGGCCCGGACGGCCGGTTCGGAGCCCTCGGCCTCGTCGTCGTGCTGCTCAAGCTGTCGGGACCGCGGGCCGGCCTCGTTCCTGGCGGCGATCGAACCGGCGACAGCCGAAGTACGAACCCACGCCTGCTGCCGTGCCGGTACCAATGGGCGAGGGGGCGCCACGTCCTCGTCCTGGACGTGCGTCCTTACGCCGGGCTCGACGAAGCCGAGATCGCGGGCCAGTCGATTGCGCGGGACCAGCTCGTCGGAGTTGACGTCGATCTCCCACTCTGCGACTTGGCCGCGTCCCCGCGAGGCGTATTCGAAGCGGACCACCCAGCGTCCCGGGGTCAACTGGAAGGCCGACCAGGAGGCCAGGAAGGCTTCGTCGTCCATCAGCACGGTGCGGTCGGCCAGGTTCCACCGCACTGACTGGCCCAGGGGGTGGGCCGACGGGCCCCGTCGGGACGTGGAGAACACCAGCGGAAGTGCGGTCTCTACAACCCGAGCCTGCTCGGCTCGAACCGGCGGCGCGAACCGCCCGATCCAGTCCTCGTCGACCCCCGCCTGCTCGGCCACTTCGGCCGCGCTGTGTCCGGCCCGCAATCGCGCTTGGATCTCTCGAACCGACAGAGCGCTGTTGGACCTGGAGCGCTCCCGATTGGCGGCCGCCGCCGCTACCGGAGCCGCCCTCGGCACCGCCTGGGAGGTACCTCCGCCCCGCAGCCGCTGCATCTCTTCGATGCGGGCCATCAGGTCGTCCTCGAGTGGAAGGATGTACGCGCCTGACTTTGCACTCCTCCTGAGGCTGAAGATCAGGCCCTCCAGGTCGGCGGTGAAACCAACCAGGTACAGCTGTTGCACGTACACTCCCTGCGCTCCGCCGGGTGAATCGGGAACGTAGCAGCCGGCAGAGCCCGATTCGCGGAGCCTCTTCCGCTACGAGGCGTTACGGCAGTCTACGACGCGTCACGGCGGCGATGCCGCAGGCGGGGAACCAGGCCCTGTTCGGCCAACAGTCGCAGTTCCCTCGCCTCGCCGGCGTCGATGATCACGGCGTCGGAAGGATCCCGCCGGCACAGGTACATGACGACGCAGTCGTCGCACAGGTCGGTGCCCCGCCCGGCGCAGTCGTCACACGAGATGGCAAACGATGTGGTCATTCCCCATGCTCTCCCCACCCTGTGACAACGAGCGTGCCGGTGGCTGCCGGCTCGCCCTCCCGGTCAGCCTGGTCCACGGCCCGGCCCGGGGCCGCCTCGGTGGCGGTGAGGACGGGTCGAGCCGGGCACGGTCCCGGCTGCCTCACCGGTTCGCTCCAATGTCAGACCTCGGCCTGCCTCTGCGCCTCGACGGCACGACCGGAGCCGCACCACCGACACGACACCTCGTCGACCGACTCGGCCAGGACGTCTTCGCCCTCGACAGCCAGTTCGCCACCCACGGTGTAGTGGTGGAAGGCCCGAGTGGTCCGGGTGTAGGTGACGTCGAAGCGGGTGAGGTTGCCGCAGGCACCGCAGCGGTATCGGGTCACGACCTCAGCGTACGGGCCTTCTGGGCCGGGCCGCCTCCACCACCGGTGCGGTCATAGGCTTCGCCGGCGTGCAGACCGCCTTCGTCCTCATCGACGCCCAGCCCGACCGGATCTCCGAGCTGGCCGACGAGCTGGCCGGTGTGGAAGGGGTGGCGGAGGCCTACTCCGTGGCCGGTGAGGCCGACCTGGTCGCCATCGTCCGCGTCCGCCACCACGACCAACTGGCCGATGTGGTCACCCGGCGCATCGCCGGGCTGCCCGGCATCCTCCACACCCGGACCCTGGTCGCCTTCCAGGCCTTCAGCCGTTCGGACCTGGAGGCGATGTGGGACCTCGGAGCGTGAGCACAGGCCGGTTGGCGGCCGGGCTGGCATAGCCTGGTAGCCGATGCACGTGTTGGCTGAGTTACTTCTCGCCGTGGTCCTGGTGGCTGTGGCCGTCGTCGGTGGCGTCGCCCTGGCGCTGGTGCTGAAGCTCCGCTCGCTGGCCCGCCGCAACCGCGTCAGCCCCGACCAGCCGACGCAGGCACCGATGCTGTGGTTGTGGTCGATGAGCCATGCCGCCCGCTCGCACCGCCGTCTCCAGCGCGTGGCCGCCGCCGCCCGGGCGGCGCAGGCGGCGGCCGGCGGCACCGGTGCGCAGATGGTCGACCTGGCCATCGACCTCGAACGGCAGGCCTGCGCCCTCGACGACCAGATCGTCCTCGCCACCCGCTTCCCCACCAGCGACCGTGTACGCCGGCTCTACCAACTCGACCACTCCGTCAAGGAGCTGGAGACCCTCGCCATGCGGATCACCATCCTGACGGGGCACTTTTCGGCCCAGGTGCCGCTCGGCGCTCAACCGCTGGCTGAACGGGTGCACCTCATGGAAGAGGCACTCGACGAGGTCCACCGCATCGCCGCCGAGGCCCGGGCCGAGGTCGACGCCCTCGGCCCGCCGGCCCTGCTCCCGGCCGACGGCACGCCCTGGTGGCCGGTGCACGGCAAGCCGGAGGTCCAGCCCGCACCCGTCGGCCGGAGCGTTCCGCCCCCGCCGGGCAGCAACTGGGCCCGATAAGGGCGCCTGGGCCGCTTCGTCGTCAGTCGGCCACGGTGTTGGAGGCCTTGATCAAGGCCTCCAGGGCGGCGGCCGCGGCCTGTGAGTCGATGCTGCGCTGGGCCTGGGCCAAGCCGTCCGCCAGGTCGCCAGCCACCCCGGCCACGACCAGCCCGGCCGCCGCGTTGAGCACCACGATGTCGCGGTGGGGACCGCGCTCCCCGGCCAGCACGGACCGGGCCAGCCCGGCATTGACCGAGGCCGTGCCGCCCCGCAGATCGGCGGGGCGGGCCAGCTTCAGGCCGAGCTCGGTGGGGTCGACCGAGTAGGTGCGCACCGGTCGGCCAGCCTCGTGGTCGAGCACGGTCGAGGTCGTGGTGGTGGTGAGCTCGTCGAGACCGTCGTCGCCATGGACGACCAGCGAGCGGACCGAGCCGTTGGCGGCCAGCACTCCGACCATGCGCCCGGCCATGCGCGGGTCACTGACACCCACCACCTGGCGCCGCACCCGCGCCGGATTGGCGAGCGGCCCAAGAAAGTTGAAGACGGTCGGAACGGCCAGCTCCCGCCGGACCGGCCCGGCGTGGCGCATGGCCGAGTAGAAGCGGGGGGCGAAGCAGAACGCCATCCCGGCCTGCTCGACGCAGGCGGCGATGCCCTCGGCCCCGACATCGATGCGGACCCCGAGCGCCTCCAGCACGTCGGCCGCCCCGGTTGTCGAAGACGCGGCCCGGTTCCCGTGTTTGACCACCGGTACGCCGGCACCGGCCACGACGAAGGCGGCCAGGGTGGAAACGTTGATGCTGGAACTGCGATCGCCGCCCGTGCCCACGACGTCGACGGCCCGGTCCTGCAGGTCGCCGCTCAGTACGACCGGCTCGGCGGTGTCGAGCATGGCCCGGACCAGCCCGCTCATCTCCTCCACCGTCTCACCCTTCATGCGCAGGGCGACGATGAAACCGGCGATCTGGGCCGACGTGGCGTTCCCGGCGAGCACGTCGCCCAGAGCCGCCGCCGCTTCGGCCGCGGTGAGCGCCTGTAGCTCGGTGAGCCGGTGGAGTATGGCCGCCCAGCCGCCCAGCTCCTCGATCGTCACGGCCATGGCCGGGACGTTATCGGCGGTACTGCCGGCTATGCCGACTTGCGCCGCTGGCGGACGATGCGGCGACGGTCGCGCTCGGTGCAGCCGCCCCAGACGCCGTCGCGCTCGCGGCTGACCAGCGCGTGCTCGAGGCACATCTCGCGCACCGGGCAGGCGGCGCAGATGGCCTTTGGCTCGTCGGCCTCCTCCTCCGATACCGGGTAGAAGACGTCGGGGTCTATGCCTCGGCAGGCAGCTTTCTCTCGCCAGGTCTGGGTCTTCATCAACGGTCTTTCCACTGCGAAGCGTGCGGGAGGTCACATGCCCGTGTACGTATACCGCTTTCTACCAACCGGACGCCCCGCACGTCCAGACGGTTGCACTGTCGAAAGGGTCGCCGGCCACGGCAAACGAATCCAGCATGCCGGCGGTAAGGTCCATCCGTGGCCCGGGCCAGCGCATGCCGGTGACGGGTCGGCCGTGACCTCGTTCGGGCGGGACGAGGCCCTTGCCCGGATGGCCGAGCACACCTTCGACGTGCTCGTAATCGGCGGCGGCATCACCGGTGCCGGGGTGGCCCTCGACGCCGCCGCTCGAGGGCTGTCGGTGGCATTGGTGGAACGGGACGACTTCGCTTCGGGCACTTCGTCCAAATCCTCCAAGCTGGTGCACGGGGGACTGAGATACCTCCAGCAGCGGGAGTACCTGCTCGTCTACGAGAACCTGGCCGAGCGCCAGCGGCTCCTGCACAACGCCCCGCACCTGGTGCGGCCCCTGCCCTTCCTGATCCCAGTCTTCGGCAAGGCTGACGCCGGCGACAACGTCGCCAACGTCGCCAGGCGCACGAAAAAGGCGTACGGGCGCGCCATCTCCACGGCGCTGTGGATGTACGACCTGACGGGCGGGCTGCGCATCGGCCACCGGCACCGGCGCATCTCCAAAGACGAGGCGCTCGCCCACCTGCCCACCCTCGATACCAGCCGCCTGGTCGACGCCCTGGTGTACTACGACGCTCAGGCCGACGACGCCCGGCTGACCCTCGAGGTGGTCCGTACGGCGGTGCTGGACCACGGGGCGGTGGCGGCCAACCACGCCGGCGTGACCGGACTGCTGCGCCACCCCACCGGCCAACTGTGCGGGGCCGTGCTGTCCGGCGCCGGCTGTGACGGCCTGGAGGTGCGGGCCGAGGTCGTCGTCAATGCCACGGGGGTGTGGGCTGACGAGGTCGGCGACCTCGATGCGCCGGGTCGGACACCGTCGATACGGCCGGCCAAGGGCATCCACCTCACGGTGCCAGCGGCCAAGCTGCCCTGCGACATCGCCGCCGTCCTGACCGTGCCCGCAGACCGGCGTTCGATCTTCGTCGTGCCGTGGGCCGCCGACCAGGGCGGTGCCGTTGACGAGGACGAAGCCGCCCGCTTCACCTACCTGGGCACCACCGACACGGATTACCACGGCCCCCTCGACCATCCCGAGTGCACGCCTGAGGACGTCGGGTACGTGCTCGACGCCGTCAATGCGTGGGTCACCTCACCACTGTCAGCCGACGACGTGGTCGGGTCGTGGGTCGGGTTGCGGCCGTTGGTCAAGGACGCGGGTGTGAGCGAGCGCTCCGCCGATCTGTCGCGCCGGCACCGCGTGCAGGTCTCCGACAGCGGCCTGGTCACCGTCACGGGCGGCAAGCTCACGACCTACCGCAAGATGGCGGCGGGCACGGTGGATGTCGTGGTGAAGCGGCTGGGCAAGGGCAGCCGTCGCTCGCCCACCAAGGACCTGCCGCTGCGAGGCGCCGGCCACGGCCCCGGGCCCCACTGTGATCGGCACCTGTTCGGACGCTACGGCACCGAATCGGGGGCGATCGAGGCCATGGTCGACGCCGACCCTGGCCTCGGGCGACCGTTGGTGCCGGGGCTGGGCTACCTGCGGGCCGAGGCGGTGTACGCCGCCCGCTACGAGATGGCCACGACGCTGACCGACGTCCTGGCCCGCCGCACGCGTGCCCTCGTGCTGGCACGCGACGCCTCGGCGGAGGCGGCCACCGAGGTGGCCGGCCTGCTGGCCGGCGACCTGCACTGGTCCGCCGACGAAACCGCGGCCCAGGTGTCCGCCTACCACCGGCTGGTCGAACGAGAGCGGGCCGCCGCCGGGTTGACTGGTCCCGGGGAACCGGCCGGCGCAGCCGGGCCGGCCAGCAGTGCCGGCGCCGACGGGTGACCCGGTACCCACCGCTTCCCGTCGATGTGGCGCCCGGTCCGCCGACGGCCCGGCTCGGGTCGTCCACCGTGGGGGTGCCCGACCCGGTCCTGAGCCGCCTGCGCTCGGCTTGTCCGGTGGTGGACACCGATGACCGACAGCGGGCGGAAGCGGGCCGCGACTGGTGGCCGCTGGCCTTCACATGGGCCCGCCAGGGCCAGGTGCCGGCGCTGCCGGCGGCGGTGGCCCGGCCCACCTCCACCGCCGAGGTGGCCGCCGTCATGGTCCTGTGCCACGAGGCCTGCATCCCGGTGACGGCTGCGGCCGGGCGTTCGGGGGTGTGCGGTGGCTCCATCCCCAAGCTCGGCGGCGTCGCCCTCGACCTGCGGGGCCTCGACGGCCTTGTCGGCGTGGCCGATCTGGACCTCGTTGCCACCGCCCGCGCCGGCATGAACGGCCTGGCCTTCGAGAAGTCTCTCCGCACCGAGGGCTTCAGCGCCGGCCACTGGCCCCAGTCGATAGAGCTGTCATCCGTCGGTGGTTGGGCCGCCTGCCGGGGCGCCGGGCAGTACTCCACCCGGTATGGCAAGGCCGAGGACATGGTGGTGGGCCTTGAGGTGGTGCTGGCCGATGGCCTGGTGGTCCGGACGGGTGGGCGTGGGCCCCGGGAGGCGGCCGGCCCCGACCTGACCCAGCTGTTCGTGGGCTCGGAGGGCACCCTCGGCATCATCACCGAGGTGTCGATGCGAATCCATCCCCTGGCCGCCGCCGAGCGACGGGGCGCGTGGTCGTTCGCCAGCTTCGGCGAAGGTCTCGATGCCTGCAGGCGGATCCTGCGACGCGGGGCCACGCCCGCCGTGCTGCGCCTGTACGACGGGCGTGAGTCCAAGGCGTATGGCGCAGATGGTGACCGGTGTGTGCTGCTGGTGCTGGACGAAGGGGAACCGGCACTGGTCGACGCCACGTTGGCCATTGTGGATGAGGTGTGTGACAGCCACGACGTAATCGTCCTCGACGGCGACGTGTTGGTGGGTGGCTGGCTCGAGCACCGCAACGACGTGAGCGCCCTGGGCCGGGCCATCGACGCCGGCCTGGTCGTCGACACCTGCGAGATCGCCGGACGGTGGTCTGCGCTCCCCGCCATCCACGCCGACGCCTGTGCCGCCGCCACCGCTGCGGGGGCCTTCGCCGTGTCGGTCCACCAGAGCCACGCCTACGCCGAAGGGGCGTGCTTGTACTTCACGTTCGCGGGTGCGCCGGGAGGCGGGCTGGACGGCGGCGACGCCTTCTACACCGACGTCTGGGACGCCATCGTGGGTGCCTCGCTGGCCCACGGCGGGACGCTCTCGCACCATCACGGCGTGGGCCTCAACCGTGCCCGGTACCTGGCCGCCACCCTCGGGCCGGCCTTCACGGTGCTGACCGCGGTCAAGGCCGCCCTCGATCCAACGGGCATCCTCAACCCAGGTGGCCTGGGTCTGACATCTCCTCTGGGCGCCGTCGCCTGGCCATGAACCATCTGGGTACCTGCGCCAAAGTGGCCAACGACCGCATCCCCGCTCTGCCCTGACCCGCCGAGGCGGCTGGGGCGCCCTCAGCTGCCCTGCAGCAGCACCTCGAACGCCTCGGGCGGACGGCCCAGGCGCGCCCGACCGTCGTCGGCCACCAGGATCGGCCGCTCGATGAGGATGGGATGGGCCACCATCGCCCCGAGCCACCGGAGCCGATCATCGTGGGGCCACGCCTTCATGCCGAGCTCGGCGGCGACGGGTTCGTGCAGGCGGGCGACCTCCCACGGCTCGAGGCCGAGCGCCGTCAGGACCTGGTCGAGCTCGTCGAGCGTCGGCGGGTCATCGAAGTAGTTGCGCTCGACGTAGGCGACACCCCGCTCGTCCAGCAGCGCCTTGGCCGCACGGCTCTTCGAGCACCTGGGGTTGTGCCACAGCTCCATGGGGCCCCAGGCTACGGCCGGATGGACCGCCGGACCGGATATGTCGAGGCCAGCCTACCGGCACGGTGCCCGTCGTCACCGTGCGCACATCGTTCCCCTACGGCGGCGAGGCGTCCGACGCCGGGTCCCAGGACCACGTGGAGAGGAACTTGTGGGCGGCCTCGCGCCCGCTCTGGTACAGCGCCTCCCGTGCCGCCGCGTCGATGCCGAAGTCGACGGCGCTGACGCTGCCGGCGTCGACGAAGATCGTGCGGGCCACCACCGCCGGGTCGTCCAGGTGCAGCCGGTCGTAGAAGTTGACGAGGGTCGACAACACCGCCTTGGCCAGTTCGAAGGTGTTGTGGACGTCTGTCTCGACCTGCTGAGGCGTCTCCCGGGCCGACAACTTGATGCCGATGGTGGGCCACCGCCCCGGCCGGCCGTCGCTCCGGTCGAAGACGGTGATCGGGTAGTTCGAGAGCAGGCCGCCGTCCAGCAGCACCGACGGCTCTCCGGTCCCGCTTTCGTCCTTCAGCGTGACCGGCTCGTAGAACAGCGGGATTGAGGAGGAGGCCCGCACCGCCGACACCACCGACTGGGTGGCCGCCGGCAGGGCGAAGCGTGAGTAGTCCCACGGCAACAGCAGCAGACGGCCACGGGTGACGTCCGAAGCGGTGACCACCAGGCGGGATGCCGGACCGGGCGCAGGCGACGCTCCGGGATCGTCGTAGCGCAGGTCCTCGAAGGTCCGTACGCCGAGCGGCTCGAGCAGCCCGCTGAGCCACTGCTCGAGATAGCGGCCCTTGTAGATCCCCTCCTTGGCCACCAGGTGCAGCGCCCTGCCCAACGTGCCCAGGTGGTCCAGGCCGCTCTCGTCGGCGAAGCGCCGGTAGTCGACCTGGCGCATCACCTCCACCATCTGTGCCGTGGGCATGCCCGCCGCCAGTAGCGAGCCCACCACCGCACCGGCCGACGTACCGGCTACCCGTTGCACCTCCAGGCCCCGCTCCTCCAGGACCTCGATGGCACCGACCAGACCGATGCCGCGGACTCCTCCGCCTTCGAGGACCAGGTCGCAGCGCATGGCCGGGCGTGGTCCGCCAAGTCCTACGCGGAGCGGGCCTGGCTGGAGCCGCCGTCCTTGCCCTCGCGACCGGCCTTGGCCGCGGCCAGGCTGGCCTCCAGGGCGGCCATCAGGTCGACCACCTTGGTCGGCTGTTCGGGCTCGGTCGACACCACCACGTCCTCGCCCTCGGCCTTGGCCTCGATGAGGGCCAGAACCTTCTCCCGGTACTCGTCGTGGTAGCGCTCGGGGTCGAACTCGGCGGCCAGGCTCTCGATCAGCTGCTCGGCCATCTTCACCTCACGCTCGGACACCTGGATGTCGTCGCCGGGAAGGCCGTCGAGGCTCTCGGTCGGCACCACCTCGTCGCCGTAGAGCATGGTCGACAGCACCAGGACGTCATCCTTGGCCCGGACGGCGGCCAGGTACTGCTTAGTGCGCATCACGAACCGGGCGATGGCCACCTTGTTGCTGGCGGCCATGGCCCGCACCAGCAGGGTGTACGGCTTGGCCGCACCTTTGTCGGGGACGAGGTAGTACCCCCGCTCGAAGTACAGCGGGTCGATGTCGTCGAGATCGACGAACTCCTCGATCTCGATCGTGTGGGTGGCCTTGGAGTCCAGCCCCTCGAGCTCGTCGGGCTGGATCACCACGTAGTGGTTGGGACTGAGCTCGTAGCCTTTGACCAGCCGCTCGTAGGGGACCTCCTCTCCGGTGTCGGGGCGCACCCGCTTCTGTTGGATGCGGGTGTTGTCGCTCCCGTCCAACTGGTTGAAGCGGATGTCCTTCTGGCTCTGTGCGGTGGTGAGCTTCACCGGGACGTTCACCAGCCCGAAGCTGATGGCGCCGGACCAGATGGGGCGGGGCATGTGGAAAGGCTACGCGATGGGATGACCGTGGGCCCTTGCCGGCCACATCTTGGCCGGAACGGTTCAAGGCCCACTCCCCGCGTGCTGGGCCCGGGCCAGGGCCCGGAACAGCAGGTTGGCATCGCCCATGACGTGGCGCAGGCGGCGCTCGAGCCCACCTATGGGCACGAGGTTCTGCGGCGCCCGTGGATCTTTGTGGCCCTGAGAGGCGAAGCGGGGCAGTACGGCGGCGGTGGTATCGGCCAGGGCGACGGCGTCGGCAGCCGGGAGGTCGGCCGCCGCCTCGCAGCGCACGACGCCCGCCCACGGGTGCCCGGTGGCCCCGGGCAGGCGCAGGTACCAGGACCACTTGGTCTGCAGCGGCACCGTCAAGCAGAACAACGGCGTGCGCTGGCCGGCGGTGAGCTCGCCGATGATGTCGTCCAGCCCCTCGGGCAGGTAGCGGGTGGCGTGGGTCTTGACGTAGCCGACGGTGCCGGGCGGGTACGGGCCCACCGTGCGCAGGGGACCGTCGACGACGACGAGGTCGGCCCCGCCGGCCTGGCCGTGGGCCACAACGATCTCGAGGGCGCCCATGCGCTGCTGGAGGCCGATGCTCAGAGCCTCCGGGCTCTCACCGGCGACGGCCTGGACCGGGTAGGGGCCGTGGCCCGTGTCGATGGTCTGAGCGTCTCCGGCTGCCGTGAACAGGCCTCGCCCGACGCTGGCCGCCACCACGACAGCCCGGTCATCGCACCGCACCGCGCCGGCCGCGAACGACGCACAGATGCCGGGGCGGGCCCGGCCGCCGTCGCCGGTGAGCCAGACGCGGGCGTCGATACGGCGCACCCCGTCGGTGAAGACGATGGCGGCCGGCCGACGCGTCACGGGCGGAGGTGTCCGGGGCGCCCACTGGTCGGCCCGCACCTCGACGCCGACGTCGACCTCGGCCCGGGCGGCGGTCAGCTCCTCGCCGTCCAGTGGTGCCCCGTACTCGGGCGCCCAGGCCTCGACGACGAACCGCATCAGGTGCTCACGCCGTCGCCGGGCGCCGGTGCCGGACCCGTCCGTGGCCAACGGATGCTTCACCGCCGACTCTGGGAACGGCGGTCACGCCAGCACCCGCTCGACGGTGGAGCCACCGGGGCCGCGGCTGACCTCGAAGCGCACGGGCACGCGCTCGGCCAGGTCGCGCACGTGGGTGATGACGCCGACCATGCGGCCGCCGGCCTGAAGCTGCTCGATGGCTGCGGCCACCGTGTCGAGGGTCTGGGGATCGAGCGTCCCGAAGCCCTCGTCCAGGAACAACGACTCGAGGCGGGCGCCCCCGCCGGTGGCCAGGGCCGCCACCCGGTCGGCCAGGGCGAGCGCCAGTGCCAGTGACGCCAGGAACGTCTCGCCGCCCGACAGGGTGCGCACCGGGCGTCGCTCGTCGGCGTTGCGATGGTCGACCACCGCAAACTCACGCCGGTCGTCGAGGCACAGCGAGTAGGCACCGCCCGACAGCCCATAGAGGCTACCGGTGGCCCCGTCGACCAGATCTTGCAGCGCCTCGTCCAGCAGCCACTTCTCGAAACGGTCGGCCCTGAGGTGCAGGGCCAGGGTGCGGGCCACGGCCACGACCTCCTGGGAGGTCTCCTGCTCGGCCCGCAGGGCCACGGCCTGCTCGAGGGCGGTGGCCAACCTGCCCGCCTCGGACTGCGCCGTGGCCCGGGCGGCCGCCACCACCTCTCCGGCCGACCAACCCACGGACGCCGTCGCCCCCGTCGACCGCCTGGACGCGCCGGTGGCGGCCTCGGGCAGGGCCAGGCCGGCGCTGGTCAGCTCGGCGCCCAGACCGTCGAGGACGCCGGCAACCTGGGCGGCGGCCGCCTCGGCCTGCGCCTGCGCCTCGTCGGCCAGGCGCCGCTCGGCCGGCCCCCGGCTGGCGGCCCAGGCCACCAGGAGCTGCCAGTCGGCGCCCAGGTCGGCTCGACCGGGCGGCGGTGGCTCCAGCCCGGCCACGCCGTCACGAGCGGCGTCGAACTGCCGCCAGCCGCGGTCGCCGGCGGCCCGTGCGGCCGCGAGCTGCGCCCGTGCCCTCTTGGTCTGCTCGCGCCCCTCACGGTCGGCCGCCCTGGCGACCGTCACCCTTCTCTCGGCGGCGGCCACCGCAGCCACGCAGACCCGCAACGCTGATGGCTCCGGCGCACCGACGAGACGGGACGCCACTTCGGCGATCCGCACATCGTGGGCCTCGAGGGCGGCGTCGGCCTTGATGGCCCGCTGGGCCGCCGTGTGGGCCAGGTGCTCGGCCGTGGCCAGCTGCTGGCGGCCGGCCCGCTCGGCGGCCTGCGCCAGCTCGAGTTGCTCGGGTGCCTGCCGGGGTGGCACCACGGCGACCGTCTGGCGGCAGACGGGACACGGCGCACCCGGCGTGAGGTCGTCGTGCAGAGCCGCAGCCCGGTTCGACTGGCGGGCCGCCTCCAGATGGGCGACCGCCTCGTCGAGCCGCCCGACCGCCGCCGTGAGGTCCAGGTCGCACCCCTCGGCATCGCCTCTGGCCTGGTGGCGGCCGGCGACCAACGCCGGGCGCCGCCCGAGGAGGCGGTCATGCTCCTCATGATCGGCCAGCGCACGTTCGATGGCGGTTCGCTCACCCATCTCGGCCAGCGCCTTCTCGCCAGCATCGACGATCGCCCGAGCGGCCTCCTCCTCCGCCTCGGCGGCCCGGACCGCGGCCTCGCCGCTGGCCGCCTGGGCGGCCAGCCCAAAGGCGTCGTCGGGGACTCGTAGGGCGGCCAGCCGGTCGGCCCGCATCGCCGCTTGGGATGCCTCCGCTGCGGCTGCGGCTTGTGCCGCCCGGGCCCCCTGGATGGCCGGCTCGGTGGCGCGGACCCGCTCGGCCAGCACTGCCAGGGCCTGCACCCGGTCCTGAGCGGCCTGGACGGAGTCGTCGCTGGCCCCGGCCAGGTCGCCGGCCAGCCGTTCGGCGATGGAGCTGACCCGCTCCTCGGCCCGGCGCTGGCGCAGCACGGCCCGCTCGCGGACCTGGCCGTAGACGCCCAGGTCGAGCAGCCCGACCAGGAGGTCCTGGCGGTCCTTGGGCTTGTCGTGCAGGAACCGGGCAAAGGCTCCCTGGGGCAGGACCACGCATTTGCACAGCTCCTCGAATCCGAGGCCGAGCAACTCCTCCACGGCGGCGGTGACGGCGGCGGCATCACCGGCCACCAGCTCGTCGCCCTGCTCGAGCCGGGCCTCCTTGGTGGTGGCGCCCTTGGGCGTGCGGCGCACGACGCGCACCGCTGTGTACCGCCGACCGCCGACGGAGAAGTCAAGGCGCACCTTGGCCTGCGCCCTGCCCACCGAGACGATGGGTGCCACCAGCCCGACGTGGTCGTAGCGGGGAACGCTCCCGTACAACGCGAAGCAGATGGCGTCGACCACGCTTGACTTTCCGGCGCCGGTGGGCCCGGCGAGGGCGAACAGGTCGGCACCCGCGAAATCGACGACCGTGCGCTCCCGGAAGGCGGTGAAACCCTCGAGCTCCAGCCGTTCAGGCCGCACCTGCCACCTCGGTCAGTTCGCCACCATCGGTCGGGCCACGCTTACCCACTCCCGTCGGCACGTGCCCCAAGGGCTCGTCGGCGGCGTCACCCATCGCTCGTCGCCTCCTCGAAGAGGCCGGCGAAGAGTGCCTCGAGCCGGGCGTCGTCGACGTCATGGGCCTGCAGATAGGCGTGCAGCAGCTCGGTGGGTGCCTGGCCCCGACGCGTCGGACGGGCCCTGGACTGGCCCGATGCGGGTGGCGCCTCGACGACGACGTCGACGCAGTGCTCGAACAGGACACGGACGTCATCGGCCAGGCCGGCGCGGGCCGGCTCGCGCACCACGATCTTGAGGTGGTCGTCGCCGGTGCCCCCGCCGTCAGCCAGCGCCTGCAGCTGGGCCATCGTGCCTTGCACCACCCGCAGGCGGCGGCCGGACGTGAGCGGGACCTGGGTGGTGTGGGCCGGAGCCGACGGCGACGCCTGGACAACCGTCACCGACTTGGTCTCTCCGGCCTCACCGAAGTCGAGCTGGAGGGGCGAGCCGGCATAGCGGACGAAGGCCGGGCCCACGGACTGCGGCCGGTGGAGGTGACCGAGGGCGACGTAGTGGGCCGACGGCGGGAACACATGGGGCGACACGGCGTAGCCCATGACGGTGTGGGCCAGGCGCTCGCTGCCGCCCACCAGGCCGCCGTGGGCGAACAGGTGGGCGGCGATGACGTGCACGGCACCGGGCCGGAACGCCGCGCTCAGCCGCGCGACGGCGTCTTCGATGGTCGCGGCGTAGGCCTGCACGTGGTCGGACGCATCCTGGGCCATCAGCTCGTCGGCCCGCAGCGCGGTGCGCTGGGACATGAAGGGCAGGAGGGCGATCTGCACCTCCTCGCCCGTCGCCGTCCGGATCTCGGCCACGCCCTCCGGAGGCAGCGCGAAGCGGGCCGAGGTGATGATCCGACCCCGCTGCAGCAGGGGCTCGATGGCCTGGAGGCGTCGCTCGTTGTCGTGGTTGCCGGCGATGACCACCACCGTGGCCGTGGCCTCGAGGTCGAGCAGGGCCCGGTAGACGATGCGTTCGGACTCGGGCGTCGGCGCGGCCGTGTCGAACAGGTCGCCGGTGACGAGCACGACGTCGACCGCCTGGTCGGCGGCGATGGCGGCGATCTCGGCCAGCACGGCCTGGTGCTCGCCGGAGCGGTCGCGACCACGGATTGTGCGGCCCACGTGCCAGTCGGAGGTGTGCAGCAGTTTCATGGGCTCAAGAAGCGCGCCAGCAGGCTGGAGGTTTCGGGGGCGGCCTCGGCCGAGCGGGTGGCCCAGGCCGGGAACGGGAACTGCGCCACCAACGGGACGGGCAGCTCAGGTTGGCTGATGATCATCGAGCCCGGCTTCAAGATGGTGGCCCGCTGGCGTTGGATGGTGGGAAGAAAGCCGTACTCCTCGCGGGCCGCTTCGGCGGCGTCGAGCCGACCGACGACCCGGACCGACGAGTTGGCGATGATGCGGCGCTCCACCTCGCTGGCCGTCTGCTGGGCGCCGATGAGGACGATGCCGAGGCTGCGGCCCCGCTCGGCCACGTCGAGCAGGATCTCCTTGATGGGGCTGTAGCCCTGTCGGGGGGCGTACTTGTTCAGCTCGTCGAGCACCAGGAACTGCAGGGGCCGGGCCCGCCCCTGGCGTTCCTTCTCGTCGAACATGCGGCGGATGGTCACGCCCACGACAAACCGCTTGGCCCGGTCGTTCAGGTTATGGATGTCGACCACGGTGACCTGCTGGCCGCCGAGCTCTACGCCGTGGTCGCGGTTGGCCACGTCGCCGCGCACGAGGTCCCGGACGTGGGGGACGGCGCCGAACAGGCGGCGCACGAAGGCGCCGGTGGTCCCGGCGCCGATGGCCCGGCCCGCCCATTCGCCCCGTGTCTCCTCGTCGTCGAGGCGGTCGGCGACGAGCCGGCTCAGTTCGACGAACGTGGTGACGGGCTGACCTTCGATATTGACGGCGCCGTCCCCGCTGGCCACGGCTTTCTCGCGCAGGCGGGCGGCCACGTTCTGGATGACGATGGTGAGCTGCTGGCGGTCGTCGTCCGGGTCGGCGAACAGGAACGGCAGCAGCTCGTGTTCGCAGAACTCGGCCAGCGTCCACCAGAAGCTGCGCACGCCGGAGGTCCGGGCCTGCACGTCGGGAGCGGCGGCGGGGTCGCCCCTGCGGGGCGGTGCGTAGAAGCCCACGCTGGCGAAGGGCGTGGCCGGCAGGCCGAGGGCGGTGTACCTGTCGCGGTCGACCTTGGTGAGCCGGAGGTTGGCCTTGTCCAGGAACAGCAGGTCCTCTCCCTTGACGTTGAAGATCAGCGCTTTGGTGTTGTGGGCGTCGTCGCCCAGCTGGCCCGACTGGAACAGGCTGTGGAGCAGGAAGGTGGCGTAGGTGGTCTTGGTGGCCACGCCGGAGATGCCGCTGATGTTGACGTGGGCACCACGGGAGCCGTCGACGAACTCGAGGTTGACGTACAACGGCTCGCCGTCGCGGGTGAGGCCGGCCGGCAGCTTGCGCTCCATGCCGTCGAAGAACAGCGCCTCGTCGCGCTCGACCCCTTCGGCCTTGCGCACGGCCGTACCCGGCAGGGGCGGCACGAACACCTCGGGCTCGAAGCGGGTAGCGCTCACCTGGGCGGCCTCGACCACCTCGGCGGGCAGCACGCCGTCGGCGATGTCCCACACGTCGGAGTCGTAGCGGGCGCCCACGTGGCGGGCCCTGACCTGGGTCACCACCCCGTAGATGCGCACGGCACCCGAATCGGCCGGCAGGGCTCTCTCACACACCACGACGTCGTCGAGCTGCAACATCTGTCCCGGCCCGAGGCCGACCCAGAACTCCAGCGGCGTGGCGTCCTCGGTGCCGAGCACCCGCCCCACAGGTGCCGCGCCGGCCCCGTCGAAGTCGTCGTCCATGTCACCGTGGACCCTACCGATGGGGTGGGACATCGACGGCCGGCGAGCCGCCGCCCCCGCGAGATTGGGTCGTCCCGTGGCCTTCAGCGTCGGATTTCGGCCCGGAAGGCCATCACACGACCCAATCTCGCTGGGTCGACCTGGGACCTGGGTGAGCGTCTCCGTCGGCGAACCATGAGCCTCAGCCCGACCGGTTCGGGCCGGCCCGTTCCACGTCCATGGCAATGAGGCAGCGCTGTTCGCGTTCCATCGCCGCCCGGTACTCGTCCCAGTCGGGATGCTCACCGACCGCCTGGCGGTAGTAGGCCACGAGGCCGTCCATGGCGTGCGGCAGCGACACTATGGTCGCCGTCCCGTCGACTTGCACCCACGGCCCGAAAAAACCGTCCTCGAACCCGCAGTAAGAGGCCCTCGGGCGGCGGCGCAGGTTCTTCACCTTGTAGGCCGTCTCCCGGCTCGAGATGACCACACGGCCAATGTCGTCCACGCCGGCGGCCACCGGCGACAGCTGGGGTGACCCGTCCGACCGGTAGGTGGCCAGTACCCCACGGTGGTTCTGGCCCAGGAAGGAACGGGCCTCGTCGATGTCCATGTCCCCATCCTGACCGTCTCCGGCCCGATGCGCGCAGGGCCGGTCCGAGCCCCGCGTCAGCGGGCATCCACCCCGACCGTCACACCCCCTCCGTAGGGTTGAACGTGTGTTCGTCACCTTCATCCTCGTGGTCGTCGTCGCCGGCGTCGCCGGCGCGCTCGGATGGCTGGCCGGGGGGCGTCGGGGTGCCAACGTCGACGGCACCGCCGCCGCCGACGCCTCCCGCGACGCCGCCGTCGCCACGGCGCGGGCCGACGCGCTGGGCGCCGAGCTGGCCCGGGTCGAGGTCCGCGCCGATGCGGTCGCCGACTCTCTTTGCCGCGCCCAGGCCGAAGCGGCCCGCCTGGGGGCCGTGCTGGCCGGCCGCGAGGCCGAACTGGGTGCGACCCGCACAGCGCTGGCCGAACGCGGCGATGCGCTGCGGGCCGCCGCCGAGGTCTCCGCCGATTGTGGCCGCCTGCAGGCCATGCTCGCCGCCCGTGAGGCCGAGCTGGCGGGGGAGCGGACCGCCATGGCCGACAAGTTGGCCTTGGTCAACCAGGCCAGGCAGGCGCTGGCCGACCAGTTCTCGGCCTTGTCGGCCCAGGCCCTGGAGCGCAACAACGCCTCGTTCCTGGCCTTGGCCGAGCAGTCCATGGCTGCGGCCCGTAGCGAGGCCAGCGGCGACCTGGCCGCCCGTTCCGCCGCCGTCGAGCACCTCGTGGCGCCCATCACCGACACACTGATCAAGGTCGAGGCCCGCATGCAGGACCTCGAGCACGCTCGCCAGCGGGCCGAGGCCACACTGGCCGAGCAGGTGCGAGGCATGGGCGAGGCCCAGGAGCGGTTGCGGGCCGAGACCGGCAACCTGGTCAACGCCCTGCGCACTCCTCAGGTGCGGGGCCGGTGGGGCGAGCTGCAGCTCCGTCGGGTCGTCGAGTTGGCCGGCATGGTCCGCCACTGCGACTTCGACGAACAGGTGAGCGCCCCCCACGCCGACGGCGGCCGGGTCCGCCCCGACCTGATCGTCCGTCTGCCCGGGGGCAAGCAGGTGGTGGTCGACGCCAAGGTCCCGCTGCTGGCCTACCTCCAGGCCGCCGAGGCGGCCGACGACGTCACCCGGTCGCTGCGCCTGAAGGACCACGCCCGACAGCTCCGCAACCACGTCGACGCCCTGGCCGCCAAGGCCTATTGGGAGCAGTTCGACCCGACACCCGACCTGGTGGTGATGTTCATCCCCGGCGATCCCATCCTGGCCGCCGCTCTCGAGGCCGACGCCGGCCTGTTGGAGTACGCCGCCGCCAAGCGGGTCCTGCCGGCCACCCCGGTCACGCTCATCGGCCTGCTCCAGGCCATCGCCTTCGGCTGGCGCCAGGAGGTGGTGGCTGAACAGGCCCGCACCGTGTGCGAGCTCGGACGCGAGCTGTACCGCCGCCTCGGCACCATGGGCGACCACCTCGATCGCACCGGTCGGGCCCTCGATCGGGCCGTCGACGCCTACAACTCGACCGTGGGATCACTGGAGAACCGGGTGCTGGTCACCGCCCGCAAGCTGGCCGATACCGAGGTGGCCGAGGGTGAGCTGGGTAGTCCCGGCCCGGTCGACCGTGATACCCGCCGGCTCCAGGCGGCCGAGTTGGTGAAGC
This sequence comes from Acidimicrobiales bacterium, assembly GCA_038232515.1. Classification (GTDB taxonomy): domain Bacteria; phylum Actinomycetota; class Acidimicrobiia; order Acidimicrobiales; family JAUJNH01; genus JBBSHS01. The sequence goes on from JBBSHS010000013.1 coordinate 41,550, forward strand.
CGACCCTGACACCACCGGCCATTCCCCACGATCCTGAGGCCTTGTCGGCCTGAGCCCCCAGCAGGAGTCTGCGGCCACCGCCGGGCGTCTGCCAGACTGTGGGCGACGGTGAGTCGGCTGGGTGGTCGCGGCGCCGCATCGACGGCGTCGAGGAAGGTCGGGGCTCCACAGGGCAGGGTGCTGGCGAGAGGCCAGTCGGAGTGATCCGCAGGAAAGTGCCACAGAGAGAAGACCGCCGATGGCCGAAGGGGCAGACCCGCAGGCACAGGCAAGGGTGCAACGGTGCGGTAAGAGCGCACCAGCGTCCGGGGCGACCCGGACGGCTCGGCAAACCCCACCCGGAGCAAGGTCGAACAGAGGGCGGCTGGCCCGGCCGATGCCTTCAGGTAGACCGCACAGATGGATGGCCACCGGGCGCCGGGAGGCGCTCACAGAACCCCGCCTACAGGCCGGCTCACCGTCACTACCCCCGCCTGACCTGCGGGTTTGTCCTCTCCGGTCCCCCTCTAGTCCTCAATTAGTCCTCAATTAGTCCTCAATTAGTCCTCAATTTTTTCGAGGACGCGCCAGCACGCGACGGCAGAGGGGGCGGCACGCGATGACCCGCACTGACAGCTAACGACCAGCTAACGAGGCTCACCCGGGACAGCGTGGAGGCCGGCCGGCGTACCCCGACCGAAGGCTTCGTCGACCGCGCTCCGCGTTCGGTCCTCCGAG
>JBBSHS010000014.1:0-41872 GCA_038232515.1 Acidimicrobiales bacterium
AGCTACGACAAGGTCATCGAGCGCTTCCCGGTGTGATGGCCCGGGTCGCTACTTTGCCCCTGGTGACACGGACCCGAGGACTGGGCCGTCTCCGACGCCTGCAACGTCGGCCTCGCCCCGTCGTCGACGAGGACTACGCCCCGCTGACCCGTGACCGGCTCAATTGGGCCGCCCACAACTACTTCCGGTCCGCCACCCACACCGCGGCCAGCACCCGGCTGTTCGCCTTCCAAGCCGGGCTCGACCTGGCCCGTGACGCCTGGGGAGGCGGCGAGATGGCCTCCGCCGACGGGATGCGGTTCGTCATCCCGGTGTCGACGATCCATGCCGGCTACAACCCCCGCTACTTCGGCCGCCAACGCGGCTCCACCCTGTACACCTGGATGGCCGACACTCACGCCTCGTTCCACCAGACCCTGATCCCCTGCCCCAACGAGACAGCCTGTTCGCCCTCGACGGGCCCATGGCCAACCAGACCGTGCTCCGCGCCCAGACCGTCTCCACCGATACCGCCGGGGCGTCGGAGATCGTCTTCGCCCTCTCCTGGGCTACAACCAGCCGGCGGTCAGCCACCACATCCGACGCCTCAAGGCACAGGTCAACACCCCACTGGTCGCCCGGCCCGGCCCGGGGGGCATCTCACGCACGACCGGTGTCAAGTGGGGGCCCGTCGCCGTGGTTCAGTGGCGCTCGAGCCGCACCGCGGCCTGCTTGTAGTTGGGCTCGCGGGAGATGGGGTCGAACTCGTCCACCGTGAGCCGGTTGACGCACAACTCGTCGTAGTGGAACGGCATGAACACCTCGCCGGGACGGACGACGCCTGTGACCCGTACCGGGATGCCCGGCACCGAACCTCGACGCGACACCAGCTTGACGCGCTCGCCCTGATGGACCCCGAGGCGGTTGGCATCCTCGGGGTTGAGGTCGACCCAGCCTTCGGGGGCCAAGCCCTCGAGGACGGCCACCCGGCCCGTCTTGGTGCGGGTGTGCCAGTGCTCGACGGTCCGGCCCGTATTGAGCAGCAGGGGGTACTCGTCGTCGGGGGCGTCGGCGATCGGCTCCGGGTCGACACACCAGAGCCGGGCCCGGCCCGAAGCAGTGGGGAACACGCCGTCGCCGTACAGGCGGGCCGAGCCGGTCGGGCCCCGGCCACTGGTACCAGTCCCGGGCCCAGGGGCCGGGCACGGCCACTGCAGGCCGCCCGATGCCTCGATGGCCTCCCACGTCATGGCGCTGTAGTCGCACAGCCGGCCCGCTGATACGCGCTTCCACTCCTCGAATGCGTCCCGGGGCCCGGTCCATCCGGCGAAAAGCTCGTCGGCCAGGCCGAGAGCCCGGGCCATGGCCATGACGATGTCGAAGTCCGTACGGGCCAGGCCGGGCGGGTCGACGGCCTTGCTGACCAGCGAGGCCCGGCGTTCGCTGTTGGTGTACGTGCCGTACTTCTCGCCCCAGATGGCGGCCGGAAGGACCACGTCGGCCAGCGCCGTGGTGGGCGTCTCGAAGCCGTCCTGCACAACCAGAAGGTCGAGTTGCGACAGGGCCTTCTCCAGCCGTCGTCGGTTGGGGAACGACACGGGCGGGTTGGTGGCGATGATCCACAGGCCCTTTATGGTGCCGTCGAGTATGCCGTCGATGATGTCCGGATAGGCGCGGCCCCGCTCGGTGGGGAGGCGGTCCACCGGAACACCCCACAGGGCCGCCATTTCGGCCCGGTCGTGGGCGCTGTCCCAGCTGCGGTAGCCCGGGAGCGACGCGGTGGCGCCCGTCTCCCGTGAGCCCATGGCGTTGCACTGGCCCGTGACCGAGAAGGGCGCAGCCCCGGCCCGGCCGATGTTTCCGGTCACCAGGTTCAGGCTGTTCAACAGGGTTACGGTGGCCGTGCCCTGGACACTGTGGTTCACACCCATGGTCCAGCCCGTGAACGCCCGCTCGGCCCGACCGAAGGCCAGTGCCGCCCGCCGCACGTCCTCGGCCCTGACTCCACACTCGGCGGCCACCCGGTCGAGGGGGTAGGCCCGGACGTGGGCGGCGAGCTCGGTGAAGCCGTCGGTATGGGCCTCGACGTAGGCCCGGTCGACCAGGCCCTCGTCGATGATGACCTTCAGCATTCCGTTCAGCAAGGTGATGTCGGTACGCGGTCGGATGGCCAGATGGAGATCGGCCACCATCGCCGTTTTGGTGACCCGCGGGTCGACCACGATGACGGTGGCCGACTTGTTGTCGAGAACGCGAGGCATGAGCAGTGGGTGGTTGTCGGCCAGGTTGGCGCCCACGAGGAAGATGCAGTCGGCCTCGTCGATGTCGGCGTAGCAGCCGGGGGGACCGTCGCTCCCGAACGTGCGCTTGTAGCCGGACACGGCCGAGGACATGCACAGGGTGGTGTTGCCGTCGAAGTGACGCAGCCCCAGCCCGCCTCGAACGAGCTTGCCCAGGGCGTAGAACTCCTCGGTGACCAACTGGCCGGTGCTGATGACGGCCACCGCCCCGGGGCCGTGCTCGCGCAGCAGACGGCCGAAGGCAGAGGCCACGTGGTCGAGGGTGTCGTCCCACGAGGCCCGGGCCCCGCCGACCATCGGCGTCGTCAGGCGGCCCTCGGCGGCCAGTGTGTGGTGCTCAGCCAGGCCCTTGGGGCAAAGCCGTCCCCGGTTCACCGGGTGCTCGGGGTCGCCCTTCACGCTCACGGCCCGGCCGCCGCTGACGCCGATGAACATGCCGCACCCCACCGAGCAGTAGCCGCACGTGGTCGGCACCCAACGCTCGGGGACACGGCTGGCGGCCATGACCCCGAAGCGGTCGTCGCGGCCATAGGCGTAGGCAGGAGCGTTGGTGCCGAGACCGAGCCAGCGGGCGACGTCGACCATCACGACCAGCCGTGGAAAAAAGAGCGGGCTGCGGTCATGGGCACGACTGTGACATAGAACAGGTAGCGGCCGGCCAACTCGCCGGTCGCCGTGGCCGCCAGGGCCAGGGCGATGAGCACAGTCGCAGACGGCGAGGCGGGCATGGCCAGGCCGGCGGCCACGCACAGCATCACGGCGGCGGCGCCGAGCACCACCCGGACGGCCAGGAGTGCGCGGAACCGGCGGAACATGAGGGTGCCGAACGCCTGCACTTCGCGGTCGCGCCGGGCCGCCACCGACACCGCCACGTGCTGGTAGATGGCCAGCTGTACCGATGAGCCGGCACCGGCGACGCCGTACAGCAGGCGGGGCCAGGCCACCGGCAGGGCCGCCCGGTCCAGCACCAGCGCAGCCAGCAGGGGGCCCGAGGCGACGCACGTGGCGAAGAAGGCGACCAGCGTACGGGGTGAGTTCCAGGCCGGCCGGGCGGGCACGAGGTACAACCGTCCGCTGGCGTAAACCCCGGTCAGGCCGATGGCCACGCTGGCCCCACCGACGACGAACGTGGGCAGGCCGAACAACCAAGTGACGGCATAGGTCATGGCCACGGCGGCGAAGGCTCCGAACAGGGCCACTTCCCTCGACAGCCAGGAATGGCGGAGGTTCCGCAACGCTTTCCAGGCGTGGGCCGGCCGACCCAGGTGCAGCACCGACGCGGCTAGGGCCACCGCCCCGGCCGCGAAGGCGGCGACGGCGCCCGGGGTCAGGACCTCGTGGGCCCGGGGACCGGTCAGCGGGTCCTGCCCGCGGGCCATGGCTTCGAGTGCCACAGTGGCCGCCACCGTGCCGACCGCCAGTTGGGTTAGCAGGGTCAGGACGATGAGGGGCCAGTGGGGGTCCGCAGGTTGAACGGCGCCGACATGGACGGGCTCGGCGTCGGCCGGGAGGTCGGCCGGCAGGACGATCCGGGTCGTGGACAGGGTGATCGACGAAGGAGGCAGACCGGGCCCGTCGGCTGCGCTGTGGTCGGCCCGCCAGGAAGCGACGTCGACCTTTTCCACCCCGATGGCCTGTGTCGGGCAGGCCAGCACGCAGGCCGGCAGCCCGCCTTCCTCGAGCCGGGGTTGGCACATGTCGCACTTGGTGACGATGCGCCGGTCTGGGTTGAAGACGGGCACCTCGTAGGGGCAGTTCCAGATGCAGTACTGGCAGCCGATGCAGCTGTCCGCCAGGTGCTTGACCACGCCGTTGTCCAACTTCACGTAGGCGTTGGTGGGGCAGCCGGAGAGGCAGCTCGGCTCCAGGCAGTGGTTGCAGGCCATGGAGAGGCTGTGGCGGTGCACGTCGGGGTACACGCCGCTCTCGATCTCGCCGACCCGGCGCCACAGCGCCTCGACCGGGCTGCCGTTCTGCTCGGCGCACGCCACCTCGCAGGAGTGGCACCCGATGCAGACGGTCATGTCGAACGAGAAGCGGTACTGCTCGCCGGCGTCGAGGGGCAGCAGCCCCGGTGCATCCTGGAGCCCGAGATCGTCCACCGACCGGCCCATGGCGCCCTCGAGATCGACGTCGAGCAGGTGCAGCAGACTCCCGTCGATCACCCGCTGGCCACCAAGACCCGGCCGTCCACCACCCTGGCCTCGAAGGTGGCCACGGCCACCCCCGGCTCCTCGAGGCACTTTCCCGTGGCCAGGTCGAAATGCTGCTTGTAGATGGGCGATGCGACGACGACGGCGTCACCCTTGGAACCGACGATGCCCCGGCTCAGTACGTTGACACCGCTGCACGGGTCGTGGTTGTCGATGGCGTACAGGTCGCCGGTGGACAAGGAGAAGATGGCCAACTGGCGGTCGCCCACGAGGGCGGCCCGGCCGCGGTCGGGGGACAGGTCGTCGACGCCACACACGTCGGTGAGCTCTTGGCCCTCGGCGAACGTGGTGGAGCCGTCGAGGGCGACGGCGGTCTGGGCGGGGTCGAGGATGAGAGTCATCGGGGCAGCAGCTCCTTTTCGCTGGCGCGGGCCGGTCGGGGTTGGCCCCGGTCGGTCACGAACACCACGTTGGGGTCGGGTACATCGGCGTTGACAAAGGTGCGGAAGTGGGCCATGCGGGCGGGGTCGGCCATGGTGGCCTGCCACTCGCACTCGTAGGTGGCGACGTGGTGGGCCATGGCCGCTTCGAGCTCGTCGGCCAGGCCGAGGCTGTCCTCGACCACCACGGCCCGGACGTGGTCGAGGCCACCATCGAGCTTGGCCATCCATGTGGCCGTGCGCTCGAGGCGGTCGGCGGTGCGGACGTAGTAGATGAGGACCCGGTCGATGTAACGCATCAGCGTCTCGGTGTCCAGGTCCTCGGCCAGGAGCTGGGCGTGCGCCGGGCGCAGGCCACCGTTGCCGCCCACCCACAGGTTCCAGCCCTTGTCGGTGGCGATCACGCCGACGTCCTTGCCCTGGGCCTCGGCGCACTCGCGGGCGCATCCGGAGACAGCGCACTTGATCTTGTGCGGCGCCCGCAGCCCCCGGTACCGCAGCTCGAGCTGGATGGCCAGGCTGGTCGAGTCCTGGACCCCGTAGCGGCACCACGTCGAGCCGACGCACGACTTGACCGTGCGCAGCGCCTTGCCGTAGGCGTGGCCGGACTCCATGCCCACCTCGGCCAGCCGGGCCCAGATGGCCGGTAGTTCATGGACCTGGGCCCCGAACAGGTCGATGCGTTGGCCGCCGGTGATCTTGGTGTAGAGGCCAAAGTCCTGGGCCACCTGTCCGATGGCGATCAGCTGCTCCGGGGTGATTTCGCCGCCTGGTACCCGTGGCACCACCGAGTAGGTGCCGTCCTTTTGGATGTTGGCCAGAAAGTGGTCGTTGGTGTCCTGGAGGCTGGCCTGCTCGCCGTCGAGGATGTACCCGTTGCCCAGAGACGCCAGCATCGACGCCACCGCCGGCTTGCAGATGTCGCAGCCCCGTCCCGACCCGTGTTCGGCCACCAATGCGGCGAACGAGCGGTGCTCTCGGACCCGCACGATGTCGAACAGCTCCTGGCGGCTGTAGGCGAAGTGCTCGCACAGGTGGGCCCGGACGTCGACTCCGGCCGCCCGCAGCTCCAGGTGTAGCAGTTCGGTGACCACGGCGGTGCAGGCGCCGCAGCCGGTACCCGCCTTGGTGCACGCCTTGACCTGCGCGACCTCGGTGAGGCCGTTGCTGGCGATGGCCTCAGCAATGGCGCCGCGGCTCACGTTGTTGCACGAGCAGACGGTGGCGGCCGGGGCCAGGGACCCCACCAGGCTGGTGGCGCCCACCGCCGGAGCGCCGGCCCGCTCCGGCAGGATGAGGTCCCAGGCGTGCTCCGGCCCGGTGATGTCGCCTTTGGCCAGCTGGGCGATGGTGGCGTACCCGGTGGCGTCGCCGACCAGAACGGCGCCGATGACCGGGCGCCGGCCAGCCACGGGCGCACCCAGCACCAGCTTCTTGTAGACGCCGGTGACGGCGTCGCTGAACACGATCGACTCCGATTCCGGGGTTGCCCCCTGTGCGTCGCCGATGCTGGCCACGTCCACGCCCAGCAGCTTCAACTTGGTCGACAGATCGGCGCCGACGAAGCTGGCCTCGCCCCCCAACAACCGGTCGGCGGCCACCCTGGCCATCTGGTAGCCGGGGCTGACGAGGCCCCAGATGCGGCCGACGGCCACCGCGCACTCGCCGATGGCGAAGATGTCGGGGTCCGAGGTACGGCACCCTTCGTCGACCAGCACGCCGCCCCGAGTGTGCCGGTCGAGGCCGGCGGCGGCGGCCAGGTCGTCGCGGGGGCGGATGCCGGCCGAGAAGACCACCATGTCGACATCGAGGTCGTCGGCACCGTCGAAGGTGAGGCCGTCGGCGCAGCCGGTGGCCGGGTCGGTACGGACGGCCCGTGTCCGGGCGTTGGTGTGGACCTTCACGCCCAGCGCCTCGATGTGCCCGCGCAGGACGGCGCCGCCGGCCTCGTCGAGCTGCACGGGCATGAGCCGGGGGGCGAACTCGACCACGTGGGTCTCCAGGCCGAGGCTGCGCAGGGCGTTGGCCGCTTCCAGGCCCAACAGCCCACCGCCGATCACCGCGCCGCGCTTCCGCCCGGTGGCGTAGGCCCTGATGGCTTCGACGTCGTCGATGGTCCGGTACACGAAGCAGCCCGGCGACTCCCGGCCGTCGAGGGGGGGCACGAAGGGCACCGAACCTGTGGCCAGGACCACGGCGTCGTAGGGGATGACCCGGCCGGCCGAGGACGTGACGGTCCTGGCCTGGCGGTCGATGGCGGCCGCCGTCTCGCCCGTGTGCAACGTCAGGCCCACACCGTCGAAGAAGCCGGTCTCCACCAGGCTCAGGTCCTGCGGGGTGGCCCCGGCGAACAGGGTGGACATGGCCACCCGGTCGTAGGCCGGACGGGATTCCTCGCCCAGTACGACGACGTCCCATTCGGCGGTGGCGCCCCGGTCGACCAAGGTGGCGACGAGGCGGTGGCCGACCATTCCATGGCCGACGACGACGAGCGTTCGGCGATCCATCATCACCATGGCAACCTACGAGCCCGATGTTTCGCCGGCGTTCGGCCGACAAGTCGCTCGCGTGAACACCGAATCACAACGACGCTCACGGCCGTGAGAGCCTTCCTCGGCGTATCGGAGCCGATCTGGGGTGGCGGTTGTGCACATATCGTCCCCGCTTCCCCGGGGATGGCGTAGGTAGAAGAACCAGGTGACGGCGGCGAAGACGATGTAGGAGCCGAGGAAGACCCACAGGGCCGGTACCGACCAGTCGGCGTGGGCGGTGGCGACTGCAACCTTGGCCGCCGGTGTCCTGGCCGCCGTGACCAGAGCTGAGACCTCCAGGCTGGCTTGGCGGAGGACCACCTGGACGAGGAACCCGCCGAAGGCGCCGATGGCACCAGCGATGCCGATTGCGGCGGCCGCCCGCCGCTTGAACTCGAGGGCCGACTCGCCGGCGTCAGCGCCCGTCATCACGGCGTGCGCGTGCCCGAGCCCGGCGAAGATCGTCGGGATCATCTTGTACGTCGACCCGTTACCCATGCCCGCCAGGAGGAAGATCACCATGTAGGAGCTGAAGAACAGGGCGAAGCTGCGCTGTTGGACGCCGGCGACGGCCACTGCTGTGAACACGGCCATGCCCACGAACACGGCCAGGGTGACGCTGGCCCCGCGCACCTTGTCGGAGAGCCAGCCGCCCAGGGGCCGCGACAGTGAGCCGATCAGAGCGCCCAGGAAGCCGAGCCCGCCCAGGTAGGTGCCGATGAACGGATGGCCGGCCAGGAACTCCGGAAAGGTGTTCTTGATGACCAGCGGCAGGGCGAAGGAAAAACCGATGAACGACCCGAACGTGCCGACATAGAGGAAGGACATGACCCAGGTGTCGGCGTACCGCAGGGCTGCGACATACGACCTCTTGTCGGCCTTGGCCTGGGTCAGGCTGTCCATGAAGAGCCAGGCGGCGATGGTGGCGGCGGCGACGAAAGGCAGCCACACCAGGCCGGCGTAGGCCATGTGTACCGGGTGCCTGGCCAGCTTGACCGTCGCCGTGGGCACGCCGACGATGATGACGAGTGGGACGAACAGCTGGGCCGAGGCCACGCCCAGGTTGCCGCCGGCGGCGTTGAGGCCGAGCGCCAGACCCTTCTTCCGCTCCGGGTAGAAGAACGAGATGTTGGCCATCGACGACGAGAAGTTGCCGCCGCCCACGCCGGCCGTGGCGGCGCAGGCCAGCAGCACCCACAGCTGCGGGCCATGGGCCTGGTGCACCAGCCACCCACTGGGCACCACGATGGCCAGCAGGAGGGTCGGGATGAACAACAGGGCGGCGCTGACCGTGGTCCACGCCCGCCCGCCGAACCTCGGCACGGCGAAGGTGTAGGGGATGCGCAGGATGGAGCCGACCAGATTGGGGACGGCGGTCAGCAGGAACAGGTCCGAGACCGACAACGCCATCCCGATGTTGGGGAGGTTGATGACGACGATCGTCCACAGCACCCAGATGCTGAAACCGATGTGCTCCGCGAACATCGACAACGCCAGGTTCCTTCTGGCCACCTTCTTGCCGGAGCTCTCCCAGAAGGATTCGTCGTCAGGCTCCCAGCGGTCGATCCAGCGCCCGCCGCGGGCAGACGGGGGTGCGAAGATGACGGGCGCGCCATTGAGGGGAGGGGCGATGGCCATGGCGACAAGTCAACCTGCGGCGTGATTCGGCGCCGTTGCCGCCCTTTGAACAACCGGCGTCAGGTTCCTCACACCCCGGTCCCATCAAGGTTGCCCAACCGGAAACAAACCGGAAACCGACCGGGGCTGCGCCCCAGCCCGACGAGCGGTCATCTCGTCGGTATACGAGCGGAGATGTCTTCACCCGCACTTCCGCACGCGTCCTGCGTTCGTGGGCTGGCCGTCACCCTCGGACCCGGTCCGGCCCTTCCCACACCCTTACGCCGTCGGTTCGACAAGCCCGAAGCGGCCATCACTGACCTTGTCGGTGCGGCGCGGAACTTGACTAATCGTGTCGGTTCCTAGGCGCCAGGCGCCTAGTGTCGCGAACCTCGGTCGGCGTGGCATCAGGTGGTGGACGGACAGGGTGGGTGCCCGTGACGGTGGGTCACAACCAGCCGGTAGCCCCGTCGGGCCGTCGTCTGCAGAGCGACGGATGCGGGGCCCAGCTTGTGGCGCAGCCGGTTCACGTTCACCTCGATCGTATGTTCGTCGACCCCGCCACGCCCCCAGGCCAGGGACGAAAGGTCGGCCTTCGACACGACACCACCGGCGTCGAGCAGGGCGCCGAGCAGGGCCCGCTCCCGCCGGCTGAGGCGAACGCGGCTCCCCCCACCTTCAGCTCCGCGCCCTGGAGGACGACATCGACACCGGCCATTTGGAGGTACCGGGTCCTCGCCGCCAGGACCTCCCCGAGCGCCCGGACCATCGCCCCCAGCCTGGCCATGCCAGGCACCACGGCGCCCTCGATGCCCGCCGCGGCGGCGGACGCGGCGGTGACAGGTCCCACGCAGGCGGCGGTGACACAGGGCAGGTCACCACTGAAGCGGGCGACCAGCATGTCGGCGTCCGGTCCCGCCAGCTTCACGAAGTTGGTCACTGCCGGCGCCGACGTGAACGATACGGCGTCCACTTCTTCGTCCAGCACCGCCCGCACCAGACGCTGTGCTCCTTGGGCCTTGTCGGGCATGGTCCAGCGGTAGACGGGCAGTTCGACCACCTGCGCTCCAGCGCCAGTGAGACGGGCCGTCGGCCCGGCAGACTCGCCGCCGTCCAGCTGCAGCGCGACCCGGCAACCCCGGTCGACGCGTTGGGACAGAGCGTGGTCGACGACCTCGGCCATCGTCTCCGAAGGAGCCCGCCACTCCACGTCGAGACCTTCGCTCATGATCGCTCCCGCCGCTTTTGGGCCCCGGGCCAGGATGCAGGTCTTGTCGAGGCACGCCACCAGCTGCTCACCCATGCCCCAGCTGTACGCCGAGCTGAACCAGCTGCGGATGCCGATACCCGTGGTGGCCACGAGCACTTCGGGCGGGCGTTCCACGAGCGCGCCGGTGGCGGCCCGCAGCCCGGCCTCGGGCCCGAGCGGCTGGGTGCGAATGGACGGTCCGTGTTGCACCCGCGCTCCGCGCCGCACGAGCATCTCGATCTGTTCGTCGGCGCGGCGGTCGGCGGTGACTCCGACCGTGTAGCCGGCCAACGGTTCCATCCACCCGAGGGTAGAGAGGCGTCCGTGACGGCCGTGTTACCTCGGGTGTCGATTAGGCGACGACTTCCTGAGCCCGACATGAACAACGGGACGTCGATCGCCTCGGCCCCGGTGCTCAACTCCGGTGGTCGGCCCAGGCGATGGGCGGGCGTCCGGCGAGCTGGCCCACGAACTCGCCCAGGTACCACTTGCGGAACCGGACGAGGTCCGGGGGAGTGGCGAGCGTCAAAAGGTGCGTCCCGGCACCGCAATAGGTGTTCGCCTCGTCCAGCATGGCGTCGAGGTTGGTGGCCGCTTCGGCCGCTTGTGGCGGCACCCGGAAGACCAGGTCGTCGATCACGGTCAGACCGTCGATGGCCGCGGCTGCGAGTCGAGCCTCCTGTCCGGCGGTCAGAGCGCCGTACCGGCGTTGGTCACCAGTTCGCTGACGAGCAGCTCAGCAGTGTCATCAACGTCTCGGACGCCCCAGCTCTTCAGAGTCTCGGCCAAGAAGCGGCGGGCCAGGCCGGCGCTACTGGCTTCCCCGGCCATCGTGAGCTCGGCCGTCGGCACGGGTTGCCTCCTGAAGCCACGGTTTGGGATGTCCTGTAGAGCCCGGACAGGGGCCTACGCATCAGCGGCCGAGCGCGTCGTTCGCGCCAGCCAGGGCGACGGCGGCGGCGATCTGGGACAGGTGGGTGAGCCCTTGGGGAAAGTTGCCGAGCAGAGTGCCGTGGGCGGTGTCGAACTCCTCGGCGAAGAGACCGAGGTCGTTGGCGGTGGCGGCAGCCCGGTCGTACGCCTGTCGGGCCTGGGGCAGCCGACCCTGGTAGGCCAGGCATTCGGCCAACCAGAAGGAGCAGGCGACGAAGACGCCCTCGCTGCCACCGAGCGCGTCGTCGCTGCGGTAGCGAAGCAGGAGCCCTCCGTCGTCGAGGTCCTCGGCTACGGCATCGGCGGTGGCCGTCATACGGGGATCGTCATAGGCCACGAAGTCCACCGAAGGCAGCAACAGCAGTGCGGCGTCGAGATCGGTGGAGCCGTAGGACTGGACGAAGCACTGGCGATGGTCGTCGAACCCGTTCTTCTCCACCGACCGCCGGATGCGGTCACGGACGCGGCGCCACCGGTCCACCGGCGCTTGGCGGAGACATTCCTCGGCCAGCTTCACGCCCCGGTCGAGGGCGGCCCAGCACATCACCTTGGAGTGGACGAAGTGGCGAGGCTCGCCCCTGATCTCCCACAGGCCCCGGTCGGGTTCGTCCCACCGATCGGCGGCGGCGTCGACCAGGCTCAGCAGGAAGCGCCAGTAGTCGTCGTCGGGGGAGTGGCCGCGCTGGTGCCACCGCCACGCCAGTTCCAGGAGCTCGCCGTACACGTCGGCCTGGACCTGCTCGGAGGCGGCGTTGCCCACCCTGACGGGGCTGGAGCACCGGTAGCCCTCCAAGCCGAGTGTGAGCTCGGTGAGCCGGCGCTCGCCGCTGAGGCCGTACATGATCTGGAGGGACTCGGCGCTTCCGGCCGCCGAGCGTTCGATGAACCTCCGAAAGCCGTCCGCCTCGGTCTCGCAGCCCAGCTGGCCGAGCGAACGGACGGTGAACTGCGAGTCGCGGATCCAGCTGTAGCGGTAATCCCAGTTCCGCTCGCCGCCGACAGCCTCCGGCAACGACGTCGTGGGTGCGGCGGCGATGGCGCCGGTGGGCGCGTTGGTCAGCGCCTTGAGCACCAGGGCCGACCGGCGGGAGGTCGTCGCGTCAGGCCCGGCGAGCTGCGCCTTTGCCGCCCACGCCCGCCACCACTCGATGGTGCCGTCGAGGCGGCGGTCGAGCTCCTCAGCGTCGGGCTGCCCGGGCGGCTCGGGATCGAGATGCTCCGGGCGGAACCAGGTGATGGCCAGCCGGGTGCGCTCGCCGGCCCTGACGGTGGTCTGTCCGGTCAGGTCGTGGACGTCCACGCTGTGGAGGTCGAAGTCGCCGCTGAGCACGATGGCGTCGTCTCCGCCAATGGCGCTCCACAGCCGGGGCCGGTGCAGACGGAGCCAGGGCTTGACACCCCCGTAGTCGAAGCGGGCGCAGATGGTCACGGCGATGGCCACGCTGCCTTGCACGCCCTCGACGACCCGCAGGAGTTGGCGGTACGGCTCGGCCGACCCGCCGGAGTGCACGGTGAAGCAGTCCAGCAGCCGGGCCTCGCCGCCGCGCGTGCGAATGCGCGTCTCCAGCACCATCGTGTCGTCGAGGTAAGACCGGCCGTATTCGGCGTCGGCATCGGTTGCGCCCACGGTGCAGTGACCGGCGGCGTTCCAGTCGAGGAGGCGACCGAACGTGCTGCCGTCGTCCATCCGGGGCATGCAACACCAGTCGATCGAGCCGCTCTTCGACACCAGCGCGGCCGAGTGGCAGTCGCCGATGAGGGCGTAATCGCCGATTGGCGGATACAGATCCAGTCGGCTCGACGTGCTCATCGGCGGCGACCGGAGAACCAGCCCACGCCGGCGGCTGTGGCCATGGTGGCCGCCAGCAGCGGCCTGCGGTGGATGGTGGCCCACCACTGGGGGCTTTCGTCGTGGGAGCGGTCGTCGAAGACGCCGTGGGCGCCGTAGTCGTCGGCGTGGTCGGCTGGTTCCCACAGATTGACCGGTCGGTCTGGACTGGCGGTCTGCGACGTCTGCTGGCTGTCGAAGCCGGTGCGGGCCAGATACCGGTCGAGGAGACCAGGGACAACGGCATTGGCCACCAGTGTGGCTGCTGTGCTGGCCCCCACCCACCATTCCCGCCGGTCGTGCTCGGCCGCCCAGAGCACGGCGCGGGCCGCCACCTCGGGCTGATAGATGGGGGGGACGGGTTGGGGATGGCGCGGCAGGCGGGACAACACCCAGGAGAACTGCGGCGTGTTGAGCGCCGGCATCTGCACCATGGTGATGCGTACGCCGCTGCGGTCGTGGAGCAGCTCGCAGCGCACAGATTCGGTGAAACCCTGGATGGCGTGCTTGGCGCCGCAGTAGGCCGACTGGAGCGGGATACCCCGATAGGCAAGGGCCGAACCGACCTGCACGATGGCACCCCGGTCACGCGGGCGCATGTACCGCAAGGCGGCCTGAGTGCCATAGACATAGCCCAGATAGCTCACCTCTGTCACCCGGCGGAACTCCTCTGCCGTGATCTGGGCGAAGGGTGCGAAGACCGATGTGAAGGCGTCGTTGACCCAGATGTCGATGGGGCCGAGCTCGGCCTCCACCCGGGCCGCGGCGGTGTCGACTTCAGCGGCGACGGCGGTGTCGCTGGGCAGTACCAACGCCCGGCCGCCGGCCGCCTTCACCTCCGCGGCGGCGGCGTCGAGACCGGCTCGGCCACGGGCCACGAGCGCCACTGCGTCACCGCTGGCACCGAAAGCGCGGGCCACGGCCCGCCCCACCCCTCCCGATGCTCCGGTCACCACCACCACGCGTTCGGACATGTCGGTTCACTCCTTGTACGTCGGTGTCTGTCCCCGGATGACCGAGAACTCGCCCCGGGCCTCGAGCAGCACGAGGCGGGCCTGCGACAGATCGTCGATACCCCGTTCCCGTAGGACCATGCGTAAATCGTCCTCGATCATGTGGGCGCGGCGAAGGCCGGTAGCGGACACCTCGCCGTCGCGAGCCAGCACGATCGGGGGTCGGTCGACGAGACGGCGGAACAATGACGAACGGGCCCGGAGCAGGCTCAAGGTGTGGTGGCACGCCAGCAGCGCCACCACGCCGGCGACTCCCTGGACGTAGCTGGGGCTCCTGGTGGTGGCCGTGCGGCCGATGATCGACCCGAGGGCGATGGCGACGGCGAAGTCGTACGCCGTCATGGAGGTGAGCGTGCGGCGCTCGCCCAGCCGCAGGGCGACGACGACGGACAGGTAGATGAGGACCGTGCTGAGTGCGACGTAGCCGACGGTGCGCCACGAGCCGAAGAGCCAGGTCCACATCACGGCGCCGGCACTAGCGGTGTACGAGGAAGCGCTCGGCGTCGGATCGCTTGAGCTCCAGACCCAGACCGGGACGGCCCAGGTCCGGTCGCAGGACACCCCCGACGGGGTCGAGCACCCCGTCGAACAGCAGGCGGTCGACGCGTGCGTGGTCGTGGAAGTATTCGAGGTGTCGGACGTTCTGGGTGGCGCAGGCGGGGTGCACGTGGAGCGACTGGGCACAGTGGCCCGAGATCTGCAGGCCGTGGGCCTCCGCCACCGCCGCCGCTCTCACCCACTCGGTGATGCCGGCGCAGCGCGATACGTCGGCCTGAAGGACGTCGACGGCGCCGGCTGCGCACATCCGCTCGAAGTAGGCCAGGTCGTAGCCGTACTCGCCGGCGGCCACGTCCATGCCCGTCATCCCACGGATGGCCCGCAGGCCGTCGAGGTTGTCCGACGAGACCGGTTCCTCGAACCATGTGGCCCCGTGGCCCTCGAACCCCCGCGCCAGCCTGACCGCCTGTTTGCCGCCGTAGGCACCGTTGGCGTCGACGAAGAGCTCGGCGTCGTCACCGATGGCGACCCTGGCCCTGGCCACCCGTTCGAGGTCGCGTCGGGGTCGGCTGCCCCACGCCGTGCCGATCTTCATCTTCACCCGGTCGATGCCGTCGCCGTGGACCCAGGCCCCGAGTTGGTGGCACAGCTCGTCGTCGGTGTAGCTGGTGAACCCCCCGCTGCCGTAGACGGCTACGGCGTCGTGGGCCCGGCCGAGCAGGGTCACCAACGGCAGCTGCAGCAGCTTTGCCTTGAGGTCCCACAGAGCCACGTCCACCGCGGCGATGGCCGCCGAGGCCACGCCGGGGCGGCCGATGTTGCGCACCGCGCCGACCATCGCCTTCCACGCACCGGGCACGTCGAGGGCGTCCGTGCCCATGACGACGTCGTGCAGCAAATCGCGGATCACGGCGGCGCAGGCCGGGGTGGCGTAGGTGAAGCCGAGCCCCGTGTGCTCACCGGCGCAAAGCTCGGCCACCACCACGGTGGTCGCCGTCCAGGTGAAGGTCCCGTCCGACTCGGGTTCCTCTGTGGGGACCGTGTAGACCGACACCCCGAGGGCGTCCACGCTGGTCACGCGTACGCCCGGTTGGCAGAGGTGAGATGGTCGGCGCAGCGGCCGGCCAGAGCCATGATCGTGAGGGCCGGGTTGGCGCTGCCCTGCGTGGGCAGGACGCTCCCGTCGGTGATGTACAGGTTGGGCACGGCGAACGACCTCAGGTCACGGTCGACCACACCATCAGTGGCGGTGGCGCCCATCCGGGCGCCCCCGACGAGGTGGGCGTAGCGCTCGATGGTGACCACCTCCTCGGCACCGGCCGCCTGGAGGATCTCCTGCATCTTGTCCCGGCCGGCAGCCAGAAGAGCCTTGTCATTGTCGCACTGGGTGTAGGAGAAGCGGGCGATTGGCATGCCGTGGCGGTCGCGTTCGTCGGCCAGGGTCACCCGGTTGCCGGGCAGGGGCAGGAACTCGCACAGGACGCCGAGGGGGGCCCAATGCACGTAATCGCGCAGGTACTCGCGCAGCACGTCGCCCCAGTGGCCCTCGGCCACGACGTGCTCGGCCCAGGTGATGGGGAGCGGTCCAATGCACTGGACCGAGAAGCCCCGTTTGTAGTCCTTCGCCGGGTCGGTCTCGTAGAACGCCTCGGTCGACACCTCCGGAGGCGGCGCCTTGTACATGCGCACCTCTTCGGCGAACCGGCCCGCGGTCTGGGCCGCGCCCTGAACCATGACGTAGCGGCCGACGAGATCGTGGTCGTTGCAGAGGCCGTCGGGGAACCGCTCAGACGTGGAGTTCAGCAACAGCCGGGGCGTCTCGATGGCATAGCCGGCCACCGCCACCATGCGGGCCCTTTGACGCCGCGCCACCCCGTCCCGGAAATACACCACCCCTGTGGCCCGCCCCGACCCGTCGAGCTCTATGCCGGTGACCATGCTGTCGGGCCGGATCTCAGCGCCGCGGGCCAGTGCGTCGGGGACGTGGGTGATGAGCGTCGATCCTTTGGCGTTCACTTTGCAGCCCTGCAGGCAGAAGCCGCGGTAGATGCAGTGCGGCCGGTTGCCGAACCGGCCATTGGTGATGGCCACCGGTCCCACCCGCACGTCGATCCCGGCCCGCTGGCAGCCACGTACGAAGATCTCGCCCAGGCCGCTGACCGGATGGGGGGAATGCGGATAGCGGTGAGGGTCGCCCCACGGCCAGCGCTGGCCGGCGACGGGCAGCTCCGCTTCCATCTGCTGGTAATAGGGCCGCAACTCCGGGTACTCGATGGGCCAATCGGCACCGACCCCGTCCGCCGAACGGGTGTGGAAGTCCGAAGGGTGGAAGCGGGGCGTGTAGCCGGCGAAGTGCACGGTGCCGCCGCCCACCCCTCGACCGGAGTTGTTGGAGCCGAGGGGTACCGGGTTGTCCCCGGCGATCACCCGCGGCTCGGTCCAGTACAGGTGGTGAGAACCGCGCTCGTCACTGACCCAGTCGCGATCGGGGTCCCAGAACGGCCCGGCGTCGAAGGCCACCACACTCCAACCGGCCCGGGCCAGGCGCTGGGCCAGCACGGCTCCGCCGGCCCCGCACCCCACGATGGCGATGTCGACGTCGTCGGCGTCGGCGAAGCGCCGCATGTCCCGCCGCAGCCGATGGTTGCTGCGGGTGCCGTCGTTGGGCAGCAGCCACGCCGACTCGTTTCGTAGTCGCACGGCCCCTGTCACGCCTGGCTCCGCTTGCCCTCTAAGGGGCGCCCGTGGCGGACCCGCGCCCGCTCGACCCGGTGGGCCCACGGTTCGGGGTCGGCGGCATGGCGCTCGCGGACCTCCCAGGGCTCACGGCCGTCGACACCCATGTTCTTGTAACCGACGGGATAGGCGGGGCCGCCGAAGCCGATCTCGTTCCAGGCCCACGGATGCGAGTAGAACGCGGTGCAGGCGTACCGCATCCACAGGCTCCACACCCGTCCGGCGGGCAGGCCGTGCCACCGGTCGGCGGTGCGCACCGCCTCCAGCAGGTCGATCTGGGCGTCACGGGGCAACGTGGCGAAGCCATTGCCTGTCGCCTCTCCTGCGTCGGAGTCCAGGGCCCGGAGGGATTCCCTCCAGGCATCTGCGTCCTCGGGCATCTCCTCGTAGCGCCAGCCATCCGTCTCGCCTTCGGCCAGCCGGGCGTCGATGAGCTCGAACACCGGGACCCTGGGCTCGTCGTCCTGGGCCAGCAACCGGTCCAGCAGCGGCCGGGCCACGGCCTCCTCGACCACGGTGAAGAAACGCACCGGGGGACGGGGACCGAGCCGGGCCAGGACGACGCCGGAGGTGACCGGGTCCCACTGGTCCGACCGCGACACGACGTCGTAGCCCGGGAAGTGGTCCGAGCCGCCCGGGGTGGCCACGCCCGTCATCGGCGGCCTTCCCGTCGCAGGATGGCGGCCAGGAGTCCCATGCCCCCCACCATGGCGAACAGCAGGGGCGCCACCAGCGGGGGGCCCATCTCAAGGTTGTAGCGGGCGAAGCGCCAGCCCCCGGGGCGCTGGGCCACGCCCCTGACATGCAGGTAGGTGCCCTGCAGCCCATTGGCCACCGCCGCCGCTGAGGCCAGGGGCAGGACGGTCTTGGCCACCCGGCGGCTGAAGACCCCGCCCACCCCGGCGGCGGCCACGACGGGGGTCATGGCCACCGGTAGCCACATCATCCGGTTGCCGAAGCTGGCCCGGTCGTGTTCGAAGAAGACCTCGACCCCTGTGACCAGCGCGGCGCCGGCCGTGAGTCCTGACAGGGCCCGCTCGAATCGGCCATACTCGATGTTGCGGACCAGGTGGTCGATGCCCTCGACGGCCTCGGTGAGGACCTGCTCGTGGCGCCGGGGTCTACCTCGCTGCACCGTCAGCCCTTCAGATCTGAGATCTTGTCGCGGAAGAGCGTGCTGGCAATGGTGGCCTTGTGGGGCTGGCCCGACATGAAGGCCTTGGCGAAACCCTTGGCCTGTTCGTAAGTGACCTTGGGGGGCATGGGCGGCTCGTCGGGGTTGGTCAGCACGTCCACCACCGCCGGACCAGGGTGAGCCAGAGCCTGGACCACGGCCCCCTCAAGGTCAGCCGCCTCCTCCACCCGCAGCCCCAGAGCGCCGTTCGACCGGGCGAAGCAGGCGTAATCGGCCACGCCGGTGTGGCGGACGCCGAACTCGGGATAGCCGAGCACCATCTGCTCCCACAGGATCTGGCCGTACTCGGCGTTGTTGTTGATGAAGACCTTGATGGGCAGGTCGTGGCGGATGGCGGTGAGCGTCTCGGCCATCAACATGGCATACCCGCCGTCGCCCACGAAGGCGATGCACTGCCGGCCCGGGTGGGCCCACTGGGCGGCGATGGTGTAGGGCAGGCCCGGAGCCATGGTCGCCAGGTTCCCGGACAGGTAGTACTCGCGGCCGCCTCGGATGTCGAAGTGGCGGGCCGACCAGGTGGCGATGGTCCCTGAGTCCGAGGCGAGGATGGCGTCGTCAGCGGCGTGACGGTCGATGACCCGCATCAGGTACTGCGGCTGGATGGGGTCCCGGCTGCCGTCCTCCAGCGCCGCCATCTTCTCCCGCCAATCCGCCATGCCGGCCTGTGCCTCCTCCAGGAAGCTCCGGTCTGTGGTGCGCTCCAGCAGGGGGATCAGGGCCTGGAGCGAGGAGGCGGCGTCGCCTACCAACGGCACCTGGGTCGGGATGCGGTTGCCGACGCCGGCCGGGTCGACGTCGATCTGCACGACCTTGACCTGGCCGGGGGGCGGCAGGTGCTTGGTGTAGGGAAAGTTGGTTCCGACCATGAACAGCGTGTCGGCGCCCTCCATCGCCTCCTCGGACGGCTTGGTCCCCAGCAGGCCGATGCCCCCGGTGGTCAGCGGGTGGTCGTCGGGCACACAGCCCTTTCCCGGCAGGGTCTTCACGATCGGGCTGGCCAGGAGTTCAGCGGCCACCAACAGCTCGGATCGAGCCCCGAGGGCACCGGCACCGGCGAGCAGCACGACTTTGGTGCCGCCGTTGAGGACCTCCGCAGCCCGTTCCAGATCGGCCCGCCGGGGGATCCCGGGCGGTGCGATGTAGACGGGAGCGGTGGCCGGCGTGCGGGCCGGTGCCACCGCCTGCCACGGGTTGGCGTCGGCGTCCGCCACCTGCAGGTCGTTCGGGAACGTGATGTGGGTCACCGTTCTGTGGGCGATCGCGTGGCGCACGGCCAGGTCGACCAGGGTCGGGATCTGCACCGGCACGTGGACCATGGCCTCGTAGCCGGCGACGTCCTGGAACAGCTTCTCGAGGTGCACCTCCTGCTGGTAGCCGGTGCCCAGCAGCTGCGTCTCCTGCATTCCGGTGATGGCGAGCACGGGCTGATGGTCGAGCTTGGCGTCGTAAAGGCCGTTCAGCAGATGGACGCCGCCAGGTCCCGATGTGGCCAGGCACACTCCGAGGCGACCGGTGACCTTGGCGTAACCGCACGCCATGAAGGCGGCCGCCTCTTCGTGGTGCACGAGGACGAAGCGGATCTTGTCCTGATGGCGGCGCAGGGCCTCGGTGATCCCGTTGATACCGTCCCCGGGCAGCCCGAAGATGGTGTCCACCCCCCAGTCGGCCAGCCGCTCGATCAGCAGCTCAGAAGCGATCTTCTTCATTGGCCGCGGGTCCCTTCCAAATGTCGGTACCCGGAGACCTTCCACCACCCCCGCTCCCCCGAAACCTTCGGCCGGTAAGCCTCCTTCCGACCCCGCTCAGCCCGCCGGTTCGGCTGCGGCTTGGCCGGCCTCCCGCTCCATCGACCGGTAGAGGTCCGATCTCTCCTGGAGCAGACCGACGACCAGGTCCCGCATGGAGAACACCCCGACGAGGGAGCCGTCTTCGTCGACGACCACCAGATGGCGGAAGCCCTTCTCCCGCATGATCCGGGCCGCCTCGGTCACGTCCATGTCAGGGGTGACCCGGGTGAGCTTGCGGGGCACGAAGTCACCCACGCTGACGGCGTTGAAATCGACCTCCTGAGCTATTGCCCGGAGCGCGTCACGGTCGGTGACGAGCCCGACGGGTTTGCCTTCGGCCACCACCACGGCCGAGCCCACGCCCCGTTCCATCATCCACATGGCAGCGTCAGCCAGGCTGTCGCGCTTCTCCACCGTGAGGACCGCACGAGTGATGAGTGATCCGATCTGCATGGTTCCCCTCCCGACGGGCTGGCCCGCGCCGGCTGTCGTTACAGTGGCGGAGCGGCACGGATCCTAGCGATCCAGCCTTCCCATCCACCCCCTGCCTCGTGAACAGAATCACAAGAAGTTAGCATGTTGACCCTATGACGCTCGTGCACCGGGTCCTGTACCCCAGGGCCATCCTCTCACTGGACGAGTACATCACCCGCAAGGGTGGCGAGGGCATCGCCGTCGCCCACGAGATGGAGCCGGCCGCCATCATCGACCGGGTCCTGGCCTCGGGCTTGCGGGGCCGCGGGGGAGCGGGGTTCCCGACCGGCCTCAAGTGGCAGACGGTGGCGGCCAACCGCTCGACTCTGGGCCCGTCGACGGTGATCGTCAACGCCGCCGAGGGCGAACCGGGCACCTTCAAAGACCGCACCATCCTGCGCCGGAATCCCTATCTCGTCATAGAGGGGGCACTCATCGCGGCACGGGCGGTTGACGCCGACATGGTGATCTTCGGGTTGAAGAGGGCGTTCGTGGGCGAGGTGGAAAGGCTGCGCGACGCCATCGACGAGGCCGAAGACTCGGGGTGGAGCAAAGGCGTGGAGCTCCGGGTATTCGAAGGCCCGGACGAGTACCTCTACGGCGAGGAGAGCGCCCTGCTCGAGGCCATCGACGGAGGATGGCCGTTCCCGCGGGTCGTCCCGACCTTCCGGCGGGGTGTCTACGCAGGGGGCGCCACCGATGTGGCCGAGGGGCCGGCGTTGGTCAACAACACCGAGACGCTGGCCAACGTCAGTCGCATCATCGCCCGAGGCGCAGAGTGGTTCAGGAGCCTGGGCACCCCGGAGTCGCCGGGCACCATCGTCTGCACGGTCACCGGCGACACCCGTTCCCACGGTGTGGGCGAGGTTCAGATGGGCACAGCGCTGTGGGAGGTCATCGAGCTCATCGGCGGTGGGCCCCGTCATGGGCGCACCATCAAAGCCGTGATGGCGGGGACGGCCAACGCCATCATCCCCGGCTCCCAGCTCGACGCCCCGGTCAGCTACGAGGGCCTGCGGGCCATCGGCAGCGGGCTCGGTTCAGCCGGCTTCATCGTGTTCGACGACACCACCGACATGGCGGCGGTGGCCGCCGGGGTTTCCCGCTTCCTGGCCGTCGAGTCCTGTGGGCAGTGCGAGCCATGCAAGCTCGACGGGGCCACCCTGTCCAGGCTGCTGGCCAAGGTCAGCGAGTCTGACGCCCGGGATCACGACGTGGAGATGGTCCGCCACCGCATCACGACGGTGGCCGACCGCTCCCGATGCTTCCTGGCCACCCAGCAGCAGACCATCCTCAACAGCATCCTCGACCACTTCGGTGACGAGATCGAGGCCCATGTGTCGGGAGCCGCCGCCCCGGTGGAGCCGGCCCTCATCGCCGAACTGCTCGACATCCGGGGCCAGGTCGCCATCCAGGACGAGAAGTTCCGTGCCAAGCAGTTGGACTGGACCTACAACGACAGCGACTCGGGCACCACACCCGTCGACTTCTACCGCAAGGCCAGGCCTCCGTGGCTGGGATGAACCCCGTGTGCGCACCACCCACCTCCTAAGCTCGGTCCAATGGCGGATCGGGTTCTCGTCGGCCGCTACCGCATCGTGCGCCACCTGGCTCGGGGCGGCATGGCAGAGGTCTACCTCGGCCATGACCAGCTTCTCGACCGTCCCGTCGCCATCAAATCCCTGCTTCCGGAGCTAGCCAGGGATTCGGATTTCGTCGAGCGCTTCCGGCGGGAGGCCAGATCGGCGGCCGCCCTCAATCACATGAACATCGTCTCGGTCTACGACTTCGGCGAAGACGAGGGTACCTACTTCATCGTCATGGAGTACGTCGACGGGGTCACGCTGCGTGAGATCATCCGTAGCGAAGCGCCCATGGAGCCGGCCAGGTCGCTCGCCATCGCCGCCGATGTGGCGGCCGCCCTGGCCGTCGCCCATGGCCATGGGATCATCCACCGCGATGTGAAACCGGCCAATGTGCTGATCGCCGCCAGCGTGGTCAAGGTGGCCGACTTCGGTATCGCCCGGGCCGGCGACGGCCGCGAAGGCCTCACCATGCCCGGCGCGGTCATCGGCACCGCCACCTACCTGTCGCCCGAGCAGGCGCAGGGCCTGGCCACAGACGAGCGCAGCGACCTGTATTCGCTGGGAATGGTGCTGTACGAGATGCTGGCCGGGAGCCCGCCGTTCAGTGGCGGCAACCCCGTGGCCGTCGGCTTCAAGCAGCTGAGCGAGATACCTGACCCTCCGTCCAGCCACAACCCGGCGGTGGCCTCAGATGTGGACGCGGTGGTGGCCAAGGTGCTGAGCAGCGACCCCGACGCCCGCCAGCGCACAGCTGAGGAGCTGCGGGCCGACCTCCTCTCGGTCATGCCTCACCAGGTCCAGCCCGAGCCGACCGTCGCCGCCCTACCGGGAGCCACTGCGCCGGTGGCTGGGACAGCCGGGCCGGCCAACGCGCCCACCGCCATGCTGGAGCCGGTCGCCGCTCTGGCCGGCGCGGGGGCCGGCCCCGGCGGCGGTGGCGGGCCCCCGGTCGATCCCCGACGGGCCCACGGTGCCTCGCCGGCCGGGTACCGCCGTCGACGCATGGCCGCGCTGGGCCTGGTGGCTCTGGTGCTGGTGGCCGCCGTCGCCGTGGTGGCGGCCGTCGAGGTCGGTGGCCGGTCCGGGCGGGGTACCACCGTGGTGGGATCAACGACCACCGCTCCGCCCATCGTGCCGCTCTCCACCACTGCTTCCACGACGTTCAGGACGGCGACATCGGCCACGCCCGTGTCTCGGGCGGTCAATACCGCCCGACCACCGACAACCACCGCGACCACGGGGACGTCGACGACCAGCTCGACCCTCCGCCACACGACCACGGCACCGTCCACCACGGTCGTGGTCACCACCGTGCCCGTTCCGACCAGCAGGTAGCCATGCCGGGCGGCGGTGGCTCGGTGGGACGGCACGCGCAGCTACCCCATCACGTCGTCCCCGCCACGGTCGGCCTCGGCCAGATCGGAATAGGGCGTGACCACTCCGTCCCGGAACAGCCGGGGCAGGCGGTGGCGGTCGCGGGCCACGACGGCCACGGCCAGCGTCAGGTAGACCACGGACACGCCCACGAGGACGTCGTCGTGCAGGCGCTCGGGGCCGATACCGGAGAACACGAATTGGAACAGGAACAGCCCCAGCAGCAGATGGCACTCGCGTCGGGACAACGACAGGCTGGCCAGGACGGCCACCGCGAACACAGACTGGGCGGCGGTGACGAGCAGCTCTTCGCGCTGCAGGGCGATGATGGGCAGGCCGTGCAGGGAATGTGACGACAACGCGAACACGACCGGGAGCGTGCCCACCAGGAGCGTCCACTGGTTCACCTTGGACGACACCAACGCCCCAAGGCCGTTCGTGACGTTGAGCCGGTAGGCGTACAACCCGGCCACGATCAGCTCGGGCGACTCCGAGGCCAGAGGAGCCAGCCACTGCACGAGAAGGAACTCGCTGACCCCGAACTGCTTGCCCGTGTCGACCAGGGCGGCGGCGAAGTGGTCGGCGCACAACAGGATAACCGCACAGGCCACCACGAACAGCCCGACCACCACAGCCCGGCGCCGACCGGTGGGGAAAGTGCCGATCCAGGCCGCCGGGCCGACGAGATGCGGCTCCTCGGCAGGCGCCTTGCTCAGGCGCACGGTGTAGGCCACGAAGATGGCGACGAGCACGAGCGTGTCGAACAGCGTGACCGAGCGCTTGAGGGGCAGGGTCAGGCAGTAGGCACACGCGACGGCCAGGTAGGACAGCTCGACGGACTTGGTGCGGTCCAGCTCCAACTGCTGGCGGGGGGTACCCCTGCGCTTGAGGACCCAGAAGGCGAGGTAGGCCACCATGGTCCAGCCCACGCCGATCAGCAGGCGGTTGCCTCCGGTCATGTTGGCCAGGGCCAGTTCGCAGGGCGACGAGCCCCCGCCCGCAGCCGGGCAGGCTCCGCCATGGGCCCCGAAGGATCGACCGCCCTGGATGGTGAACACGGCGTCGACCGCGTATTCGGGGAGCACGGCTATGAGGGCCACCACGGACAGGGCCAACCCGGCCGAGATGTCGAGCTGGGCCACCTCCGCCGCCCACGACAGCAGAAAGGCGGCGGCCACGATGGCCAGGCCGAAGACGGCTGCCTCCACCAGGTGGGACAGCCCGGCGGAGCTGAACCGCAGCACGAGCGCAGGCACGATGAGAACACCCACCGCCGTGACCCAGCACTTCTGCCGGCCGGCGCGGACATCGTCCGCCTGGTCGTCGGTGGCGGTCATGACGGGCCGATCCTTGAGCAGTCGACGCCCGCCGCGCCTCCAGATCGCTTATCGGTCCACGGCCACGTCGACATTGGGCTTCCTCCGGCTTGCGGTGTGAGCAGCCGGAGGTCTCTCCCGCTCGGGTGAGCCGATGCCGCCGGGCCGTATCGACCGTGCTGACGACGACAACGCTGGGGGATACTCCCCTCCGTGGGGCCCGATGCTATCTCAGACGAGGCACCGGTCTTCGGCCGCCCGGCGCCAGGGTTTCGGCGTCCGGCGCCATCCGACCACTCCCGACGGGCGGCAAGGTGGTGTCGCCGGAGCGGCTCGGGGGGAAGGACGGTCAGTGGCCCCCAGCCGGAAGGAGGTGTGCCCGTGGCCATGACCGCCTCAGCCGACCGGGTCGCCTTCACCGGGCTCGACGAGGCCATTCACCTCCTCGACACTCCTTCGGAGCCGTGGACCATCCAGCTCGAAGCCCGGGTCAGGGCCCACCTGGACGAAGACCGGCTGCGATCGGCGGTGCAGCAGGGTGTGAGCGCCCACGCCATGGCCCGGGCCCGACACCTGTCCCGGGACGAGGCCGGTCGCCAGCTGACCTGGGAGATCACCGCCACCCTCGACGTGGACCCGCTTCAGGTCGTCGACTGCGACGACGACGGCGCTCTGGCCGCCCTGCGGGGCGAGCTGTACAGCGCCAGCGTCCCGCTGTCGCAGTCGCCGCCGCTACGGGTACGCCTGGCCCGCCACCCGGAGGGTGACGTGGTCATGATCTGCACCAACCACGCCGCCTTCGACGGGTACGGCGCCCTGCGCGTCCTGCAGTCGGTGGCCCGGGCCTACGCAGGTGTCCCCGATCCGGCACCGCCGGTCGCTCTTTGCGAGGCACGCGACATCGAAGGCCACCTGGGGCATGAGCGCCCGTCGCTGCGGAGCCGACGCTGGAGGGCCCTGGCCCGCAAGGCCTTGGACCTGTCGAGCCGGCCGGCCCGACTCGGGACCGACCAGCCCGGCGCTCAACCGGGCTACGGATTTCACCACCTGTGCGTGCCCGTCCCTGCTCCTCGAGGCGACGCCACGGTCAACGATCTGCTGGTGGCCGCGCTCAACATGGCCGTGGACGGCTGGAACGCCGAGCACGGCGTCCGATGCCGGCGCATCGGTCTGCTGATGCCGGTCAACCTGCGACCCAAGGCATGGAAGACCGACATCGTCACCAACTACGTGATGGAGACCTGGGTGTCGACCAGGGCAGGGGACCGGAACACCCCCCAAGGGGTCCTGGACACCGTGGTGGGCCAGACCCGGCGCATCAAGGGCGGAGGGGCGGCGGCCCTGTTCAAGCTGCTGCGCTACGCACCCCGACTGCCGCCGTGGGTCAAGCGACTACTGTCGCCCATCCTGCGGCTCACGGGCAACCGCCTGATCGGCACCGCAGTGATGTCCAACCTGGGCCGGATCGACGATCCTCCCTCGTTCGGCCCCGATGGCGGTGAAGTGGACGCAATGTGGTTCTCCGCCCCGGCCCGTATGCCGTGCGGGTTGTCGCTGGGCGCGGTGAGCCTGGGGAAGCAGATGTACCTCGCCTTCCGCTACCGCCGCGCCCTGTGGGGCCCCGCCGCCGCCATCCGTTTCGCCGAGCGGTTCCAGGTCGAGCTCAACGTGCTCACCCGGGAGACGTCATAGTGGTCGGTTGGAAGAGCCTGCCCGGCGACTTCGGCGAGATCCATCGCTATGTCCAGTCCCTCGACCGGGCCGACATCGAGCCCCCACTACCGCCCCCGCTTCCCCCCGGCCGGATGGTGGCGGTGCCGGAGAGGGGCGAGATGCTGGTGCGCGACATCGCCGCCGCTCCCGGCGCCCCGACCATCCTTCTCCTGCACGGATGGGCCCTCAGCGCCGACCTCAACTGGTTCCGGGCCTACGACACCGTGGCCGGCCACGGCCGGGTGCTGGCCGTCGACGTACGTGGCCACGGGCGCGGCCTGCGTAGTGAGCAGCCCTTCACCCTGGATGCCGCCGCCGATGACGTCGCCGCACTGCTGCTCCACCTGGGCGCCGAGCCGGCCATCATGGTGGGCTATTCCATGGGCGGCTCCATCGCCCTGCTGTTGTGGCGCCGGCATCCGGAGTGCGTGCGAGGCCTGGTGCTCGAGTCGACCGCGTTGCAGTGGCGATCGAACCTGCGCGAGCGGCTGCTGTGGACCGCCTTGGCCGCGGCCGAATACGGGCTCCGGTTCGGCGCTCCACGAGGCGTGACCGAGCGCTACCTGCGTGAGGCCGTGCGCCAGGCCCCCGAGCTCGCCCCCTACCTCAGCTGGCTGAAGGCCGAGGTGCGTCGCGGAGACCCACCCGACATCGCCGCCGCCGCCCGGGCCCTGAGCGCGTTCGACGCCCGGCCCTTCGCAGGTCGGGTCGACGTGCCCAGCGCCGTCATCGTCAGCCGTCGTGACCACCTGATCCGGTCCTCGCGCCAACGTCAGCTGGCCAGCACCATCCCCGGAGCGAGGGTCGTCATGCTGGACGCCGCCCACAACGCCTGGATGGTGCGCCCGGAGGCCGTGGCCGACGCCCTCGATGAGGCGCTGGGACTCGTGATCGACGACTCAGACGATGCGCCGGACCTCGACTCGAGCGACCAGCCAAACCAGGCGGGTCCAGCGCCTGATCCCGTCCCGACCCACCGCAGCCGTTAGCTTTGAGGCTGTCATCTAGGCACCGTCGAGGTCGCCATGGAGGTACGGATGTTCCGGAGCATCGGTAGGGAGCGGGTACAGGAGCTGGTTGAGGTCCGAGCCCAGATCGTCGAGGTACTGGAGGAGAAGCAGTACCGCCAGGCCCACCTCCCCGGAGCAGTTCACATACCGGCCTGGGAGTTCAGCCGGGCCCGAGCGGCGCAGCTCGACCCGTCTCGGCCCGTGGTGGTGTACTGCTTCGACACCGCCTGAGACCTGAGCCCCCGGGCAGCGTGCCTGCTCGATCTCTACGGCTTCGACGAGGTGTACGACTACGTCGACGGCAAGTCCGACTGGATGGCCTACGGATTGGCCGTTGAAGGAGAAGCTGGTCCCTTCCTCGGTCAGGTCTTGACCCGCGTACCCACCTGTGGCGTGACGGCGACCGTGGCCGAGGCAGGCGACGGCGGGGGCGGCACCCGCGAATCGGTGGTCGTCCTCGACGACGCCGGGCTCGTCGTCGGGGTTCTTACCCCCGACGCGTTGGCCGGCGCCTCCGGCGACGACGGGGTCCTCGACGCCATGGACGTCGTCCCCAGCACCGTTCGGCCCAGCGTGGAGGTGTCGTCAGTGGTGGGGTCGGGAGCCGATCGGGTCCTGGTCACCAGCTCCGACGGGCGGCTCCTGGGTCAGGTGGTGGTGGCCGACCTCGCTGCTGCGGATCCCCATGACGGCCATGATCACGCACACGATCACGGTGATCAGGGGGCGGCGCTCGAGGCCCAACTGGTCGACACGCTGGCCGCCGTCAGCGAGCACTTCGGGGACAGGGAGCCGTCCGAGGAGGAGCTCCGGGCCTTCCTACGCGACGAACTGGTCCGTGAGGGACGCACGGCCGAGGAGGCCGATGCATTGATGGCGGAGATGGACGACCCCGGCTCATGACCCGGTGATGGCACCAACCTGGCTGCACCACCGCACCGGCGGCCACTGATGGCGGTGAGACGGACCACGGCTGGCCGTCGCTGACTTCCCCCCCGTTACGCTGCCGCGGTGGCCGCGGTACTCGCCTTCGGGGTGACGTTGCTGGTGGCCGTGCTGGTGTCCGGGCTGGCCCACCGCAGCATCCTGTCCACCGCCGTGCTGTTCCTGGGCGCCGGAGTCCTCCTCGGGCCGGCTGGGGCGGGCGTCCTCAGTGCCGATGCCCGCCAGCCCATCGTCCAGCAGTTGGCTGTGCTGGCTCTGTTCAGCGTGCTCTTCACCGACGCCCTTCAGGTCGGGGCGCCCGAGCTGGTCCGGGCCTGGCGCCTGCCGGGCCGGGCCCTGCTCGTCGGCCTGCCTCTTACCCTGGGTCTGACGGCCACTCTGGCCCGGGTCGTCGGAGGGCTGCCGTGGAGCGAGTCCCTGCTGGTGGGGGCCGTACTCAGCCCGACGGACCCGGTTTTCGCGGCTGCCATCGTCGGTCGTGAAGAGGTCCCCCACCGGCTCCGGCACCTGCTAAACGTCGAAAGCGGGCTGAACGACGGACTGGCCCTGCCGGTGGTGGTCGTGTTGGTGGCCACGGTCGGGCGCCGTCACGTCGATGTCGCCCATCTTCTGTCCGAGCTGGCCTTCGGCGTGGCCCTGGGCGTAGCCATCCCAGCGGTTGCCATCGCCTTGGAGAGGACCAGGTGGTTCGGGGCCACCAGCCAGTACGAGCCCCTCAACGCTTTCGCCATCGGCATCGCCGTGCTCGGGGCCACTGCGGTCACCGGGGCCAACACCTTCCTCGGCGCCTTCGCCGCCGGCATCACGATCGCCACCATGAGCCCGGCCGTGCGTGACAGCTACCACCAGTTCGGTGAGCTGGTCACCGAAGCACTCAAGCTGGCCGCCGTGCTGGTGTTCGGCGCCCTGGTCACCCCGGCGATGTTGCGCCAGGTGTCATTCAGGGGCTACCTGTTCGGAGCGGGCGCCCTGTTCGTGGCCCGGCCTGTGGCGTTGGCACTGGCCCTGATCCGCAGCCGGCTCGGGTGGCGCGAGCGGGCTGTGGCCGCATGGTTCGGGCCCAAAGGCTTCGCCTCGGTCGTCTACGGCCTGCTCGTCCTACAGAACGGAACGCATCGGGCCGAGGACCTCTTCGCCCTCATCGCCGTCGTGGTCGCCGCCTCGATCGTCGCCCACTCGTCCACCGACGTACTGGTGGCCCACTGGTTCGCCCGCCGGGCGGCACGGCCCGGTGACGATGCCACCCAGCCGGGCCCGGCACAGGACGCGTCAGAGGGCCATGAACCTTGACGATGCCACCCGCTGGAGGGCCGATGATGGAGCCGGCCAACCTGGCCTACCGGCGCCGGCCACCCCTCAGTCCTGCTTGCGGGCGATGGCCTGGGCCAGCTCCAGCTTCGACATCGAGGCGCGGCCGGTGACCCCCAGACGCCGGGCTCGGTCGTAGAGCTCCTGCTTGGTGTGGCCCTTGACGTCGACACCGCCCGCCGACTCGCCACCGCCGCCTCGCCCGCGCTCGGCCCGGTCGTCCGACGGGCCCTTGTGGCTCTTGGCCTCCCAGTGGTCGCCCACCTTTTCGAAGCTGTGCTTCAGGGCCGAGTAGGCGGTGCGGTGGGCCCGTTCCTTGGAGTCGTACTCCTCGTGGGCCGACTCGAGGGTCTTCTTGTACGTCCTGCGGGCCTTGGCCGGTGATCGTTGGATGGTGCCAGGGAGATTCTCGACCTGATTGTCCTTCGGCATGGTGCTCTCCTAAATCGGCGACCGGAAGGCTGCTCACTCGTGCGCCGGCCCGGCCGCCCGTTTCGTTGTCGTGGCCGGGGAGCAGCCTGCGTTGGCCACCCTCGCGGGTACCTACCCGCCAGCGCGCTGCCTGGATCTGTCCGCCACCCCGAAATTTCGGCAATTGGCCCTGGTATGTCGGCACCGGACGTGGGTAGTGTCGCCCGCGTGGCCCGCCTCGCCGCGTCCCCCGAGCTATTCAGGCGCACGCTGGCGCCTGTCGGACGGGCCATGATGCTGGTGGGCATCGTGGCCGTGGCGACGGCGGTGTGGTGGGCCCGATCGCCCCAGGCCCGGGCCGCGCCGGCCACGGCGCCCCGACCCGAGCCGGACATCCGTGCCGTGTACCTGCGCGACTGCGGCGTGTGCCACGGGCCCGAAGGCGGCGGCACCAGCCGGGGTCCTTCGCTCGTCGGCGTGGGCGAGGCGGACGTCGACTACTACGTCTCGACGGGGCGCATGCCGCTGTACAGCGACTACGGGCGCAAACCCGAATCACCGGACCAGCAGCCGTCACCGGGGGAGTTGCGGACCGATTCAGAGGCCAAGGTCAGGCGCCATCCGCCGCTCTACCCGCCTGACGTCATCTCCAGGCTGGACAGCTACGTCGCTTCCCTGGGCTCACCCACCGTGCAGGGGCCGGCCATCCCCACGGTGGACATCCGAGCCGGTGAACTCGCCCATGGCGGAGAGCTCTTCCGGGCCCAGTGTGCCGGCTGCCACGCCTGGGGCGGTGACGGTGGGGCCCTGCTGCATGTCAAGGCACCCACCCTCCACCCGGCCACCCCGGTGCAGGTGGCCGAAGCCGTGCGCACCGGGCCAGGGGAGATGCCGGCGTTCGGAGAGGCGGCGCTTTCGGACCACGACCTCGAATCGGTGGCAGCCTACGTCCGATACCTCGACAAGCCCAGGGACCGGGGCGGCCAGCCGCTGTGGAATGTCGGGCCCGTGGCCGAGGGTGCGGTCGCCTGGCTGGTCGGCATGGTTGTGCTGTTCGTCGTCTGTCGCTGGATCGGCGACCGGTCATGACCGGCACGGCCGGTGGGACAGAGCACACAGCCCCGGTGGAGGGCGGCCGGAACCACGAGATGGTGGGCGCCGCCGCTTTCCTACTGGCGGCGGCGGCTGCGGTCGGGTTGGGCGTCGTCTACTTCGAGGGAGGCCAACCCCAGTTGGAGGGGGTACTGCTGGGCGTCGCCTTCGCCGCCCTGGCCTACGGATTCGTGACCTGGGCCAACAAGCTGCTGCCCCAAGGGCCGTTCGTCGACCAACGCCATGAGTTGGCCAGCTCGAGTACCGAGCAATCCGCCTTCGAAACCGACCTCGAGCGAGGGGGGGAGATCGAACGCCGCACCCTGTTGGTGCGGACGCTCGGCATCGCGGTGGTGGCCCTGGGCGGAGCCGCTCTGTTCCCCATTCGTTCCCTCGGCCCCGCACCTGGCCGCGCCCTCACCCACACGCCGTGGGCCAAAGGGCGGCGGATGGTCACAGAGGACGGCACACCGGTCAACGTGGCTGACGTGCCCATGCAGGGCCTGGTCACCGTGTTCCCCGAAGGTTCGGCCGGATCGGCCACGGCCCAGACCGTGCTGCTCCGGGTCGATCCTGGGTTGATCCGGGCCAGGCGTGGCCGTGAAACCTGGTCGCCCGGCGGGTTCATCGCCTATTCCAAGATCTGCACCCATGCCGGATGCCCGGTGGGGCTCTTCCAGGCCAACCTGCACCAACTGCTGTGCCCGTGCCACCAGTCCAGCTTCGACGTGCTGCGGGGGGCCAAGCCGGTGTTCGGCCCGGCCGCCGCACCGCTGCCCCAACTCCCCATCAGCGTCGACCCCGACGGGTACCTGGTGGCCCAGAGCGACTACCACGAACCCGTGGGGCCCGCCTTCTGGTGGCGGCGGTCGTGACCACAAGGCCTCGGGCCCGCCATCGCCTCGTGCAGGTCGGCCTGGTGATCGCCTGCCTGGGCGCCGGCGCCTGTCGGCGCTCGTCGCCCTCGATGCTGCACCCCCACGGCAGTGAGGCCCACCGCATCGCAGGCCTGTGGTGGTTGATGTTCGGCTTGGCCGCTGCCGTCTATGCCGTGGTGGGCGGCTTCATCGTGTTCGCTATCCTGCGCGGCCGGCGCAGCGAAGCGGGTAAGCCGTCGCGCATCAGCGACAGCAACTTCATCTGGTGGGGTGGGATCATCGTCCCCGTCGTCATCTTGATGGTCCTGGCGGTCGAGACGGTGGGTGCCACCGAGGCGTTGCGGAAGCCGGACACCGGTGCTCTCAAAGTCGAGGTCGTGGGCAAACGGTGGTGGTGGCAGGTGAGCTACCCGGATCAAGGTATCAACACGGCCAACGAGATACACGTGCCTGCCGGCCAGCCGATCGAGATCGGCCTCGACTCCGACAACGTGATACACAGCTTCTGGGTACCGCAACTGGCGGGAAAGGTCGACATGATCCCCGGCCAGCACAACGTCCTGCGCTTCACGGCGACCACCCCGGGCACCTACAAAGGGGCGTGTGCGGAGTACTGCGGCCTCGAGCACGGTCTCATGCGCTTCCTGGTGGTCGTCGACCCACCCGATGTCTTCGGTCGGTGGGTCACCCGCAACCAGCTGACACCCGCCGTCGACAACGAGAAGGCGGCCGAGGGCCAGATCGTGTTCAACCGCGAGCCGTGCGCCGGCTGCCACACCATCACGGGCACGCAGGCCCAGGGCAAGGTGGGCCCCGACCTCTCTGATTTCGGGTCGCGTACGACCATCGGGGCAGCCACGGTCACCAATGACCCACAACACCTCGAGCAGTGGATCACCGACGCCCAGAGCATCAAGCGGGGTGTGCTCATGCCACCCATCCCGCTCTCGTCCAGGGACGCCCAAGCTGTCGTCGCCTATCTGGAAAGCCTGAGGTAACCGTGGCCATAGCCGAAACCCGCACTGTCCCCGACGAGGAGTCCGAAGGGCTCCACCACGAGCTGGACGAGGTCTGGGAGGACGCGCCCGGACTGGTGGGCTTCTTCTCCACCGTCGACCACAAGCGCATAGGCGTGCGGTACATCTACACCGCCTTCGTCTTCTTCTTCGTGTCGGGCCTGGCCGCGCTGGTGATGCGCACGCAGCTGGCCACGCCAAACAACAACGTCGTCGGCCCACAGACCTACAACGAGCTGTTCACCATGCACGGCACCACCATGATCTTCCTGTTCAACACGCCCGTTCTGGCCGGGTTCGGGAACTACCTGATCCCCCTGCAACTCGGCACCAGGGACATGGC
Source organism: Acidimicrobiales bacterium (assembly GCA_038232515.1). GTDB lineage: Bacteria > Actinomycetota > Acidimicrobiia > Acidimicrobiales > JAUJNH01 > JBBSHS01. The sequence goes on from JBBSHS010000014.1 coordinate 33,726, forward strand.
TTTCCCGAGGCTGAACGCCTTCAGCTACTGGATCTTCTTGTTCTCAGGCCTTTTCATGTACTCGAGCTTCTTCTTCGGTCGTCCACCCGACGGTGGCTGGTTCGCATTGGTGCCCCTCACCGGCAAGACCTACTCGCCCGGCGTCAACATGGATTTCTGGGGCCTCGGCGTCATCTTCGTCGGCATCAGCACCACCGTGGGCGCCATCAACTTCATCGTCAGCATCTTCAAGCTGCGGTGCCCGGGCATGTCGCTCAACCGCATGCCGATATTCGTCTGGTCGATGCTGGTGTTCTCCCTGATGGTCATCTTCGCGGTGCCAGCCGTGACCCTGGCCGCCGTGCTCCTCGAGATGGACCGCCTCTTCGGCACCGCTTTCTTCAATCCCGTGGCCGGCGGCAGCACACTGCTCTACCAGCACCTGTTCTGGTTCTGGGGCCATCCGGAGGTGTACATCCTGTTCGTGCCGGCCACCGGCATGGTGTCGATGATCATCCCCGTGTTCTCACGGCGGCCGCTGGCCGGGTACATCTGGGTGGCCACCGCGCTGGTGGCCGTGGGCTTCATCAGCTTCGGCGTATGGGTGCACCACATGTTCGCCACCGGCATCCCGGCGCTGGCGTTGGCCTTCTTCTCAGGGGTCAGCCTGCTGATCACCATCCCGAGCGGCGTGCAGTTCTTCGCCTGGATATCCACCATGTGGAAGGGCAAAGTGGTGCTCACGACGCCGATGCTGTTCTGCATCGGCTTCCTGCTCATCTTCCTGCTGGGCGGCATCACCGGCGTGATGGTGGCCGTGCTGCCCTTCGACTGGCAGGTGACCGACAGCTACTTCATAGTTGCCCACTTCCACTACGTCCTGAACGGCGCGGTGGTGTTCCCGATCTTCGGTGCCATCTATTACTGGATGCCGAAGATGACCGGACGGATGCTCTCCGAGCGCCTGGGCAAGATCAGCTTCTGGGTGATGTTCATCGGCTTCAATGTGACCTTCTTTCCCATGCACATCCTCGGCTTCTTGGGCATGCCCCGCAGAGTGTGGACGTACCTGCCCGGTCTCGGCTGGGACGGGCTCAACCTTCTCAGCACGATCGGCGGTTTCGCCTTCGGCCTGGGCACGGGGCTCAGCCTGATGAACTTCGTGTGGAGCCGGATACGAGGAGTACCGGCCGGGCCCGACCCCTGGAAGGGCGACTCGCTCGAATGGGCTACCACCTCACCGCCCCCGGACTACAACTTCCTCGCCATCCCGGTCGTGGGTGGCCGCCATCCGCTATGGGACCAGAACCCCTTGCCGACGCTCGAGTCAGGCGACGACGAGGCCACACGGTCCCTCGGCCCAGAAGGGGCGTTGGACCGGGGGACGCCCGTCACCAGTGGCATCGACTCGAAGCCGGAGGCGACGCTCACCATCCCGCACGAGACCTACATACCGCTGGTCCTGGCCATAGGCCTCACCGCCTTCTTCACGGGACTGATCATCGACGCAGCGCTGGTCGGCGTGCTGGGCATCGGCTTTGCCGTCCTCGGTGTCGTGTGGTGGGCCTGGCGCACGGACATGGACCTCATATGAGACGGCCATGACGCTCCTCGGATCAGACCGCTCGACCGACGCCGAGGTCTCAGAGGCCCCGGTCCGCCCCTCGTCCCGGCGCAGCTACTCCACGGCGTGGTGGGGGATGGTGGTGCTGATCACCACCGAGGCGATGGTCTTCGCCATCCTCATTGCCGCCTACATGTTCCTGCGGGCCACCTCCAAAGAGTGGCCGCCGGCGGGCACCGAGCTACCAGAGCTCAAGCTGACTCTCATCTTCAGCGCCGTGTTGTGGGGGTCGAGCCTGCCCATCTTCTGGGCCGAGGCAGCCATACGAAGGGGTGACCAGGCCCGGCTTCGGGCCGGCCTTCTCATCAGCTTCGTGATGGGCCTGTCGTTCCTGGCCTACACGGCCAAGGACTTCGCAGACCTGCACTACGGCTGGCGGGACAGCGCCTACGGGTCCATCTTCTACGTCATCGTCGGCCTGCACGGTATCCATGTCGTCATCGGCCTGGCCATGAACCTGGTCGTGCAGATCAAGGCCTGGCAGGCCAAGTTCACCGCCCACCGTCACACCACCGTCGAGGTGTTCAGCCTGTACTGGCACTTCGTCGACGTGGTGTGGTTGTTCGTCATGCCCACCGTCTTCCTGTCGCCCCATGTCCACTGACCACGTGAGCGGCAACGTGGAGGCCGTCGAGTGGGCCGGGCCCATCCGGCGGTTCGTGACCGTCTGGTACGCCGTGCTCGGCGGCGTCGGGGCCTGGACCGCCCACCTCTTGTTCGAGGCCAGCTTCATGAAGTACACGTGCAACAGCCACGGCTACGTGTGGGTCATGCACCTCGCCACCGCCGTCACGGCCCTGGCCACGGTGGCGGCCATGGTCCTGTCGTGGCGGCTGCTGCGGGTGAGCCAGGGCTCGGACGAGGCCGCGGCCGACGCCGGGGGGCGCCTGCAGTTCCTGGGCTACGCCGGCCTGCTCATCGGTGCCATCAATCTGGCTCTAATCCTCCTGGAGGGCGTCTACGTCGTGTTCCTGCACCGCTGTGGCTGAGTGGTTGCCGCTGGTGGCGGTGGCCTGCGCCTACGGCGTGGGCCTGCGCCGGATGTGGCGCGCCGCCGGTACTGGTCGTCTGGTACGTCGAGGCCAGGTCTGGAGCTTCGGGGCCGGCATGGTCGCCGTTGCGGTGGCGCTGGCGCCGCCGCTCGACAACGCCGTTGACAGGAGCCTCACCGTCCACATGGTCCAACACGTCATCCTCCTGTCGGTGGCGGCGCCGCTGGTGGCCCTCGGTGCGCCGCTGCCCACCCTGCTGTGGGCCTTGCCGCCCCGGCTACGAGGCGCGGGGCTGCGCCTGTGGCGCCGGGCGATGGCCAGCCAGCGCGGTTCAGGGTGGTTGGGCTGGCTGGCTGGTGCGTTGGTGGTGCAGTCGGTGGTCATGTGGGCCTGGCATGCCCCGGCCCTTTTCGGCGCCGCCCTGCGCCAACCCGCGCTCCACGCCCTCGAGCACACCAGCTTTCTGGCCACCTCGGTCGTCTTGTGGTGGGTGCTGACGGCTCGCCGCTCGCGGCGGGGGGCGGCGGCCCTGGCTGTGTTCGTGGCGTCCTTCCCCGGAACGGCGCTGGGTGCGGCCCTGCTGCTGGCCCCGCATCCCTGGTACCCCGAGTACGTGCGGACCACGGCAGACGCCGCCCTGGGCGACCAGCAGACGGCGGGCGTGGTGATGTGGTCCTTCGTCGGCCTGATCTACGTGGTGGCCGCGGCCGTGCTGTTCGCCACCTGGTTGGCCGATGGTCACGGCATGGAGGAACCGGAGATCGTGGTGCCGCCCTGGCCAGCCCCGGTGGGTAGGCCCGTGGGACGGATGGCCCTCTGATGTTCGGTGCCATCGGCCGCTGGTTCGACGAGCGCCTGGGGGCGTCGCGCTTCGCCCGCACCGCCCTCAACAAGATCTTTCCCGACAACTGGTCGTTCATGCTGGGCGAGGTCGCCATGTACTGCTTCCTCATCCTGGTGGTCACGGGCGTCTATCTGACGTTCTTCTTCCACCCCAGCGCCCGCGAGGTCACCTACCACGGCCGGTACGCGCCCCTCAACGGGGTGAAGATGTCAGAGGCCTACCGCTCCACCATCCAACTCTCCTTCGACGTGCGGGCCGGCCTGGTCTTCCGCCAGATCCATCACTGGGCCGCGCTCCTTTTCGTCGCCGCCATCCTCACCCACATGTGCCGCATCTTCTTCACCGGCGCCTTCCGCAAGCCACGTGAGCTGAACTGGGTCATCGGCGTCACGATGCTCGTCCTGGCCATCTTCAACGGGTTCGCCGGCTATTCGCTGCCCGACGACTTGTTGTCCGGCACCGGTCTGCGCATCGGGTTCTCCATCGCCCTGGCCGTGCCACTGGCCGGCACCTGGCTCGCCTTCCTCGTCTTTGGGGGCAATTTCCCGAGCGAGGCCATCACCGTCCGGCTGTTCACGCTCCACATCCTGATCATCCCCGCCTTGATCTTCGCCCTGCTGGGCGCTCATCTGGCCATCCTGTGGCACCAGAAGCACACGCAGTTCCCGGGTCCGGGCCGCACGGAGCACAACATCGTCGGCTCGCGCCTGTGGCCCGTCTACACCGCCCGCTCCATGGGCCTGATGTGCGGCATCGTGGCCCTCCTCAGTCTTCTGGGCGGACTGGCCCAGATCAACCCCGTGTGGCTGTACGGGCCGTACCAGGCGTCGGCGGTGTCGACTGCGGCCCAGCCCGACTGGTACATGGGATGGCTGGAAGGAGCGCTGCGTATTTTTCCGTCCTGGCGGTTCCACGTCCTCGGGTACCCCATCTCGGAGGTGTTCTGGCCCGCCGTCTTCCTGCCCAGCATCACTTTCCTGCTCTTGTACCTGTGGCCCTTCGTGGAACAGCGGGTCACCCACGACCGCGATGTGCACGACCTGTTGGACCGTCCCCGCAACCGCCCGTTGCGGACCGCCATCGGGTCGGGCGTTCTCACCTTCTACGGCGTGCTGTTCGTGGCCGGATCGCAGGACATCATCGCCCAGAAGATGAACGTCTCGATTCCGAACGTGACGTTCACGCTACGGGTCGTCGTCTTCATCCTGCCCATCCTGGCGGCGCTGCTGGCGTGGAAGGTGTGCCGGGACCTGGCCGCCGAGGACCCCCGTATGGGCACCGGGCCGGCGGACTGGCCGCCCAGCGGGATGCCGGTCGGTGCCCCGGCAGCCCAGGACGCGCAGCCTGCGCCGGAGAAGAGCGTGCTCGCCCAACCGGCGGGGTCGCGCCTCGTCCGGGGGGCGGCCGGGGCCATCACGGTGGCTGCCGCCCTGCAAGGCGCAGTGCAGGCCTGGCGTAAGAAGCGCTCGGTACGCTCCAACGGGAGCCGCCACCAATAGGCTTCGCCTGGAGCCTGAAGCTCCCTCAACCATCTGGTGAACACGAGAGAAAAGGAGACCGGCATGAAGTTCCTGGTGATCTGGCGGATCGAGATATCGCGTGTCTCAGGTGAGATGATGAAGGCGGTCCTGCGCATGCCCGATTACGCCAGGCCTCTCGAAGACCAGGGCAAGGTGATCGGCCGCTACCACGTCGTAGGCAGCCACGGAGGAGCCTGGATCTACAACGTCGAGTCGAACGACGAACTGGAGATGCTCCTGGCCAAGTCGCCTGTCTACAACTTCGCCCACTTCAAGGTTCTTCCATTGGCCGACATGTCGTCGCTGCCGGTGCAGCCGAGCGGGTCGCCGCCGGAGGCTGGGTAGTGCCCGACGACGTATGGGAACGGCCGACCGGATTGTGAGGCGGCGTCGACCAGCGGTCAGGATGAAGCCGTGACGGACACCCAGGCCGAGCCCAGCCACGCCGACTCGTCCGGTGAGTTCACCCGGGATCAGAACTACATCGCCACCCGGATTACCGCCGATGGCCGGGACGGCTACCGGGTGGAGCCGGGCAGGTACCGGCTGGTGGTGAGCCGGGCCTGTCCATGGGCCAACCGGGCCATCATCGTGCGGCGCCTGCTCGGCCTGGAGCCGGTGCTGTCGATGGCTGTGGCCGGGCCTACCCACGACGAACGGAGCTGGAAGTTCGACCTGGACCCAGGTGGCCGTGACCCAGTGCTCGGTATCGAACGGCTCCAGGAGGCGTTTCTGGCCCGGTTCGCCGACTACAGCCGCGGCATCACCGTGCCGGCCATCGTCGACATCCGCAGTGGCGAGGTCGTGACCAATGACTTCTCCCAGATCACGCTGGACCTCTCGACCCAATGGCGGCAGTACCACCGCCCCGGGGCGCCTGACCTGTATCCAGAGGACCAGCGCGACGAGATCGACGAAGTCGCCCGGCTGGTCTTCGACGACGTGAACAATGGCGTTTACCGCTGCGGTTTCGCGGGCAGCCAGAGTGCGTACGAGCGGGCCTACCACCGCCTCTTCGACCGTCTCGACTGGATGAGCGAACGCCTCCGAGAGCAGCGCTACCTCGTGGGGGACACCATCACCGAAGCCGACGTACGTCTTTTCACCACGCTCGCCCGCTTTGACCCGGTCTACCACGGGCACTTCAAGTGCAACCGGCAGAAGCTCTCCGAGATGCCGGTGCTGTGGGCCTACGCCCGAGACCTGTTCCAGACGCCCGGGTTTGGCGACACGATCGACTTCGACCACATCAAGCGCCACTATTACCTGGTCCACAAAGCCGTCAACCCCACGCAGATCGTCCCGGTCGGTCCCGACCTCAGCGGGTGGGTCACCGCTCACGGGCGCGAGACGTTGGGCGGACGTCCCTTCGGGGACGGCCGCGCTCCGGGCCCACCTCCGCCGGACGAGGTCGTTCCGCCCGAGCACACCCCGCTTCGCGTCTGACCCGGCCCGACCGGCAGGTCGGTTCCACTGGTTAGCGATGTCGGGCGCCACCTTCCATGACACACCGGCGCCGACCAGTCCGGTAGCGGGGGACTGGTTCTCTGAGCTTCCCCCGGTGGAGCGGACGGTTTGGTTGTGGTGATCATGCCGCGGCTGTGGCGGTCTCGTAGTCGATAGGGCCGAGCCGTCTCGTAGACGATCGTTTACGAACGCTGGCGCGCGCGTTCGGAGGCACCGTAGATCCACCGCCCAGCCAGGGCGTCGGCGAGGCTGAGGATGGACCAGGGCTGGGGACCCCATAGCGCTGCAACCTTGGTTGCGTTTTGCTTGGGGTGCAGGTACCGTCCGGAGCCGTGGCGGCGTCGACCGACTGGGTGCTGCTGGCGTATCGGATGCCGCGGGACCCGTCCACCGCTCGGGTGGCCGTGTGGCGCAAGCTGCGCCGGTTGGGGGTGGTGCAGCTGGTCGACGGGCTGGTGGCGTTGCCGGCGGACGCCCGGACCCGTGAGCAGTTGGAGTGGGTGGCCGAGGAGGTCACCGAGGCGGGCGGGGAGGCGACGGTGTGGCTGGGGCGGCCGGGTTCGAGGGCGCAGGAGCGGATGCTGGCGGAGCGCATGGCCGAGGTGGTCCGGATCGACTACCTGGCCGTCATCGGCGCGGCGCAGGAAGCCGGCGGCGCCGTGACGGGGAGAACGGTCGGTCGCCTCCGGCGCGAGCTGCACCGGATCGGCCAGCGTGACTTCTTCCCGCCGGCGGAGCGGGACGTGGCCCGCCAGGCCGTGGATGATCTCGCCGCAGCGGTGAAGGTACCGGGGTGAGGTGGGCGACCCGGCGTGGGGTGCATGTGGATCGGGCTGGGTGTGCCTGGCTGCTCCGACGGTTCGTGGACCCGGGTGCGTCGTTCGTGTTCGTCGACGACCCGGATGAGGTGCCCGAGGGTGCGACGGCGTTCGACATGCGTGGTGTGGAGCTGTCGCACCACGGGGGTGACTGCAGCTTCGAGACGATGCTCCGCCACTTCGAGCTGGTGGACCCGGTGTTGTGGGACGTGGCCCGGATCGTGCACGAGGCTGACCTAGCCGATGACCGGTTCGACGCACCGGAGGCCCCAGGGCTCGACGTGCTCTGCCGGGGTCTGTCGATGACGGCGGCCGACGACGACGTCCTGGCTGTGACGGGCCGGTTGTTCGACGGCTTGTACGAGTACCGGCGTCGGGCGCTGCTGCTGGGCCGGGACCCGGCGTGAGCCCAGACGCCCGGCGGGTCCTGGCCGCGCAGGCGGCGAGGGCGTTCGCTTACGGGTTCGGGGCCGTGCTGCTCGGGGCCACCTTCATGGCACGCGGTTTCTCGGCCACCCGGGCCGGGGTGGTGCTGGCCGCGGTGCTGGCCGGCACGATCCTGGCGTCGCTGGCCGTGGCCCGGTGGGGTGACGGGGCCGGTCGGCGTCGCTGCTACGCGGTGCTGTACGTGGCGTTGGCTGTGACCGGCGTCGTCTTCGCGTTCTCCGCGTCGGTGTGGCCGCTGGTGGCGGTGGCGCTGCTGGGCGGGTTGTCGACCGAGGTGGTGGAGTCCGGGCCGTTCACGTCGCTCGAGCAGGCGATGCTGGCCGGTGAGCTCGACAACCGCCGTCTGGCCCGCGGGTTCGGGATCTACAACGCGGTGGCCACCGCCGCCGGATCGCTCGGCGCTCTGGCCGCGGCCGGGCTCGGGCCCCTGCGCCGAGCCTGGCCGGCGTCGCCGAG
>JBBSHS010000015.1:0-41310 GCA_038232515.1 Acidimicrobiales bacterium
CCCCCCCCCACGCCCCCCGGCCGGCTGTGCCGGCAAAACCCAGCCCCGGCCGGCTGCGCCGGCAAACCCAGCCCCGGCCGGCTCGGCCGGCAAACCCAGCCCCGGCCGGCTCGGCCGGCAAAACCCAGCCCCGGCCGGCTGCGCCGGCAAAACCCAGCCCAGGCCGGCTGCGCCGGCAAAACCCAGCCCAGGCCGGCTGCGCCGGCAAAACCCAGCCCCGGCCGGCTGCGCCGGCAAAACCCAGCCCCGGCCGGCTCGGCCGGCAAAACCGAGCCCCGGCCGGCTCGGCCGGCTGCGGCGGGGGGTGGGCCATCGTTGGGCTGCGCCTACGCTGAGGCTGTGCGCCATTTGCTGCGCCTTGGCGTCATCATCCTCTGCGCCGGGCTGATGATCGGGGGCATCCTACGATCGTTCGCCGTGCCGCTCCAGGCCGTCTCCAAAGACGCCTGGTCGTCTGCTCCGATGGAGCTGGGTGACCTCGGCCAGCTCGATCAGCCCTCGACCGTGTACGACCGGTTCGGCAAGATCCTCACCACGTTCCACCAGGAGATCGACCGCAAGCCGGTGACGCTGGATCAGGTCCCCCCGGTGGTCCGCAACGCCGTCCTGGACATCGAGGACAAGAACTTCTACCACCATGGCGGCATCGACGCCCGGGGTATAGCCAGGGCCTTCCTGGCCAACGGCGATGCCGGTGGCGTGCGTCAGGGCGGGTCAACCATTACCCAGCAGCTGGTGAAGCAGAGCCTCGTGGGCCCGGAGCGGAGCATCGACCGCAAGGTCAAAGAGGCCGTCCTGGCCGAGCGCATCGAACAGAAGATGACCAAGGACGAGATCTTCGAGCGGTACCTCAACCTGGTGTACCTCGGCCACGGGGCCTATGGCGTGGAGGCGGCAGCCGAGACGTACTTCGGCGTGCCGGTGGGTCAGCTCCAGCCCGAGCAGGCAGCCCTGTTGGCCGGCCTGATCCGCAATCCGACCGGTTACGACCCTGTGCAGCACGCCGCCGCCGCCGCCGCCCGACGCAACACCGTTCTCGACGTCATGGCCGAGAACGGCCACCTGGCCCCAGACGAGGTCGGTGTCCTCAAATTGGCTCCGGTGCCGGTGACCGTGCAGGCGGCCAGTGCCATCCGGCAGAGCTACTTCATCGAAGGGCTGCGCCAGGCGCTTCTGGATGATCCCCGCCTGGGTTCGACCCCCACCGAGCGGGCCAACGCCGTCTACCGCGGTGGTCTGCAGATCCACTCGACCTTTGACCCGGCAATGCAGGCTGACGCCGAACGGGCCGCCGCCATCGGCAACATCCTTCCCAAGAATGCATTGGGCGCCGTCGACGCACTGGTGTCGGTCGAACCCTCCACCGGGGCCGTGCGGGCCATCGTGGGTGGCCCCGGCTTCGACCAGTACCAGTACGACATCGCCACCCACAGCCCCGGCCGCCAGCCCGGGTCCTCGTTCAAGCTGTTCACACTGCTCGCCGCGTTGGAGGACGGCTACGGTCCGCAGTCCACGGTCGACGGCACCGGGCCGTGCCTGGTGATCGCTCCCGGCAGCCAGCCCACCCGGGCCCTGCCCCCGGTACCCATCAACAACGCCGAGCCGGGTGGGGGGACCATGACGATGGAGGCGGCCACGGCCGGTTCCGTCAACTGTGCGTTCGAGCGGATGGCCGCCACCATCGGCATCAACAAGGTGCTCGACGTGGCCAAGCGTCTGCTGCACCGCACCTACTCGGCGTTGCCGTCGGTCATCATCGGCGCCCAGGAGGCCACGCCGCTGGAGATGGCCACCGCCTATGCCACCTTGGCCAACGACGGCGTCGAGCACACCCCCACATATGTGACCGACGTGCTCGACAGCCGCGGCCACCCGCTCTACTCGGGTGTCGACGAGGGCCAGAGGGTCGTCTCCAGTCAGGTGTCGCGCACGGCCGTCAGTGTTCTGCAAGGCGTGCTCCAGAGCGGGACGGCCTCGTGCTGCTCACTCTCCGGCGGCCGGCCGGCGGCGGGAAAGACGGGCACGACGAACGGTTTCACCAACGCGTGGTTCGTCGGCTTCACACCCCAATTGGCCTCGGCGGTGTGGGTCGGCGTTCCCACCGGCCAGGTCAGCATGAGCAACGTCGGAGGCCGTCAGGTATTCGGGGCCACATACTCAGCCCCCATCTGGAAGCAGTTCATGGATGAGGCGCTGGCCTCCGAGCCGGACGTCTCCTTCCCGGTGCCCGATGGCAGGTCCGCCATCGCCTCACGTCCCTTCCTCCTGCCCAAGGGCTCCTGGGTGCTCGGTGGCACCGCCTCTACCGGCTACTCCGGCTCCTCCGGCTCGTCGGGGTACTCCGGGTCGTCGGGCTCGTCGAGTGCGAGCGGCCGGTCGTCGTCAGGCGGCCCCCGGAGTTCCACTGCCTCCGGTGCCAGCGCTTCGCCGGGCCGGCCCTTACCCTCGATCCCCTCCGTGCCGACCATCGTCGTCCGGCTTCCGCCCACCCGCCCACCTGCTGGCGGCGGAGGCGGGGGCAGTCCTACTCCGCACTGCTTCACGCCCCCAGGCGGCTGGCCGGGTGGAAGGCCGCCGCCCGGCGTCTGCTGACGGCACACACCGCCTGTCGGTCCGTGTCCTGCGGGCCCACAGCGGAGCCGGCCCGCCGCCGTGGTGCGCCAAGCCAGGTGCAGCCCAGGACCTCGGTCGTGACGCACCAACGTGGTTGACGACGAGCGGACCGGCCAGGTATCATGCCGCCTCCCGGCGGAGCGGTCTTCGTCAACGCGAGAAGACACACCCCGCTGGGGCGGGAGGGAGGCGGCAGAGCCGTCGATCTCTCGAGTTGAAGCATGTCCCATACCTACGAGAAAATCGAAAGGAGGTGAAATTGGTAACGAGCGAAACAAAACAAGGTGGTACCCAGCGCACCGTGGTCCTAGGGCTGCTGTTCGCAGGGGCTGTCATGGTGTTGATGCTCTTGGCCGGCGCGCATGGCGCGGGGGCCCAGACGACGAACACCGACACCTCGGGCACCACCTCTACAACCGCAGCTCCCGCAAGCGGGAACACGTCCAGCGGCAGCGCCCAGACAGGATCGGGCAACGCCACGGCGACGGGTAATCAGTCGGCTCCTGCTGTGAAGCAGGGGACGACCGTGAACGGGCACAACGGCAGCATCCAGATCATCAACCAGGATGCGACCGTCTCGAACAATGGCACGGCCAAGGCGACCACTGGCGGCAACACCGCCACGGGTAACGGGTCCGGCAACACTGCGTCGAGCGGTCAAGCCGCAGGAGGAGGCGGTACCGTGGCCAACAACACGGGAACCGCGACGAACTCGTCGAACGGCAGCGCCGGAGTAAACACCGGCAACGCCACGTCGACCGGGAACTCGTCCACCACCGGTATCAGCCAGACAGCGAACGGAAACGCGAGCGTGCCTGGAGGGCTCGGTGGGATCCTCATTGTCAACCAGTCGGCGTCAGTGACCAACACGGGCACGGCGACGTCGAGCACTGGTGGCAACTCCGCTACGGGGAACGACTCGGGCAACACGGCACGGAACCGCCAAGACGCAACCGGCGGGTCCATCGCCAGCAACACCGGTACCGCGAGCAACACGTCTGACGGCACCGCCGGCATAACGACTGGCGACGCCACATCGACGGGGAACTCGTCCGACACCGGTGTCGGCCAAGTCGCCAACCTGACCGCGGGAGGGAGCCTGGGAGGCATCGTCATCGCCACCCAGTCCGCCAGCGTCGTGAACAGCGGAACAGCCAGAGCCACGACCGGGGGCAACACAGCCACCGGCAACGACTCGGGCAACCGCGCGAACACGGTGCAGGGTGCGGTTTCGGGAGCCGGCCCACCGCCTCTGGTGGATGACCCGGCAGCCAGCGGTACCGCGATTGCCAGCAACGACGGGCAGTCGCACAACATGTCCGATGGCACGGCCTATATCCACACCGGCAATGCCACGGCCACAGGCAACAGCTCGAGCACCAATATCACCCAGACAGTGAACGCGACGACCACCGGGTCTCTCGGCGGAGTCGTGCTCGTTGACCAATCAGCGACCGTGACCAACACGGGTAGCGCGACAGCGAACACCGGGAACAACGACGCCACCGGCAACCTGTCGTTCAATACGGCCAACACCCGTCAGACCTCCGATCCTTCGGGACCGGCCGACGACGCGGTGGCGGCAAACTTCGGGACCGCCTCCAACACGAGCAACGGTTCCGCCGGCATCACCACCGGCAACGCCAACGCAGTGGGCAACGCGTCCAGCACGAGCATCGCCCAGGACGCCAACGTCTCCACCAGCGGGTTTGCCATCACGAACCAGTCCGCCGATGTCATAAACATCGGCGGATTCGGCGAGGGCGGCACAGGCGCCAGAGCCAACAGCGGCAACAACACCGCGATCGGCAATGAGTCTGACAACGCAGCCCACACGCGTGAGCGGGCCGTCGCCACCGGCGCAGCCAGCGACAGCGTGCCCGGCAACTTCGGTGAGGCGAAGAACTACAGCAACGGGAGCGCTTCGATCCACACCGGGAGCGCCAACGCCGTCGGCAGCGCCGCTTCCACCAGCATCGCCCAGGCCAGCACCGGCAGCGTCGGTGACTTCTCCTTGGTGAGCCAGGACGCGACCGTTGTCAACACCGGCACCGCCCGCGCCAACACGGGCGACAACTTTGCCAGCGGCAACGACTCGTTCAACACGGCCACGGCCGTCGAGCGGGCCCGTACCGGGACTGGGACCACGACCGTGGCCGGCAACTTCGGCAGCGCGTCGAACTCCAGCGACGGAAGTGCTTGGGTCACCACCGGCGCCGCCAGCGCAGTCGGCAACGCCGCTTCGACCAGCATTGCCCAGGTCGACCCCACGGTCACCGGCTCGGGCTTCGCGCTCGTGACCCAGTCCGCGACGGTCACCAACGATGGCGACGCGAGAGCCAACAGCGGGAACAACACCGCCGTCGGCAACGAGTCGGACAACACCGCATCAAGCTTCCAACGGGCCCGCGCTGGCGCATCGACCGGTAACACGGTCGCCGCCAACTTCGGCACGGCGACGAACACGAGCGACGGCAGCGCCACCATCACCACCGGTGACGCCACTGCCGTCGGTAGCTCCTCGTCCACCGACGTGACCCAGGTCTCCGATGTCAACATCGGCGGCTCGGGCTTCGCCTTCGTGACGCAGGACGCCACGGTAAGCAACGACGGCTTCGCCCGGGCTAACACCGGCCGGAACGACGCCACCGGCAACGAGTCGTTCAACGACGCGTCCAACACCCAGATCGCCATCGCCCCGGGTAGCCCCGGCGTCGGTTCGGCCATCGCCAGCAACGACGGCACCGCCAGCAACACGTCCGACGGCTCGGCCACCATCACCACCGGTGCAGCCACGGCTTCGGGCAACGTCGCCGACACCACGATTGACCAGGTCGACCCCACCATCGGCGGGTCCGGCTTCGTCTTCGTGACTCAGGACGCCACGGTGGACAACTTCGGGGACGCCACGGCCAACAGCGGCCGCAACACCGCCACCGGCAACGTCTCCGACAACACCGCGACTAACCTGCAGGCGGCGCGCGTCCGCGGTGGCGGTAGCACGGCCACCAACGTCGTGGCCAGCAACACCGGCGACCCCAGCAACACCTCGGACGGCACCGCCAGCATCACCACCGGCTGCGCCACTGCCACCGGGAGCAAGGCGACCACGGAGATCGGCCAGTTCGATGCCTCGAGCATCGACGGCGCCGGTTTCGTCTTCGTCAACCAGACGGCTGATGTGACCAATACCGGCTTCGCCACGGCCAACACCGGCCGCAACGACGCCACTGGCAACGACTCGGGCAACTTCGCCCTGAACGGGCAGCGCTCGGCCGTCATCGGCTCGGGCGCCACCGGTTCAGTCGTGGCCAGCAACATCGGCAGGGCTGACAACACGTCCGACGGCTCGGCTTCCATCCTCACCGGTGGGGCTACGGCTTCGGGCAACGTCTCGGACACCACGATCGACCAGGTCGACCCCACCATCGGTGGGGCCGGCTTCGCCATCGTGAGCCAGGACGCCACGGTGGACAACTTCGGGGACGCCACCGCCAACAGCGGCCGCAACACCGCCACCGGCAACGACAGCGGCAACATTGCGCTGAACCTGCAGGCGGCGCGCGTCCGCGGCGGCGGTGGCACGGCCACCAACGTCGTGGCCAGCAACGTCGGCGACCCCAGCAACACTTCTGACGGTACGGCAACCATCGTCACCGGTTGCGCCTGCGCCGTCGGCAACACGGCGGTCACGGGCCTGGGTCAGTTCGCCGATGTCAACATCGGTGACGCCGGGTTCGCCATCGTCGATCAGTCCGCCGATGTGACCAACACCGGCTTTGCTCACGCCAACACCGGCCGGAACGATGCTGTCGGCAACGCGTCCGACAACCTCGCCCTGAACCTCCAGATTGCAGTCGCGCGCGGCGCAACTGGTCCTGGAGCGGTCGTGGCTTCCAACATCGGTGACCCGAGCAACACGTCTGACGGCTCGGCGTCCATCACCACTGGCAACGCCTTCGCACTGGGGAACCTCTCCGGTACCGGTGGCGACCAGGAAGTGTTTGTGGATGGCGGCGGCTTCGCCCTCGTCAACCAGACCAGCACCACGACCAACTTCGGATCAGCTCGCGCCAACAGCGGTCGCAACACCGCTGATGGCAACGACTCGATCAACACGGCGCTCAACGACCAGCTCGCCACCAACCCTGGTGGCATCGCCAGCAACATCGGGAGCGCGTCGAACCTGTCTGGTGGTACCTCGGACATCGTCACCGGCGATGCGACGGCTGTCGGCAACGTCTCTTCAACTGGCGCTGCCCTGCCGCCGTTCCCGGTCCCGAACTGCGGGTGCGTCGTTCCGCCGGTTGTCGTACCGCCGGTGGTCGTACCGCCGGTGGTCGTACCGCCGGTGGTCGTACCGCCGGTGGTCGTACCGCCGTCTGTCACCCCGCCGGTGGTCGGCAACGAAGTGATGGTGGCCTCGGTCACCTCGGTCACCTCGCTCGCCGCCGCGACGGTCGCAGCGCTGCCCCGCACCGGGGCTTCGGTTGTCAACCTGGTGCTGGTCGGCCTGTTGATGCTCATGATGGGCCTCTTCCTCATCTGTAAGGCCCGTCGGGCATAGCTGGACATCGGTAGTGGAACGAGGGGGGGCGGCTCCGGCCGCCCCCCCTCTTCCATGTGGGCGCGGCTCCGGCCGCCCCCCCTCTTCCATGTGGGCGCGGCTGGCCTGCGTGTCCCGGTCGAGAGCGGGTGCGCCCGTGGCTGAGGGATCGTGAGGGTGGGCGGGAATCGGGCCAGGCGCTAGGGTGGGGAGCGTGGCTAATGAACCGGCATCGGCCGATGGCGTCGCCGCCGGTGCTCCTGCGGGGAGCCCGGGTGGTCGGCGAGGGACAGGTGAGCGCACCGCCGGCGGCGAGGAACCGGCCCGCACCGTGCGCCGCTACCTGAGCGCCATCGACATCGACAAGCCTGGTCGATCGGCCAGTCGCACGGCTGACACCGTGGGCAACCGGATCATGAAGGTCGACGAGCTGATGGTGTCAGCCGATCCGGTGACTCGGCTGCATCTGATCCAGGAGCGCATTGAATTGCACGCCGAACTGGTCCGGTTGAACCAGGGCGACGAGCTCGATCGGAACCAGCTGGAACGGCAGTTCGTGCGGGTGGGTCGTTCCTACGGCGACCGACACGGGCTCACGTACGCGGCTTGGCGGCAGGCTGGCGTCGACGCCGCCGTACTGGAGTCGGCCGGCATTCGCCGAGCCCGGACGACCCGGCCGGCGGCCGCCCCGAACCGGTCGTCGGCGGATAGCCAGGCGTCTGTGGCATCGGATCGGAGCGGCACCGGGCCCGCCACCGGACGTGGGCCGCAGCCGACAGCCGCGCCAGCCGAGTACGCAGCCCCGGTGGGAGGTCTGCCCCATGCCGGTGCCGCCTCGGGTGCCGGTGCCGGCAAAGAAGCACCCGACCGACAGGGAGAAAAGGGCCGGGAGGATGTGCTCGAGGCCGAGGACGGGATCGAGCAATCGGCCAGCGGCCTCCAGCTGGCCACCGAGCCCGAGTCGCCACTAGGCGTCCAGGCGCAGAGCGCCACGGACGGTCCGCGTGTCGTCGGCCCGAACGTCGACGCTGAGATGGCCGAAGACCCCTGGGAGGCGGCCATGCTGGAAGCCGTCGGCATCAGGCAGGGCCGGGGCCAGGCCAACGGTGGCCCTCCCAACGTGGAGGCCCAAGGCACGGGGCCACCCCTCCATTCGGATGAGAAGGCACCGTCACGGAGCCCGGATTCCGCTTAGCTTGGCTTTGCCTGGTCTGATTTGGAGGCCGGGTCTCGTGAACGCCGGGTCGACTCCGCGCCCGGGCGGACAAGGATTCAGGACAAATGGGCGGTCCCCAGGTTGCAGTGCTCAGGCCGGTGGCAGGTTGTCCCAGTTGATGATCTGGTGCTGGGCAGTCGCCAGAGCGGTCTTGCCGGCGCACACGTCGTTGCGAAGCCGGACCTCGATGCGGTCTTTGTCCAGGGCGCTGTCTGTGCCGGTCGTCGGCTCCGGCCAGAGATTGCTGAGATCGTCTGACCCACCCAGCTCGGCTGGGACGAGTAGGTCGATCACGTAGGACTTCGCCGGTGTGGGAATGCTGTACTCGGCGAAGACGCGGGCTTGGAGGGCAGCGGGGACGGCGGGGTAGGCGGTCTCATAACCGGTCCGGCAAATGGTGGAGCGGATGGTGGCTGACGTCACCTTCGGGTCGGTCGCTCCGGGTGTGACCGACAGGTCGGGATGGCGGGGGTCAGGGGGAAGCGCCGAGCCGGGATCGCCGGGAACCCGGTAGGCCAGGGTCGTGCCCGTCTGCGGCACCTGAGCCGACGTGGTGCTGGGCCCCACCACGGTGGTGGTCGACCCTGAAGTGAGGCCGCTGTCCGTGGTGGCAGCCGTCCCCAACGTGGTGCCTGCGCCGGCGGTGACCGACTTGTGGCTCTTGCCGCTGTTCATCGAACCGGCGACGAGGCCGATGGCGACGATGGCCACAAGGGCGCTGATCACGACGAGGCGGATGTTGCGTCGCCGGGCCTGCGCCTTGGAGAGATGCCGGGTGAGCTTCGAGCGCTGCTCGACCGCGGACTGCGGTCGCCGCGGGCCATGACGGGTCTTCCTCTTCTTCTTTGTGGCCATCCCCCACCCTCATCAGGAATGTCCATCATGCCCGGTCGGCCACGGCGATCTCCACAGCCCGTATGTAGCCGACCGCGTTGCGGCCTTGGTGGTCCCGACGGTCTGCGAGGAGTCGGATCCGCTCACGGCGCCACCAGCCGGCTCGGCCGCCACACTCGGCGCCGTTGCGACGACGTCCTGTCCATTGCTCTGGTGCACGCCAGGCGTCGCGACGACGCTGATGGCGGCATTGACGCGAACGGGCAAACGGAGGCACGGGCGCAGGAGCTCATGGGGACGCTGGCCGCTGCCGGCGTCCGGGCGGTGGCGCTGACGACGGTCGACAACGCCGGCGTGACCCGTGTGAAGGCGGTGCCCATCCACCGTCTGGAAGCGGCTGCCTCCTACGGCGTCGGGATGTCGCCGGTGTTCGACGTGTTCTGTGTCGACGACTCCATCACCTCCAGCCCCCACATCGGCGGCCCCGTGGGCGACCTGCGGCTGTTCCCTGACCTGGAGCGGGTTACGGCGCTGCACGCCATGCCCGGGTGGGCGTGGGCACCGGCGGACCGCTGGACCCAGGAAGGCGAGCGTCACCCCGGCTACCAGCGCAGCTTCGCCCGGGCCATGGCCGCCCGGGCCGCCGATGCCGGCCTCGGCCTCAGGATGGCGTTCGAGGTGGAGTGGTTCATCGGGCGGGCTGACCGTGACGGCACCACGCCCGCCTGCCTCGGACCGGGGTGCGGCATGTCCAGGGTCATCGAGCTGTCGGCCTATCTGACCGACCTCCTGGCGGCGTTGGCCGCTCAAGGAGTCGAGGTCGACCAGATCCATCCCGAGTACGCCCCCGGCCAGCTGGAGCTCTCGACGGCGGCCGCCCATCCGGTGGCGGCGGCCGACCAGCTCGTGCTGGTGAAGCAGAGCATCCGCGCCGTCTCCCAGGCACACGGGCTGCGGGCCTCGTTCGCCCCCGTGGTGATGGCGGCCCAGGTCGGCAACGGCGGACACCTGCACGCCTCGGCGTGGTCGGGGGACCGCCAACGTGCTGGCCGGCGGCGACGGCCCCTATGGGGTGACGGCACGGGGCGAGGCGGTGCTGGCCGCCTTGCTGGACCATCTGCCCGCCCTGTGCGCCATCGGTTCGCCCGGCGTGATGAGCTACCTACGCCTGGTGCCCCACCGCTGGGCCGGCCCCTTCCGGTGCTGGGGTCGGGAGAACCGGGAGGCGGTGCTGCGCCTCGTCACCGGGACCCGGGGCTCGGAGCCGACGGCCGCCAACGCCGAGCTGAAGTGCTTCGACGCCGGCGCCAACCCCTACCTTGTGGTTGGGGCGGTGGCGGCCGTCGTCGTCGCCGCGAAGAGCGACGCTCGGCTTCCACCCGAGGTGACCGTCGACCCGGCGGCACTGGCTCCGGACGACCAGCCGGCGCGCCTGCCGGCCTCGTTGGGCGAGGCCATCACCGCGTTGGAACACGACACCCTGCTGGGCGACGCCATGGGTGCCCCGCTGTTGGGCGCCTTCGTCGCCGTGAGGCGGGCGGAGCTGGAGCTCTTCGCCGACAAGACCGATGAAGACGTCGTGGCCGCCACCGCCGGGGTGAGCAGTGACGAGTTCGCCCCTGCCTACCTCGAACACCCGGTGCTTTTGCGCCTCACCCTGTGGGCGGGGGTCGACCTGGGCCTGCCCTCCAGGTGCACACCGGGTTCGGCGACCGCGACCTGAGCCTGCGCCGGTCCGATCCCAGCCTGCTCCAGCCCCTCCTGGCTGCCCTGGAACCAGCCGGTGCCCCCGTGATCCTGCTCCACGCCTACCCGTACCACCGCCAGGCGGGCGGGCTGGCGGCGGTACGGGTACGTGTACCTCAACGTCGGCCTGACCGTCGGCTAGGTGGGGGCCGCGGCCGAGGCCGTCCTGGCCGAGTGCCTGGAGCTGGCACCGTTCGCCAAGGTCCTGTTCTCCGCGGACGGCTACCGCCTGGCCGAGCTGTACCTGGTCGGGGCAGCCGGATTCCGCTGCAGCTTGGGCCGGCTGCTCGACCGCCGGGTCGGCGAGGGGGCGATGTCACTGGGCGACGCGGAGCGTGCCGCTCGGATGATCGGCGTCGAGAACGCCGAGCGCGTCTACCTGCGAGCCCAGACGTAGGTCGTTGCCATCCGGGGCTCGCGGGACGGGCGCGGCACCCGACTCGCGTCACGTCCGACGTCGGCGACCAATGTTGCGCCAAGCGGGTCGTGTGCCAGCCGGTCTGGCTACCGACCCCGGCTCCTCAGCGCCGGTCATCGACCCGGCCAGTGTCGATGGACTGGGCGGCTCCGGTAGGATCGCCGAGGGCTTCTCGCCTTGGCCGCCTCAGCCAGGTTTCCCCATGGGAGGTGAATGTCCCTTTGCCCGAGAGTTGGTGACACGGCGGCACAAGGACGCGACACACCGAAGGAGGCGCCGATGCCTTTCTGGCCTGTCAGAGGTGGTTTTGGGTAAGCCGCAGATCGAGGGGACGTAGCTCAGCTGGCTAGAGCACCTGCTTTGCAAGCAGGGGGTCGTGGGTTCGAGTCCCATCGTCTCCACCACGAAGTCCTCGTCAGGCGTGGCGCAGTCGGTCGGAGGCATCGTCCCTTCGCCGTCTCGTGCCCACCGCCTGCCCACGAATGGCGGCTCTTGCCGGTCACTGGTGGGCACGGGCAGGTCATTGGCGAACCTCTCGAGGTAGCGGACGATCTCCACGTCTGGCCGTCGATGACGTGCTGGTACCGGAGTGCAGCCGCCGCCGAGGCGTGCCCGATGCGGGCCAGGTCGGCAACGGCGGACACCTGCACGCCTCGGCGTGGTCGGGGACCGCCAACGTGCTGGCCGGCGGCGACGGCCCCTATGGCGGCTGCGACGGCAACTTCCCGGTCGGCTTCGAGCCTGGCGATGCGGGCGGTGAGCTCGGCGGCTCGTTCCACTGGCACTGCTCCATCAAACCTGGTTGAAGACTGGGGTTTCGACGAGCCGTCCTGGGTCGACTTAGAGGTGGCAAGCGACACTCGGACCGACCTGAGGCGCACCCCGACTGGCGCACGCCGTCGGTGACTGAATGAGCGGGGTTCGGCGCGTGAGTCGTGCTCAGCAACCGTGCCGGCTGTGGTCGTGGTTCCAAGGCGCGCCAAGCCGTCGACGCGTCGTCTCGACCAAGCCCCCGAGGTGGCTGCTCGGGGCGGATGTGATCGCCTCGACCCGATGAAGAACGATCTCGCCCTACGAGGTCGTGGCGCGTGCAGGCCGCATGGGGGCGCAGCCGCATCCGGCCAGCCGTTGATGCAGCAGATCCTTTCCGCAGGGGTATGAGGCTCAGCCGAGCAGGAGTTCACGGGCGTCCGCCCCCACGGACGGGTGACGGAGCTTGCACAGCGCCAGGGACTCAATCTGGCGAATGCGTTCACGGCTCAGCTGCAGTCGACGAGCTCGACACCCAGCTTGTCGACGGAGAATGCGAATGCGTTGCCGTAGTTGTCAACGATGATCGTGACGAGCTCCACGAACGCGCGCGGGGACGACCTCCCTCATATTGGCAACCGGCTGCGTCGCTGACGCCCGTCGTACTATGGATGTCGTGAGCGCAGTCGATCCTGCCGGAGAAGGAACTCGTGGTGGCCGAGGATGGGAGCATCCCGGCCGATCAGCTCGAGCGCCTTGGCTCGGTCCTACCGCTAATCTGCGTGTCGTCGACGCCAGCGCGTCCGGGCGCGAGACCACCGAAATCGCCGGTTCGCTGGCCGACTCCCCCGACGTCGTCTGGGAGGCGTTCCAAGCAGCCAGCCACCTGGCCCGACGGGACCTTGCTGGCTCTCCTTGAGGGTCGTCGCCGACTCGTACGCCGTCTACATCCAGGGTCATCTCGCCTTTCGACGGCTGCCAAGGACGCCCTCGCTGATGCTGAGGCCAGCAGGGCGTCGTGGTCTCCGTGGCCACGCTCGTTGACCTGTGGTGCGTACGTGCCCACCACGTGGACACGGGCGGTCATGCAGCGGTCGTGACCGTCAACATAAAGGGACGCTGACCAGCGCATCTACCGACCGAGCCCACGTGGCTCGTCCTTCCGATCCTGCTTTGCAAGCAGGGGGTCGTGGGTTCGAGTTCCATCGTCTGCCCACGGCCCGATTTCTGGCGCGCCATCAAGCCGTCGGCCACCCTTGCCCTTCAGCGCATGGTTGCGGAGGCGTTCATGGTCGCCGGCGTCCAGTAGTTCAACCACATCGAAGACGGGTCGCCCGGCACCCTTCACGCTGCGCAGAGCGACGTAACCGGCGCTGCCCCGAACAGGTGCCTCGGTGGTCAACAGTACGAGCGGGAGGTCGCCCCGAGCCTCGTGCAGAACCGCAGCTTTTCCCAGCGTCTTCCACAGAGCATCTGCGCGGCGAAGCCCGCTGGGGCTGGAGGTGAAAGCTCCCGAAACGTCGAATGCCCATTCGCCGCCGACCTGATCCATGACGATGAAGGTCAGCTCGATTCCCAGGCCGGCGAGTTTGACGTCGTTGCGGATGTCGACGAATCCGCAAGTGGTGAGCAGGATGCCGGCAAGGTCCTTGGCTTGACGGCCCTTCCGCACGGCACGAGCCAGGGGGTCCTGGCTGTCGTCATGGGACGGTACGGCCGGAAGTTGGACCCGGAGTGGTGTCGTCGCCAGAGCGCGGTGACGATGGAGCCGTTGGGCCTCGTCCGCCACGCGCTCCTTCGATCGTTCGACGTATGAGCGGTCGGTCTCGAAGCCGATGTAGCGGCGATTCGTGCGAAGCGCAGCAACCGCGGTGGTCCCCGACCCCATGAACGGATCGAGGACGACGTCGTCCTCGTAGGTGTAGAGGTCGATCAATCGCGTTGGTAATGCGACCGGGAAAGGAGCTGGATGGCCGACTCGAGTGGCACTCTCGGGAGGTATCTCCCACAGGTCCGTGGTCGCCTCGAGGAACTCGTCACGCGAGATGGTCGCCGTGGACGGCAGGCCAAGGTTGTGACGCTGCCCGGGCGTCAGCGCCCGCCCAAAGCGGGCCTTACTGGCGATCACGATCCGCTCGGTGACGTCGCGCAACACAGGATTGCCCGGTCGCTGGAAGCTCCCCCACGCGCACGAGCCACCAGCGGCGCGTCCCTTCCACCAGATGACCTCGCCTCGAAGAAGGAGGCCGAGGTCTTGAAGGACCTCAGCCACGTCTCCGGCGAGCGAGCGGAAAGGCCGTCTTCCCAGGTTGGCCACATTCACGGCGATGCGTCCGCCGGGCTCGAGTACCCGCCTGCACTCATCGAAGACGTCGTGGAGCAGTGCCAGGTATTCGAAATATGTGGCCGGCACACCGTTGTCCCCCAGGCTCTCCTCGTACTCTTTTCCTGCGAAGTAGGGAGGCGACGTGACCACCAGCGCCACCGAGCTCGACTCGACCTTGGACATGTCGCGGGAGTCGTGCTGGTAGACGATGTCCAACTGCCTCGGGCGCACCACGGTCGTGTCGCTCGACAGCTCTGGAGGGACGAACCGCTCATAGAAGGCGGACGCGTCGTGGCTTTCCCTTCGGGACGAGCCGAAGCGGGCCGTCGCCGTAGGACGTCGAACACGGCTATGGAGGGGCTCTGGGAGCGCCGCGGCAGTCATGACGCTGACTGCGTAGGTGGCCGGGGTGGTTTGTCGAACAGTCCTGGGTGGCCCACGACCTTGACCGTACAGATCGTCTGCAAACCAGTGGTGGATACAGCGCGCAGTAACCGGTGGACCACAGCTGGGCGTCGGCACCAGCTAACTGAAGACGACCGTCCGCTGACCGACCACGAAGACCCGCCCCTCGGCATGGGCCTTTACGGCCCGGGACAGCACCAGCCGCTCGAGGTCCCGACCCACGATCAACATCTGGTCGGCGTCCTGGGAATGCGAGACACGGGCGACGTCCTGGTCGATTATGGGACCTTCGTCGAGGTCAGCCGTGACGTAGTGAGCCGTGGCCCCGATGAGCTTGACCCCTCGCTGCCAGGCCTGGTGGTAAGGCCTGGCTCCCTTGAAGCCCGGGAGGAACGAGTGGTGGATGTTGATGACCCGACCGGCCAGCTGCCGGCACAGGTCCTCGGAGAGCACCTGCATGTAGCGGGCCAGCACGACGGTGTCTATGTTGTTCTGGACCACGAGTTCGAGCAGGCGAGCCTCGGCTCGAGCCCTGGTGTCTGTGGTCACGGGCACATGCTCGAAGGCGATGGCGTGCCCGGTGACCGTGTCGCCCAGGTCTGGATGGTTGGAGACGACCACCGGGATGTCGATCGAGAGCTCCCCGGCCCGCCAGCGGTAGAGAAGGTCGACCAGGCAGTGGTCGTACTTCGAGACCATGACGAGGACCCGGCACCTGCGGTCTTCTCTGCGCACAGCCAGGTCGGCGCGCAGCGCCTCGGTCCTGGCCTGGAGCGCCAACGAGATTCCCTCTGCCTGCTCCATCGGTGTCTCGAAACGGGTGCGCATGCAGAACATCCCGGTGGCCTGGTCACCGAACTGGGCGTTCTCCAAGATGTTGGCGCCCAGCTCCAGCAGCCCCTCAGCGATGCCGGCGACGATCCCGGGCCGGTCGGGACACGACAGCGTCAGGATGTGGATGGCCATGGGATCGCCCACTCTGCCGTGCCGACGGTCGACATGTCGGTATCGGGTGGAGCCGTTGGTCGACTACAGGCCCGGGCCTGCCGCACGGTCACGCCTTCACGCCTTCACGCCTTGTGGCCGCCGGCCGCCAGCCGGAGCGAGGAGGCGCAGGCGGCGCCGAGGTCGGGACAGGCCGGCCGGCGGCGCCGAGCGATACGGGGGACGGCGCGCACGACACCGGCGATCGCACCCCGGGCAGCGGGGTCCCACGCCGTCCGGGACAATGTCCGGGCCGTGCGCCGAGCGGCCATCGAAACCGGTCGCTGCAGCCACAGGCCGATGAGGAGGCTGCGCTCGTCGAGGCGCCGCCGGAGGGCCGGATAGCGCCCGGGTGCCGGGTCGTGGTGGGCCACCACGTCAGGGACGTAGGCGACCGACCAGCCCATCTGGGCCAGGCCCACGGCCAGGACACCTTCCTCACCGGGGAAGAACACCACCGGTCGAACCCGCCGACATGAAGGAACGCCGAGCGGCGGACCACGGCACCGCAGGCCTCGAAACCCAGCACGCAGGGCCCTGGGGCGTCGGGTCCGGCGGCCAGTGGGCTTGCCGCCATCGCCGCACAGACCGGGTCGAGGCGTTGGTCCGGACCTACGAGGATGCGGGCTGCCACCACGGCCACGTCCGGGTGGGCGTCGAAGACGTCCGCAGCCCGGCTGAGCGCACCGGGAGCCCACCAGGAGTCGTCGTCACTGAACGCCACGTACTCCGTGGTCGCTCGGGCCACACCGACGTTGCGCCCGGCCGCTCCCTCGTTGTCGGCCAACGCCACCACCGTCACCGCTGGGAACCGGGAGCGCACGGCCTCCGCCGTCCCGTCCGACGATCCGTTGTCCACCACCACGATCGGTGGCCCTTCAGTAAGGTCGACGAGGACGCCCACGAGCGCAGCGCCTGGTCACGGCGGTCCCGCGTGGCCATCACCACGGTGACCCGTGGAGCTCCTGAGGCGGCGATCTGCGGCATGGACAAGACAGCCGCCTCCTTGACTGGTACCTGGCCCGGCGTCCTACCCACGGCACCCGTGCCCCGACCGCCCCCGAGAGAGAAATTCCACGAGAAGAATTTATCTGTATGGCGCGCCGAGGTGTGGGGTAGGCCATCTCTGAGCCGTCGCGTCGATCTGGAGGAAATATGGCCTCAGTGCTCGGCGTCAACGCCGTATTCCACGATCCTGCGGCTGCTCTGGTGATCGACGGCACCATCGTGGCCGCGGCCGAGGAGGAGCGCTTCAGCCGCCGCAAGCACGGCAAGACCCCCGTGCCCTTCACTACCTGGGAGTTGCCCGAGGCGGCCATGGCGTGGTGCCTGGCCCACGCCGGTCTGGGGCCCGAAGACCTCGACGCGGTGGCCTACTCCTACGATCCCGAGCTGGCGCCCAGTCCCGGTGCCGACATCACCGCCGACGAGTGGGAAGGCCTGCGTACCCTTTATGCACAGAGGGCCGGGTTATTTCTGCGCTCGACCATGCCCACCATCGATCCGGGCGTGGTGCGCTACGTGCCCCACCATGTGGCCCATGCCGCGTCGGCCCACATGGCGGCGCCCTTCGCCTCCTCGTCCGTCCTCGTGCTCGACGGCCGCGGCGAGCGGGCCTCACATCTCGCCGGCCGGGCCGTCGACGGCGAGCTCGAGGTGCTGGCCGCCCAGCGCCTGCCCCACTCGCTCGGGCTGCTCTACGAGGAGGTGACCGAGCATCTCGGTTTCCGCCGTTCGAGCGACGAGTACAAGGTGATGGCCCTTGCCGCCTACGGCCGGCCCGTCCATCTCGACGTGCTGAGGGAGCACGTCCGCGCCACCGGCGACGGCGGGTTCGTGGTCGAGCCGCTCGACCTGCAGTCCCTGGCCAAGCGGCGTACGAGCGACCAACGTGACCGCGTCACCGACGAGCACGCCGATCTGGCGGCCAGCGTGCAGGTCCGCCTGGAGGAGGTCATCCTGGATCTGGCCTGGTGGCTGCACGACCAGACCGGCGACCGGGTGCTGACCATGGCTGGGGGCGTGGCCCTGAACTGTGTGGCCAACGCCCGCCTGGCCGAGCAGGGGCCGTTCGACGAGGTCTGGGTGCAGCCGGCGGCGGGCGACGCCGGCACCGCGCTGGGCGCCGCTCTCCACGTGGCCCGGTCCCTGGGTGACCGGTGCGCGCCGATGCCGGGCGCCGACCTGGGAAGAGGATGGTCCGAGCTGGACCTGGCGGCGTGCCTGTCGGCGGCCAAGGTCCGCTATGAGCGGCCGGCCGACATCGCCGCTGCCACCGCCGAGCTGCTGGCCGGCGATGCCGTGGTGGCCTGGTTCCAGGGCCGGAGCGAGTTCGGCCCACGGGCCCTGGGCCACCGCAGTCTCCTGGCCGATCCGCGCCGGCCCGAGAACCTGGAGCGCCTCAACGACGTCAAAGGGCGCGAGCAGTTCCGGCCGGTGGCGCCCATGGTGCTGCTGGAACGGGCCTCGGACGTGTTCGAGGGCGTCTCGCCCAGCCCCTACATGCTGTTCGTGCACCAGGTACGGCCCGAGTGGCGAGAGCGCATTCCGGCCGTGGTCCATGTCGACGGTACCGCCCGGGCCCAGACCGTCGACCGCCGGGCCCAGCCTCTGCTGGGCCGGATGCTCGAGTGCTTCGAGCGCCGGACCGGGGTGCCGGTGGTCGTCAACACCTCACTCAACACTGCTGGGCGGCCCATGGTCGACGATCCCCGCGATGCCCTCGAATGCTTCGGCTCCTCGCCCGTCGACGCCCTCGCCATCGGGCCCTACCTCATCCGGCGTTGATGCCCAAGCCGACCTACGACGTCGTGGTGCCCACCGTCGGCCGGCCATCTTTGGAGCTCCTGCTGGAGGCCTTGTCCGCCGCCACCGGACCGCCACCGGGCCAGGTGATCGTGGTCGACGACCGGGCCCAGCCGTGGCCGCCACTCGACGTCCCGGCGACGGCGATCGTGCTGCGTAGTGGCGGCCGGGGGCCGGCGGCCGCCCGCAACCGGGGCTGGCGGGCGGCGTCGGCGCCATGGGTGGCGTTCCTGGACGACGACGTGATCCCTGCACAGGACTGGCCGGCCCGACTGGTCGAGGACCTGGGCCGGTGTGGGCCACGGGTGGCCGGCAGCCAGGGCCGGGTCCGAGTTCCCCGGCCGCAGGGCCGGCGCCCGACCGACCGCGAACGCAACACCATCGGCCTCGAGACGGCCCAATGGGCCACGGCTGACCTGGCCTACCGGCGCCGGGCGCTGGAAGCGGTAGGCGGCTTCGACGAGGGCTTCACCAGGGCCTACCGGGAAGACGCGGATATCGCCCTGCGGGTGGTGGCCGTCGGCTGGCAGATGGCCGCCGGCCGGCGGCTCGTGCACCACCCGGTGCGGCCGGCGCCGTGGTGGGCCAGCGTCCCGGCACAACGCGGCAACGCCGATGACGCCCGGATGGCCCACAAGCACGGGCGGGCGTGGCGCCCAGCGGCAGGGACCTCGCCCGGCCGCTTCCTCCGCCACGTTGCCCTCGTGGCCGCCGGCATGGCCGCCGGCCTGGGCATGGCCGCCGGCCACCGCCGGCTGGCGGCCGCGGGCGGGTTGGCGTGGGCCGCTGGTACGGCCGAGCTCGTCGCCGCCCGGGTCCGTCCCGGTCCCCGCACGCCGGGCGAGGTAGCGGCCATGGTGGCCACCTCGATCGCCGTCCCGCCTGCGGCGGTGGCCTGGCGCCTGGCTGGTGAGGTGTCGGCACGGCGGTTGCCCGATGCCGTGCTGTTCGACCGGGACGGGACCCTGGTGCACGATGTCCCCTACAACGGCGACCCCGACCTGGTGCGGCCGGTGGCGGGCGCCCGAGAGGCCGTCGACCGGGTGCGGGCGGCGGGGATCCCTGTCGGCGTCGTCTCCAACCAGAGCGGCGTGGCCCGAGGCCTGCTGACCACGGAGCAGGTGCGGGCCGTGAACCAGCGGGTCGACGACCTGCTGGGTCCGTTCGGTGCATGGTCGTGGTGCCCCCACGGCGAGGCGGACCGATGCGACTGCCGCAAGCCCCGCCCGGGCCTCGTCGTGCGGGCCGCGGCCGAACTTGGCGTCGACGCCCGCCGCTGTGTCGTCATCGGCGACATCGGTGCCGACGTCGAGGCGGCCCGAGCGGTCGGAGCCCGGGCCGTGCTGGTGCCGACCCGCGAGACTCTGGCGGCCGAGCGGGACGCCGCTCCCGAGCAGGCTCCGGATCTGGGCGCAGCCGTCGACCGCGTCCTCGGTGTCGGGGCATGACTCCTGCCGACCACGGCCGTGCCGTCCCCGACCACGGCCATGTCCTGGTCTGCCGCCTCGACAACATGGGCGACGTCCTGCTCACTGGCCCGGCCGTGCGGGCGGTGGCCGCCGGGGCCGCAGACGTGACGCTGTTGTGCGGACCGGTCGGTGTGGCGGCGGCGGCGCTGTTGCCAGGTGTCAGTTCGGTACTGGCCTTCGACGCGCCATGGGTGGGCTTCGCCCCGCGGCCGGTAGACGGCCCGGCCGTGGCCCAGCTGGTCGACCAGGTACGCCGCCGACAGGTCGACGAGGCTCTCATCTTCACCTCGTTCCACCAGAGCCCGCTCCCGCTCGCCCTGCTGCTGAGGCTGGCCGGCGTGCCACGGATCAGCGCCATCTCGGTCGACTATCCCGGGGCGCTGCTCGACCTGCGCCACGCTGTGGACGACGACATCCATGAGGTCGAACGGTCCATGTCACTGGCCCGGGCCGCCGGCTTCAACCTGCCCCCCGGTGACGACGGCCACCTTGCCGTCGATCTCCATGGCCGGCGGGGCGGCCCGGCGGGTGTCGAGGCCGGCGGGGCTCCGGCTGGTCCTTTCGATGTCGTGGTCCATCCGGGGGCCTCGGTGCCGGCCCGGGCGTGGGCACCGGCCGCCCACGCCGCCGCCGTCCAGGCCCTGGCCGGCCGCGGCCACCGGGTGGCCGTCACCGGCGGGCCGGGCGAGCGCGATCTCACCGCCCTCGTGACCGGCGCCCCTCGGGCCGGGGTGACCGATCTCGGTGGCGCCACCTCGCTCGCCGCACTGGCACGGGTGCTGGCCGCCGCCTCCGTGGTCGTGGCCGGCAACACCGGCACCGCCCATCTGGCGGCGGCGGTGGGTACGCCGGTCGTGTCGCTCTTCGCCCCGGTGGTGCCGGCCGTGCGCTGGAGGCCGTGGGGCGTCGACCATGTGCTGCTGGGTGACCAGTCCGTGCCCTGCGCCGGGTGCCGGGCGCGGGAGTGCCCCGTCCCTGGGCACCCGTGCCTCAGCGGTGTGGGGGTCGGCGACGTCGTCGCCGCCGTCGACCGACTAGCGGCCCTGGAGGTGACGGCGTGAGCGGCCGGCGAAACCCGTCCGCCAGTCGGCCCCTGACGGCCGCCGGCGGCCGTCGGTCCCTGCGGATACTGGCCTGGCACGTCCACGGCTCTTACATGACGGCGCTACTCCAGGGCCGCCACACCTTCCTGCTGCCCACGCTGCCCGACCGGGGCCCGGACGGGCGGGGGAGGGCCCGCACCTGGCAGTGGCCGGACACGGCCGTGGAGGTCTCGCCCGAGGAGGCCGAGGTGGCCGACGTCGACCTCGTGCTCCTCCAGCGGCCCGAAGACCTCGGCCTGGCCGAGACCTGGCTGAGCGGCCGGCGGCCAGGGCGCGACGTGCCCGCCGTCTACCTCGAGCACAACATCCCACAGGGTCGCATCGCCGAGATGAGCCATCCGATGGCCGGGCGCATGATCCCGATCGTGCACGTGACCCACACCAACGCTTTGTTGTGGGATTGCGGCCGGGCCCCCACCAGGGTGGTGGAGCACGGCGTGGTCGATCCCGGCCACCGCTACACGGGCGAGCTGCCCCGAGCCGGCGTGGTCGTCAACGAGCCCGTGCGCCGGGGCCGGGTGACGGGCACCGACCTGCTGGCTCGCTTCCAGAGCGCCGTCCCCATCGACCTTTTCGGCATGGGCACCGAGCCGCTCGGCGGACGGGACCTGCCCCAGGAGCACATGCACGACGAGTTGGCCCGTCGGCGCGCCTACCTTCATCCGGTGCGGTGGACGTCATTGGGCCTGGCCCTCATCGAGGCCATGCACCTCGGCCTGCCGGTCGTGGCGCTGGCCACCACCGAGGTCCCGTCGGCGGTCCCCCCAGGGGCGGGCGTCGTCTCCAATGATCCCGATGTGCTGACCGACGCATTGCGCCGGCTGATGGCCGACCCCGAGGAGGCGCGGGTGATGGGCAAGGCGGCCCGGGCCGCGGCCCTCGACCGCTTCGGACTCGACCGCTTCCTGTCCGACTGGGACGAGGTCTTCGAGGAGATGACCGTATGAAGCTGGCCATGGTGTCCGAGCACGCCAGCCCCTTGGCCGTGCTGGGTGGCGTCGACGCCGGCGGGCAGAATGTGCACGTCGCCGCCTTGTCGTCAGCCTTGGCTCGAAGGGGTGCCGACGTCTCGGTCTACACCAGGCGGGACGATCCCCGCCTGGCGCGGGTGGTGGTACTGGAGCCGGGAGTGCGGGTGGTCCACGTCGATGCCGGTCCTCCGGCGCCGGTGAGCAAGGACCAGCTGGTTCCCTTCATGGGCGACTTCGCCTCCGACCTGTTGAGGGAATGGGACGCCGACCGACCAGACGTGGCCCACGCCCATTTCTGGATGTCGGGGCGGGCGGCCGTGGACGCCGGCCGGCGGCTGGGTGTCCCGGTGGTGCAGACTTTCCACGCTCTGGGCGTGGTCAAGCACCGCCACCAGGGTCGGCGCGACACCAGTCCGGCCGAGCGCATTGCCACCGAGCGACACCTGCTGGCGGCCGTCGACCACGTGGTGGCGACGTGCTCTGACGAAGTCTTCGAGCTCGTCCGCATGGGCGGCGACCCGCACCGGATGTCGGTGGTGCCGTGCGGCGTCGACGTCTCCCGCTTCTGCCCCGAGGGCGCAAGCGAGGCCCGCCACCGGGGCCTGCGCCGGATCGTGGTGGTGAGCCGGCTGGTCGAGCGCAAGGGCGTCGGCAACGTGATCGCCGCCCTGCCCGACGTCCCCAGTTGCGATCTGGTGGTGGCCGGGGGCGGCGAAGCCGCCGACCTCGGCCGCGACCCCGAGGTGCAGCGCCTCCACCGCCTCGCCCGGCACCATGGCGTGGCCGACAGGGTGCACCTGCGCGGGCGCGTGGCCCGCCATGACCTGCCTGCCCTGTACCGATCGGCCGACCTCGTCGTGTGCGTCCCCTGGTACGAGCCGTTCGGCATCGTGCCCTTGGAGGCCATGGCCTGCGGTGTGCCCGTCGTGGCCTCGGCCGTGGGCGGCCTGGTCGACACAGTGGTGGACGGCGTCACGGGGGTGCTCGTCCGGCCCCGTGAGGTGGCACCGCTGGCCCACGCCATCAACACGCTCCTCGACGACCTCGAGTTGCGCCGGGCCATGGGCGCCGCAGCCTGCGAGCGGGCCCGGGCCGGGTACACGTGGGAACAGGTGGCGGACGCCAGCCTGGCCGTCTACACCAACGAGCTCAGCAGACGCAGTCCCACCCGGGCCCACGCCGGAGAGCACCGATGACCGCCGTCCGCCCGTTGTGGTTGGCCGGTCGGGCCCACATTCATGCCCTGAGCCGGACGCTGCCCGCCCTGGAGGGTGACGCCGAGCGCATCGACGGGTGGGGTCGCCACTTGGCCCAGGTCCTCCTGGGCGGGGGCAGGTTGTTGGCCGCCGGCAACGGGGGCAGCGCCGCTCAGGCCCAGCACATCACCAGCGAGCTGGTCGGGCGCTATTGCGCCGAGCGACCGGCGTGCAGCGCCATCGCCCTCCACGGTGACACGTCGGCGCTCACCGCCATCGTCAACGACTACGGACCGGACGAGGCCTTCGCCCGCCAGGTCCGGGCCCACGGCCGGACCGGCGACGTGCTCATCGCCATCTCGACCTCGGGCCGCAGCGGCAACGTCCTAGCCGCGGTCGAAGCCGCCGCCCATGTGGGCCTGACCACCTGGGCGCTGACCGGGCCCGCCGGCAACCCCCTGGCTGAGGCGGCCGACGACGCCGTGTGTGTCGAGGCACAGGCCACTGCCACCGTGCAGGAGGTCCACCAGATCGCCATCCATCTGCTGTGTGCCGCCGTCGATCAGGTGCTGGTGCCGGCGGGCATGAACCCGTGAGCGCTCCACCGGCCGTCGGCCACCAAGCCCGCCGACCGGCCCTGCGCCTTGCTCGGCCCCTTACCCAACTCCTCGAGGAGGATCTCAACAGTGTCGAACGCTGAAACGCCCGGACCGGGCACCGTCGTGGTGACCGGCGGCTCGTCGGGCCTCGGAGCCGCCGTCTGCGAAGCCGTGGCCGACCGCGGCGGCACTCCCGTCGTCCTCGACCGCCAACCGCCGCCGCAGAGCTGGGATGCAGAGTTGGTCGACCTGGCTGACGGCCGGGCCGCCGAAGCCGCCATCGATCGGGTGGCCGAACGCCACGGTGGGATCGACGCAGTGGTCACCGCCGCCGGCATCGACGCCTGTGGCCGGCTCGAGGACGTGAGCGCCGAGGCCTGGGAACGGGTCGTGTTGGTCAACCTGTTCGGCACCGTCGCCGTGGTCCGCGCCGCCCTGCCCCACCTCGAGCGACGAGCCGGGAGGCTGGTCACAGTGGCCAGCACGCTGGGCCTGCGGCCGGTGTCCGACGCCACCGCCTACTGCGCTTCGAAGTTCGGGGTCGTCGGCTTCACGCGGGCGCTGGCGGCGGAGACGGCGGGCCGGATCGGCGTGACCCTGCTGATTCCCGGCGGGATGCACACCGCCTTCTTCGACGACCGGAACGAGAAGTACAAACCGTCTGCCGACGCCAAGCTCAACCGCCCCGAGGACGTCGCCGCCGCCGTTCTGCTCGCCCTCTCCCAGCCCGCCGGGTGCGAGGTGCGCGAGCTCGTGGTCACCCCGTCATTGGAGACTTCCTGGCCCTGATGGGGCAGCCCCGCCTGGTGGTCCTGCGGGCCCTCGGCCTGGGCGATCTCCTCACCGCTCTTCCTGCTCTTCGGGCACTGGCCGACGCGTTGGCGGGCCATGAGCTCGTCCTGTGCACGCCGGCCGAGTTGGCGCCGTTGGCCGTGCACGCCGGCGTCACCCGACATGTCCTCGACACCCGCAGCCTGGCACAGGCGTTGGACGGCGATCTCGGGCCGGTCGACGTGGCGGTCAACCTCCACGGGCGCGGGCCGCAGAGCCACCGCCTGCTGGGAGCGCTCCGGCCGACACGTCTCATCGCCTTCGCCAACCGCCAGGCCGGTGTCGACGGTCCGGTTTGGCGCAGCGACGAGCACGAGGTCCACCGTTGGTGCCGGCTGCTGCGGGAGTCTGACGTCGCCGCCGACCACCGGCGTCTGGGGCTCGAGCCGGTTGCCCCGTCCGGCGCCGCCGTCGCCTGGGTGGACGCCACGGTCGTGCACCCCGGTGCCGGGTCGCCGGCGAGGCGGTGGCCGGCCGAGCGTTGGGCGGCCGCGGCCCGGGCGGAGGTCGGACGGGGCCGCGACGTGGTGGTCACCGGCGGCCCCACAGAAGCAGAGCTGGCCATGAGGGTCGCAACCCTCGCCGGCCTGCCCGGTCACGCTGTCCAGGCCGGCACCCTTGACATCCTCGAGTTGGCTGCTCTGGTGGGCGTGGCCGGCCGGGTCGTGTGCGGCGACACCGGTGTGGCCCATCTCGCCACCGCCCTCGGCACGCCATCGGTCGTGCTGTTCGGCCCCACGCCTCCGGACCAGTGGGGGCCGCCGCCCGGCCAGGTCCAGCACCGTGTCCTGTGGGCCGGTGGCATCGGTGACCCCCACGGCCGAGAGGTGGACCCGTCGTTGCTGGACATCTCCGTCGACGACGTCAGCTGCGCCCTTGTCGGGCTCGATGGCGTCAGCGGGCGGGACCGCCCCCCGACGTGAGAGCCGGGCGAGAGCAGGTGTGGCGGCAACGCGCCACCGGGCCGTCCCGGGAGGAGGGGCCTCAATGTGGCACACCGGCGGCACGGGCGGTGCGGCGGTGGCTGCGGCGCGGTGGCCGTCAGCGATCGCCCGGATCGCTCCGGTCGAGGGCGGCGACCAGGCGCTTGGGTGCAGTCATCCGGTAGCTCTCCTCGACCAGGTCGGCGATCTCGTCCCAGTCGTGGTCGACGTCGAGACGGATGCCCAACCACCCTCTGTGCCCGACGTAGGCGGGAACGAAGAACCGGACCGGTTCGGCCGCCACCAGGTCTTCCTGTACCCCTGGACGACCCTTGCAGGTCATCGACGCACCGTCCTCCGACGTCATGACGAACAGCTTGTCGCCAACCCGGAACGAGGGAGCGGTGTGTCCGCCGAAGGACTTCTCCACGGCCTCGGGCAGGGCCAGGCACAGAGCCCGCAGCCGTGCGAGGGGTTCCTGGTCCACGGCGGTCGACCGTATCGTCCCGCTGGACGGTCGTCGACACTGCCTTCATCCGTCGTCGGCTGCTCTGACAGCGCTCCCATGGGCATCGCCACGCACGGCGCGATCATGTCCTCGTGGGCCGCCACGTCGTCTTGCTGCGTGGGATCAACCTCGGAGCCAGGCGGCGCGTCTCCATGGAGCAGTTGCGGGCCAGACTGGAAGAGACCGGCACTGTGTGACCGCCCGCAACTGGCGGACGGTCACGAGGCTGCTCCAGCTGGCCCAGAGCGGCCCACAACTGGTGGCCCACCGACCTGAGGGGCCAGTACGGCCCCCGCCGCATGGTGGACTGAAGGGGTGGCCATCACCGTCTACGGCGTTTTCGCACTGACCTTCATGATGTCGATGTACGCAGCCGAGGCTCGCCACCCGAGCTTCGTCCTCGGGTTCGCCGTCGGCTGCGTGCTGTCCAGCTTGTACGGGTTCGCGTCGGGAGCCTGGCCATTCGGGGTGGTGGAGGCCATCTGGTCGGTGATCGCCCTTCGTCGCTACCGCGCGGCGAAGGCCTGACCTCGCCGTCGCCGGGGCCAAAGCGGACCGAGGGCCGGGTGACCATGCGGTCCGGCATCGGGCACCGCGTAGGTTGCCGGTATGCCCGTCCCTTCCCAATCGGTCGACCCGTGGCCGCCGACTGGCCGCCGGACTCGTCCAGCGCCCAGGTAAACCCGACAGGCTGGGTCGACTTTGAAGTCTCGGCGGAGGTAGGGTCGAGGGCGGAACGACGATTGAGGAGGATGTGAGCCATGGCCATACAGCTGGGTGACGACGCCCCGGACTTCACCGCCGAGAGCACAGAGGGCAAGGTCAACTTCCACGAGTACCTGGGCGATGGTTGGGGGGTCCTTTTCAGCCACCCCAAGGACTTCACTCCCGTGTGCACCACCGAGCTCGGGGCTGTGGCCAAGCTCAAGCCCGAGTTCGACAAGCGCAACGCCAAGATCATCGGCGTCTCCGTCGACTCGCTGGAGAGCCACAAGGCCTGGGTCGGTGACATCGAGGAGACGCAGGGTGTCGCTCTCAACTACCCGCTCATTGCCGACCCCGACCGGACCGTCGCCAATCTCTACGGCATGATCCACCCCAACGCCAGCGACACCAACACCGTGCGTTCGGTCTTCATCATCGGCCCCGACAAGAAGCTCAAGCTCACGCTCACCTACCCGGCGTCCACCGGTCGCAACTGGCAGGAGATCCTCCGGGTCATCGACAGCCTGCAGCTCACCGCCAACCACAAGGTGGCCACCCCGTCGGATTGGAAGCAGGGCGGCGACGTCATCGTCATCACGTCCGTCTCCGACGACGAGGCCAAGGAGAAGTTCGGCACGGTGGACACCCAGAAGCCCTACCTGCGCTACGTCAAGCAGCCGTAGCCAGACCGGGCGAGGCAGGGCCCAGGGGTGAGGGGGCTTGGCCCCTCTGCCTGACACGGAGGAGCGACAGGACCATGGCGACCGCCGTCATCGTCGACGCCGTGCGCACCGCCGGCGGCAGACGGAACGGAAAGCTGTCCGGCTGGCACCCCGCCGACCTGGCCGGCGAGGTGCTGAGGTCCCTGGCGGAGCGCAACCATCTCGATCCCGCCGTGGTCGAGGACGTGATCATGGGCTGCGTCATGCAGGTCGGGAACCAGAGCCTGAACATCGGCCGCAACGCCGTCCTGGCCGCGGGCTGGCCGGAGTCGGTGCCCGCCACCACCGTCGACCGCCAATGCGGAAGCTCACAGCAGTCCGTCCACTTCGCCGCCCAGGGCGTCATGGCTGGCGCCTATGACGTGGTGGTGGCGGCCGGGGTGGAAGTGATGAGCACCACGCCCATGGGCGCTTCGGTGTACGCACCGACACCGGGCAGCTTCCCGTTCGGCCCGGCCGTGCTGGCCCGCTACGCAGGCGTCGAGAGCTACGGGAACAGGGGCCTGCAACCC
The DNA here is from genome assembly GCA_038232515.1 of Acidimicrobiales bacterium. GTDB lineage: Bacteria > Actinomycetota > Acidimicrobiia > Acidimicrobiales > JAUJNH01 > JBBSHS01. Next base: position 28,183 of record JBBSHS010000015.1, read on the forward strand.
CAGGCGATCGGCGCCGAGCTCATGGCCGACAGATGGGGGCTGTCCCGTGAGGACCTTGACGCCTACGCCGCCCGGAGCCAGCAGTACGCCGAGCGGGCCACGGCCGAGGGCCGCTTCGGCCACGAGATCATCGGTGTGCGGGCCAAGGCCCGGGACAAGGAGACAGGTCGACTCGTCGAGGGCGACGAGATCGTCACCCGGGACGAGGGGATCCGGCCGGGCTCGACGGTCGAGACCCTGGCCGACCTGAAGCCGGCGTTCAGGCCGGACGGAAAGGTGACCGCCGGCAACTCGAGCCAGATCGCCGACGGCGCCTCCGCCGCGCTCATCATGAGCGAGTCCAAGGCTGACGAGTTGGGCATGGCCCCCCGGGCCCGGTTCCATACCTTCGCCCTGGCCGGCGTGGACCCCGTCACCATGGGTACCGGGCCGATCCCGGCGACCGCCAAGGTGCTCGAGCGAGCCGGCCTGGAGCTGGATGACATCGACCTCGTCGAGATCAACGAAGCCTTCGCCCCCGTCGTCCTGGCCTGGGAGAAAGAGCACCACCCTGACATGTCGCGCGTCAACGTGAATGGCGGGGCCATCGCCCTCGGCCATCCGTTGGGCGCATCGGGGACCAGGCTGATGGCCACCCTCCTGAACGAGCTCGAGCGCACCGACGGCCGCTACGGACTCCAGACCATGTGCGAGGGCGGAGGCCTGGCCAATGCCATGATCATCGAACGCGTCTGAACCAGCGGATGTGGGCGAGGCCGGTTCTGTTGTGAAGGACTGCCTCGCCGCTTGTCGGCGGGAGGGCTTGCCGCCCAGAAGGCTTACGATCGGCTTGTGTTGTTCTTCAAGCTCGTGGTCGCCCTGGTTGCTGCTTACGGGCTCTTCCGGGCCGGACTCTTCTTCATCAAGGCGTTCGCCACGCCCGCACCCTCACCGCCGCCGGAGGGAGAGATGCGCCGCCTCAAGATCACCTACCGCTGCTCGATCTGTGGTCTGGAGATCCGCACCACGAAGGCCGCCACCGACGATCCCGAGGCTCCGCGCCACTGCATGGAGGACATGGACCTGGTCGAGTCGGCCGACCTGTAGGGCCTGTCATGGTTCTCCCCAGCTTGGGGACAAATCGGGGGACAATCACACCGCTGTAACTCCTCGACCATGTCCGGTTCACCCGCCGCCACCGGCGGGGGGCCGAGGGGTGGAGGCTCGGCCCCGACCGGCGGTGGGCGGGCTCAGTGGTATTTGGTGGCGACGATGAAGCCAATGGTGATGAGCGCCAGCCCGAGCAGGAGGTAGAGGTTGTTGGAGCCGCCCGGCATCAACGTGGTGTAGTTGACGATGATGATGAGCACGCCCAAGCCCAGAAGGGCGAACATCAGCACCGGCACCCATAGCGGCGACTGCTTGAACTCTCGGGGCACGGGCGGGGTGTACCGGCCCGAGGGCGTCAGCGGCGACTTGACTTCGACCTTGTCGTCGCCGCCTCCCTTGGGCGTCACCCGGCCGGTGCTGCCATACCGACCCTTCTGTTTCGCCATATGACGAGGTTAGGCCAGCCGTGACCAGCCAGACGAGCACGCCGGGCCCGGGCGGCACGATCCGCACCCCGTCGCGCCGGGGTCTCGCGCCCACGCCGCCAGGGGCGCCCCCTGGACAGGCCGGCCCATGACCCTGGCCCGGGTGCGGGTGGTCGTGGCCTGCGCCCTGCTGAGCTTCGTCCTGGTGGTAGCCGGGCGCGGCCAACGGGGCGTGCCCGGCGCCCGCCTGACCGACTCCTACCGGCTGAGCGACCTCATCGCCGATCAGCAGCGCAGCACCACACAACTCCAGGCCGAAGTGGAGGACCTGCGCCGTCAGGTGGATGCCCGACGCCAGGCGGCGGCGCCGTCGGGGTACAGCCCCGGCCAGGCCGCCCTGGACTCGCTGGGAGCGTCGGCCGGGCTGGTGCCGGCGCAGGGCGCCGGCCTGAAGGTCACGTTGGACGATGGCCCCAACCCGGGCAACGCACCGGGCACCGACGTCAATGACTTCGTCATCCACTCCCAGGACGTGCAGAGCGTGGTGAACGCCCTGTGGCGGGCCGGGGCCACGGCCGTCGCCATCGACGGACAGAGGCTGGTGGCCACATCGGCGCCTCTGTGCGTCGGCAACACCCTGCTGCTGAACGGGACCGTGCAGTCGCCGCCCTATGTGGTCCTGGCCGTGGGAGCCGCCAAGGAGCCCTTCGAGGCTGACGCACTGATCCGCCGGCTGCATCAGGACGCCGACTCGTTCGCCCTGCGCTTCTCGGTGGATAAGGCCGACAAGCTGGAGCTACCAGCCTTCAACGGCCGGACCACGCCCCGGTACGCATCGCCTGGGTGACGGCTGCGTCCCGCAGGTCGGCCGGGGCCGGTGCTGGCGCCGGGTGGGCGTGGGCCCTTCCCGAACCTAACCTGACCGCCCATGGGCACCAGAGTCCTTGTGCTCGACAATTACGACTCGTTCGTCTACAACCTCGTCCAGTACGTGGGTGAGCTCGGAGCCGAGCCCATCGTGCACCGCAACGACGCCGTCACCCTGGACGAGGTCGAGGCTCTCGAACCCGACGCCATCCTCATCAGCCCCGGGCCTGGCCGCCCCGAGAACGCCGGCATCAGCGGTGCCATCGTCGAGACCTTCGCCGGGCGGGTGCCGCTCCTCGGCGTGTGCCTGGGGCACCAGTGCATCGGACAGGCGTTCGGCGGCCGGATCGTGGCCGCCCCTGAGCTCAGGCACGGCAAGACCTCGCTCGTCCACCACCGGGGCGCCGGAGTGCTCGACGGCCTCCCCGACGCCTTCCCGGCCACCCGCTATCACTCGCTGGTGGTGGAGCGGGCCAGTCTGCCGGACGAGCTGGAAGTGACGGCCGAGACGGACGACGGCACCATCATGGCCCTGCGCCACCGGTCGCTCCCGGTCGAGGGTGTGCAGTTCCACCCCGAGTCGATCCTCACCCGGGGCGGTCGACGCCTCCTGGCCACGTTCCTGGCCCAGGCCGGCCATGTCGCCCCCCCCGAAGTGGTGGCTCGCCAAGCCGGCTGAGCCGGCCCTCCTCGCCGGCCATCGCTTCGCTCGGCCGCCTGCGGTGGAAGGCTATCGCGCCTTCTTGAGCTCGCTTCGCTCGCCATTTCCTGTTCGCCTTCGGCAAAGCCGGCGGCGAACGTATGGGCAGGACCAGGGCCCCGCCCTGTGCTACAGGGTGGTGGACGTCGTCGAGCTGATCGAGCTGGTGGACGAGGCGGCGGACCGGCCCACGCTGATGACGACCGTCGAGCCCGACGCCACCTGGACATTGGCACCGGGGCTCTGGCTGACAACTCGGCCGATCTGGCTCGAGTTGGTGGTATTGACGGGAGTGGTCTGGACCTGCAGACCCTTGGCCTTCAAGGCAGCTGTAGCCGACCCCTGGGTCTGGCCCACCACCGACGGCACCGTCACCTGTTGGGGGCCGGAAGACACGACGATCGTGGCTGACTTGCTCTTGGGGATGGTGCCGCCAGCCGACGGTGTGGAACGGATCACCGACCCGCTGGGGATGGTGGTGGACCCCTCTGGGGTCTGGCTGACCGTCGTGTACCCGGCCGCTTTGAGGTCGGCCACCGCTTGGGCGGCGGGCTCACCGACCACATTGGGTGTGACGGTGCCCTTGCCCGAGGAGACGACCAGGTTCACCGCCGAGCCCGGCGCCACGTTGGTGCTGGCGACCGGGTCGTTGGAGATGACGACGCCTGCGCTGACCGTGGCGCTGGGCTGTTGGGTCACGGTGCCGACGGTCAAGCCGGCCTGCTGCAACGTCGACTCCGCCGCCGCCTGCGTCTGGCCCACGACCGAGGGCACCGGTACCTGGGCAAGGGTGCTGGTCGTGGTGGCGGGCATCGCCGTCAAGGTGATGGTGGAACCGCTTTTGGCCTTGGTGTTGCCGGCCGGGGCCTGGGTCGCCACCAGCGACGCCGGGTCGACGTTGGCCGGGTTCACGACGACCTTGAACCCGAGGCCCTGGAGCTGGGCCTGGGCCACAGCCACCGTCTCGTTGACGACGCTGGGTACGTTCACCTGCGTGCCGCCCCCACCACTGCCGCCGAACAGGCCGATCATCCGGCCCAGCAGGAACAGCAGGATGAGCAGGACGGCCAGGAGCAGGACGAACAGTCCGACGAAGGCACCGGTGCGCGGTGGCCTCTCCTCCACAACCTCAGGCTCGGCATCAGCGGCCCGGTAGGCGGCAGGGGCGGCGACAGGCATGGCCGTGGTGGCGTTGACGGGGGCAGGCGCCAACACCGCAGTGCGATCGGCGCCGGGAACCGCAGCCAGGACGGTGGTCCCGGCCCGGGCCGCCAGCGGCGCCTGGCCACGGGTGAAGCGCAACAGGTCGGCCCGCAGCTCTTCGGCGCTGGTGTACCGCTCGCCTACGGGCTTGGCCATGGCCCGGCTGATGATGGCCTCGAAGGCGGCGGGAACGGCCGGCTCGATCTGGCGGGCACGCGGCGCCACCTCGCGCACGTGCTTGTAGGCGATCGACAAAGGGTTCTCGCCGGTGAAGGGTGGCTTCCCGGTGACCATCTCGAACAGCACTACGCCCAGGGAGTAGACGTCGCTGCGGGGATCGGTGGGCAGACCCTGGGCCTGCTCGGGCGAGAAGTAGGTGGCGGTGCCCATGACCGAGCCCGCCTGTGTGAGGTTCTCCTTGGTGTCCCCGCCCCGGGCGATGCCGAAGTCGGTGACCTTGACGGCGCCGTGGCTGTCGATGAGCACGTTGCCCGGCTTCACGTCCCGGTGGACGACGCCGTGACGGTGGGCGAAGGCCAGAGCGGCGGCCACATCGGCGCCGATCTGGGCGGCCCGGTCGGGTAGCAGCCTGCCCTCGGACCGGATGACCTGGGACAGTGGCCGACCGTCAATGAACTCCATGACGATGAAGTAGGTGTTGTCCTCTTCGCCCCAGTCGTAGACCGAGACGATGTTCTGGTGGCTGAGGTTGGCGGCGGCCTGCGCCTCGCGGCGGAACCGTTCGACGAAGCTGCGGTCGATGCTCAGCTCGGGGAACAGGACCTTGAGGGCCACGGGCCGGTCCAGCAGCAGATCCCGGGCCAGGTAGACCTCGGCCATCCCACCGCGGGCGATGTGACGGAGCATTTCGTACCGTCCGTTGTAGACCCGGGCCTGTTGCGTGGACATGTCTTCTTCAGCCTAGGAGAACGCCGATGTGGTGCCCCTCGCGGGACGCGCCCAGGTGGATTCGGGGAGCATGTGGCCGTACCTCAAGGCGCCGCCGGGTCGCCAATGTTCAGGGGCCGGCGGGGCCGGCGGGGCCGGCGGCGCCGGCGTCGGGCAGGGCGAGGGCCGCCTGCAGCACCTTCTTGGCGATCGGGGCGGCCACCCGCCCACCGGTGGCGGCGTCGCCCACGCCGGTCTGGTTCTCGACGATGACGGCCACCGCCACCCGTGGCGACGGGGCGGGGGCGAAGGAGACGAACCAGGCGTTGGCATGGCCGGCGGTGGTCTGGGCGGTGCCGGTCTTGCCGGCCACGGGCACGCCGTTGATGGCGGCGGCCGTGCCCGTGCCCCCGGCCACCACGCCGACCATCATGTCGCGCACCTGGGCCGCCTGTTGGGGATCCAACGGCTGCTTCCACACCTGGGGCTGGTAGGTCTCGATGACCCGGCTCTGGTCGTCGGTCACCCGGCTGAGGATGTGGGGCGTCATCTCGATGCCGCCGTTGCCGATGGCCGCCGCCACCAGGGCCATCTGGAGGGGGCTGGCGGAGACGTCCTGCTGGCCGATGGCCGAGTAGGCGAGGGCCGGCAGGTTGCGCACGAAGCTGGCCGGGCCCGGGAAATTGGACACGGCCGCCGCCGGCAGGTCGACGGGGGGCCTGGAATCAAAGCCGTAGGCCATGGCCTGGCCCGACAGCTTCTGGGCGCCGAGGTCGAGACCGACCTGGGCGAAGCCGGTGTTGCAGCTCACCTTGAGCAACTGCGGCATCTGTCCCCCGCACACCTCCCCGCCGAAGTTGGACAGCGTCTTGTTGGTCTGGGGCAGGTCGAGGCTCGACTGGGTGGGATAGGTCTTGGTGACCAGATCGGGAGCCTGCGCCACCGCGGCCGAGGCGGTGACGACCTTGAACGTCGACCCGGGGGCGTAACGTTCCCGGTAGGCGCGGGGCAGGAGCGGTTTGGCCGGGTCGTTCTGGTACTGCGCCCAGGTGTTGCGTACCTGGGCCTGGTCGTGTTGGGCCAACATGCCCGGGTCGAAGCTCGGATAGTTGTAGAGGGCGAGGATGGCCCCGGTCCGGGGGTCGAGGGCCACGACTGCGCCCTTCTGGTTGCCGAGGGCCTGCGCCGCGGCCTGCTGCACGGCGGGCTGGATGGTGAGGTTGACGTTGGCCGACCCGGGTCGGGCCTGGACGATGTCGCTGATGGACCGGATGGGCACCGTCTTTCCCTGGAGCCGGTCGTTGAACTGGCGCTCGGCGCCGTCGGTGCCGTAGGTGAAGGAGAAGAAGCCGGTGACGTCGGCGTACAGCCCCGGGTCGGCGTACTGGCGCAGGTACTTGTAGACGTCGGGCGTGGGGACGGACTGGGCCAGTACGGTGCCGTCGGCGGCGATGATCTGGCCCCGCTGCTTGGAGAAGTCGAGGACGACGGCTCGCGTGTTGCGGGGGTCGTGGGCAAGGGAACTGGCCTGTAACACCTGCAGCCGGTTGAGCTGGAGGAACAGCGCGCTGAACAGCACCATGAGGGCGATGCCGAGCAGCTTGATCTGGCGGTTCACGACGGCCGGCCCCGGCCTCGACCGGCCGGCTCCAGGTCGCTGGCGCCGACCTCTTCGTCGCTGGCCACCTCGTCGCTGATGCGCAGGAGCAGGGCCAGGAGCACGTAGTTGGCGACCAGCGACGACCCGCCGTAGCTCACGAACGGCAGGGTGATGCCGGTGAGCGGGACGAGCCGGGTGACGCCGCCGATGATGATGAAGGCCTGCAGGCCGATGATGGCGGTGAGGCCGGTGGCCAGCAGCTTGTCGAACTCCCGCTCCGCCTTGAGGGCGATACGCAGGCCCGAGCCGACCATGACCAGAAAGGCGACGAGGACGGCGGTGGTGCCGACCAGGCCGAGCTCTTCGCCGATGGCGGCGAAGATGAAGTCGGTCGACACGGCCGGGATGCGGGTGGGTGAGCCGAGCCCGATGCCGTCACCCACCACACCTCCCGACCCGAACGCGAACATGGACTGGACGATCTGGTAGCCCTTGCCCTGGGCGTCCTTCCAGGGGTCGAGCCAGATCTGCACCCGCACGGTGACGTGGGCGAACGCCGTGTAGGTGTAATAGGCGCCGGCCAGGAACATCCCGGTCCCGGCCACCAGATAGGTGGTGAGCCCGGTCGTCACCCAGAGCATGCTCACGAACAGCCCGAACAGCAGGAGCGAGGAGCCGAGGTCCTTCTCGGCGATGATCACCAGCATGGCGAAGCCCCACGCCAACAGGATCGGGCCGAGGACCCGCAGGCGGATCTGGGGCACGTGCACCGAACCGATGCGCCGTCTGGACGAAAGCAGCTCGCGCCGCTCCACCAGGTAGGAGGCGAAGAACACGGCCAAGGCGAGCTTGGCGAACTCGCCCGGCTGGATGGAGAACGGCCCGAGGCGCAGCCAGATGCGGTTGCCGTTGATGTTGGCCCCGATGCCGGGCACCAGAGGGGTGAGCAGCAGGCCGAGGCCGACGAGGGCGAAGGTGTAGCGGTAACGCTCCAGGTCCCTCACCCGGCGCACGACCACGAGGGTCCCGACGAAGCCGATCACCCCCGCCGCCGACCACATGGCCTGCAACCCGGCCAGGTGGCTGTTGAGCCGGGTGATGAAGACGTAGCCGACGCCGTTGAGTGCGAAGCCGACGGGCAGCAGGACCGGGTCGGCGCGGGGCGCAAAGCGGCGCAGAGCCAGATGGGCCACGACGGCGAGGCCGATCATGACGCCGAGGACGGGCCCGACGTCGCCGGGAAGGTGAGCGGTCTTGCCCAGCGCGGCCAGGACGTAGAGAGCGACGATGACCACGGCGGCGAGGGCCAGGAGGCCGAGCTCGGTCCGGCGCCTAGGCGGCGACACGGCGACGGCCGTCCCCGGGCTGAGCCGGCGGCGTCGACGGGTGGAGGAGGCGATGGCCACGTTCAGCCGTCGTCCTGCCCCGGGGCCCGACGCCGCGCCGCGCTGGTCATCCGATCAGTGTCGGCCACTCTCAACCCCCCGGCAGAGGAGCCGCGGTGGTGCGAGCGGTTGTCGACGCCGTGCTCCCCGGGGCGATGGTGGCGCCAGGGGCCAAGGTCACGATGCTGCCACCGTTGGCGCCGAGGCGGCCCTGTCTGGCGGCTTCGACGCCGAGGCTGGTGACATAGACCTGGGCCGCCGTCCTCGACGTGAAAGCCTTGCCGTTGGCCAGGGAGCGCAGAGCCGATGGCGGCACCTGGGCCCGCTGCAGCGGCGTGGCCTCGACCTGGCTCGAGCCCATCCACAAGAAGCCACCCGGGCGGCCCTTGTAGATGGCCACGACGTCGTCGCCGTTGATGCCCACGAAATAGCTGTGGCTCCCATAGTACGCGACGGCCCCGAAACCGGCGGCCACGACGGCGACCAGGGCGGCCAGGAACAGCACCACGCGCCAGGTGAAGCGCCGATGATGGGCGGTGCCGGTGACCGCCGGGCCGACGGTTCCCGGTGGTGACGGTCGTGCGCCGTCCGACGCCGGTACGGCGGTGCCGGCGGCGGACGTGAGCCGGCCGACGGCGGGCGCCCCCGTCGCCGTGGCCCCGAGGTTGGGTGTCCATCGGTGTCGGCCGGACGTGACGGCCGTGGGCGCGGAGCGGTCGCCGGTACCGGCGCCGGTGGCCATGAGGTTGCGGGACGAGACGATGGTGGTCGGTTCGTCAACGAGGGCAGCGGATGCCTCCTCGGCCCGGCCCCCGTCGTCCACCACGTCGATGACCACCACGGTGACGTTGTCCCGGCCGCCGGCCGAGATGGCCGCGTCGACCAGCTCGTCGGCCGCGTCCTGCAGGTGGGGAGAGCTGCGCAGGATCTCGGTGATGCGCCGGTCTCCCAGCTCATCCCACAGCCCGTCCGAGCACAGCAGCAGCCGATCGCCGACGTAGGGGACGACGTCGGACACGTCGACGGCGACCTCGGGCCCGATGCCGACTGCACGCGTCAGGGTGCTGCGCTTGGGGTGGCCGCTGGCGTCTTCGGCCCTCAGCTGGCCCGTGCGGACCATCTCCTGCACCCAGCTGTGGTCGGTCGTGAGCATGGACAGCTCGCCGTCGCGCAGGAGGTAGGCGCGGCTGTCGCCGACGTTGGCCACCGCCAACGTCTCGTCGGTCCGGCCGCCCGACCCTGACTGGCGCACCAGAGCGACGGCCGTGAGGGTGGTACCCATGCCGGCCAGCTCGTCGTCCTCTCGGGCCTTGCGCCACACCGCCGAGTTGGCCTGACGCACGGCGCCCCCCAGGGCCTCGCCGGTGGCCCCGTCCTCGCCGGAGGCCTTTCCGAAGGCCGATCGCAGCGCATCGACCGCCACCGTGGCCGCCACCTCGCCGGCGACGTGGCCCCCCATGCCGTCGGCCACTGCGTACAGGGTGTCGGACAACAGGAACCGGTCCTGATTGCTGACACGGACATGGCCGGTATCAGTGGCGCCGGCCGCTTGCAACCTGGTCACGATCCCGACCCGTCCGACCCGTCGCACCCGTCCGACCCGTCCCTACCGTCGCACCCGTCGGAGACCCTGCAGGCCGATGGATCTCCCGGACGGCGCCGGCCCGACCCGGCCATGAGGGCCGGCGAGGAGGTCACGAGCCCACCTCGAGCACGACGACGGGGCCGATGCCCAGCCGGTCGCCGGCCTGGACCGGCCTGGCGGCACTGATGCGCTCCCGGTTGACGAACGTGCCGTTGCGGCTGCCCACGTCCTCGACCAGCATCTGGGCGCCCTGGCGGACGAGGCGGGCGTGCAGCGAGCTGACCGTGGGCTCGGCCAGCGGGATACCGCAGCTGGGCGCCCGGCCAACCGTCACCTGGTCGGTGACGCGCCACGACGAGCCCCGCAAGGCAGGAGGCTCGACCACCGTCACCTGGTTGGCCGGACCCGTCATAGATGCCGGGGCGGCCGCCATCGCACGTGCCGGGTTGGGAGCGGCCACGGCCGACGCCACCACCAGCTTGGGAGGGTGCAGCTCCGTCCAGACCGCCCGGAGCACCCGGGCGAAGAACAGGTAAAGCACCAGGACCACGAGGAGCTGGAGGGCTCGTAGGAGGTTCTCGGGCATCGCCGGCGGTCCTCGGCCTACGCCGACTCGAAGCGGAGCCCGACCGCTCCGATCGAGAGCTCGTCGCCGTCGTCGAGACGCCCGCGGACGAGACCGCGGCCGTTGACCTTCGTCCCGTTACGGCTGCCGAGGTCGACGACCTCGAACCCGTCGTCGACCCGGCGGACCTCGGCGTGGCGCCGACTCACCGTGGCATCTACCAGCACCACGTCACAATCGTCGAGCCGGCCCAGCGTGACGGGATCGTCGCCCAGTCGCACCCGTTCACCGGTCGGCAGCACGAGGGAACCGACCGCCCCAGCGGGATCGGACACCACGTGAGCGGCCAGGTCGAAGGTCCCCGGCGACAGGGAGGGGTTCTCGATGAGGTTCACCTCGACCGGGCCCAGAAACCGGTAGCCCTCGTCCTTGGCCTCGATGCGGGCTGCCTCTGCCAGCTCAGAGGTCAGGGAATCGGCGAATGAGGCGAAGCGCTCCATGTCGGCCGGACTGAGCGTGAACGAGAAGTGGTTGGGAGCGACGATGCCCCGGGCACTGACCCTGCGTTGACGGTCGATCTCGCGGGCCAGCCGCCGGCCCAGTTCCACGGGCTCGAGCCCGCTACGGAAGGCCTTGGCGAACATGCCCTCGAAGACCCGCTCGAGCCGGCGCTCGAAGCCCTGGAGTCCCATCCCCCCGGGATCGTAGTTGTGCCCGGAACGTCGGCGGTGGCCGCAACGCCCCGGCTACACTGCCCGTGCGCGAACTCGGGCGAGTGGCGGAATAGGCAGACGCGCTGGCTTCAGGTGCCAGTGATCGAAAGGTCGTGGGGGTTCAAGTCCCCCCTCGCCCACCACCACTCACTCGGGCGTAGCCCACATCCCCGTCGTCGGTGTGACCTCGCACCCAGGGTTCGCACGGGACAGCGGACCGCGGTGCGTGATGTCTGCGTCCGAGATCGGCCAACTTGCCCAGCAGGCCGTGCAGCGCCGCTTGGTCGACCATGTCACCTCGTAAGAGGGTCGTGCCGTCGCTCTCGTTGATGACGGTCAGGCCGTCGAACCAGGGCCACTGGACGTTGCCGATCGAGACCTACATGCCTGTAAATTCTGGCTCACCCACAACCAAGTCCCGAGCATTCAAGCCTGCGAAAGACACCAGCCACCTACGAGCTGATTCGACGTCGCAACCATCAGGCTGCACCGTCCAGGACGAACCGGGCCCGCTCGACCCGCAACATGTGGAACGGCGTGCAAGGTCACCCCGTGGGCGGTGGCGGCATTGGGAATCTTGATCCGCTTGCGACCATCGCTGATGCGCTCGTGCGTCACGACGGTGTGGCCGCCCGCATGCGCCTGCGCGACCAGGAACGAGTCGGCGGCGTCTGCGAACTCGGCCTTGCCGGCGGGGTCGTAGTCAGGGGAGTCGTTCGCCCAACGGTTCACCGCGGCGACGGCCCGCACGTCGTCAGCGGTCAAGGGGAGGAAGAAGGCGCGGCGGGCACGAGCCCAATCGCTGAGATCGTCGCTTCGCTCGATCAGTTCGTCGTAGACACGCTCAACGCTGTGCACCGTGCCGGACGCGTTGGCGGTGTCGAGCCACTCCCAGAACGCCGGGCAGAAGTCGAACCCGTAGTGGTTGTTCTTCGCGGCGATGAACACGTTGGCGTCGAGCAAGTACGCCATCACGTCACTCCGAGGCGTTCCGCCAGGCGATCGAAGGTCACGGCCTTCTTCAACCCGAGCAAATGGAACGCCTCGGGGTAGGACGTCTGCCCCTCCAAGGCGCTGGCCACGAGCGCGCGCGCGAACCGCTTGCCGATCTGCACGGGCTTGGTGTTGTAGTAGTTGCCGCCGCTACCCAGTTCGAGCATGTGGGCGGCCACGCGAGCGCGTTCGTGCCCCAGCTCGTCGAGGTACTCGTCCCAGGTGAGGGCGCCCGCCTCGCGGACCCGACCGAGGATGACCTGGGTGCTCACGCGGAAGTGTCCTGCGAGGGTCTGGAGCTGCGGGTGCAGGTCGCCCATCGGGTCGAACCGCATGCGGAACTGGGCCATCGGGACCAGGAACTCGGCGGCGACCTCGTTGCACCAACGCTCCACCGGGTTCGTCCGAGTAGACCGCGGATCGAGGTCGGACAAGGCCGTCTCGCCGAGCCACAGGTGGGCGAGCTCGTGTGCGAGCGTGAAGACCTGCGCCGCCTTGCTGTCGGCACCGTTGACGAACACGACTGCGGCGTAGGGGTCGGCGAGCGCGAAGCCGCGGAACTCCTGCGGGTCGAGCTTGCGATGCGTGTCGGAGCCGACGATCCCGCTGATCATCACCAGAACCCCTGCCGTGTCGGCGTGCTCCCGCAGCCACGTCAGGGCCGCGTCCGAACTGCCGCAGCCGGCTCGAGTCTCCGTCGTCCACTCAAGCAGCGGCCGCATCTGATCGGCGGCACCGTCGACCGCGTCACCGACCCGCGCTGTGCCGACGAACCCGAGCGGCGGCTCAGGCGGCCGCCAGCGTCGCTGCGACCTCGGTGCCCAATTCGGAGTTGGTGGCCACCACGGTGCCCTCCTCCCACAGGTTCTCGTCGCCCTCCAGGCGGCCGGCCCGACCGCCGGCCTCGCGGACCAGGAGCACGCCGGCCGCGTAGTCCCAGGGCTTGATGCCGTACTCCCAATAGCCGTCCAGCCGCCCGCAGGCGACGTAGGCCAGATCCAGCGACGCCACCCCCATGCGGCGCAGGCCCGCGACCTTGTCGGCCATCTTCTCGTACTGCCGCGGGAAGCTCTGCCGGCCCTTCCAGCCCTGCACGGGCAGCCCGCAGCCGATCA
>JBBSHS010000016.1:0-41307 GCA_038232515.1 Acidimicrobiales bacterium
AAGGCGGGCGAGCGCATCCTCGAAGGTCTGCTCTCGTCAGCCGAGTCACGGCTGCGCGAAGAGGGCATCCGCGGCGTCATCTACCTGTTCAAGAACAACACCGACTCGGCCGGCAACTCCTACGGGTGCCACGAGAACTACCTCACCAGCCGCCGCGACGACTTCGGGCACTACGCCGAGGTGCTCATTCCCTTCTTCGTCTCCCGTCAGATCTTCGCCGGCGCCGGCAAGGTGCTCCAGACGGCACGCGGCCCGATGTACTGCATCTCGCAGCGGGCCGAGCACATCTGGGAGGGAGTGTCGTCGGCGACCACCCGCAGCCGGCCCATCATCAACACCCGCGACGAGCCCCACGCCGACGCAGAACGGTTCCGGCGCCTGCACGTCATCGTGGGCGACTCCAACATGAGCGAGTACGCCACCTTCCTCAAGATCGGCACCACTTCGATGCTGCTGCGGATGCTCGAGGACCCTTCGGTGGTCCTGCGGGACATGGCCCTCGACAATCCCATCAGGGCAATCCGCGAGATCAGCCACGACATCACCTGCAAGCGGCGGGTCCGCCTCCAGAACGGCCGGGAGGTCAGCGCCCTCGATATCCAGACCGAGTACCTCAACCGGGCCATTCGGTACAACGAGCAGAAGGGTTTTACGGCGCTGGAGCAGCAGGCTCTGCAGATGTGGGAGCACGTGATCACCCAGCTGGAGAACGACCCACTCAAGCTCGACCGTGAGTGCGACTGGGTCATCAAGCACCAGCTGATCGAGAGCTACCGCTCCAAGCACGGGCTGGCGCTGTCGCACCCGAAGGTGGCTCTGATGGACCTGCAGTACCACGACGTCTGCCGCTCGCGCAGCCTGTTCTACAAGATGCAGGCCAGGGGGATGGTGGAACGCCTGTGTACCGACGACGAGATCGAGCTCGCGTGTGAGCAACCGCCACAGACCACCCGCGCCAAGCTTCGGGGCGAGTTCATCAAGAGGGCCAAGGAGAAGCGCCGCGACTTCACCGTCGACTGGGTCCACCTGAAGCTGAACGACCAGACCCAGGCCACGGTGCTGTGCAAGGACCCTTTCCGTTTCGAGGACGAGCGGGTCAAGAAGCTCATCGCCCGGTTGTAGCGCGTCGGGGGGAGGGCCAAAAGCCCCTCCCCCCGAACCCCCCTCCGCTTGTGGAGCTCGCTGCGCTCGCCATCTTTTCCGCTCGGACCGGCGGAGCCGGATCCTGGCTCACTGTGGGGGGCAAGGCCCCCCACACCCCCCGGCCGGCTTCGCCGGCGATCACCGCACCGCGGGCCTTGTGGGGGTGCGAGCTTGCCCTCGTAGGATCGGGCGGGTGCCATCGTTGCGGACCGGAGTTGTCTCGTCGATCCTGTCGGAGCGGGAGGCGCTGCAAAGGGTGGAGATCGCCTTCGGCGCCGGTCTTCCGGAGCCCGCCTATGTGTTGACGCGGCTCATCGGACCGGTCGGCGTGGGCGACACCGTGGTGGCGAACACGACCGCGGTCGAACTGGGCCTGGGCACCGGCGGCTGGCACGTCGTGCACTGGAACCTGGCCAGGGACCAGTGGGTGGGCCCGGGTGGGGGACGGGTGATGAAGCTGCGCTACACCAGCCTGCAGACCGACACCGGGGCGGCCGAAGAGGTACCGGGCTACCGCGCACCGGCCGGGCTCGGAGGTCGGCCGGTGGTGGCCTGCACGCTCCATTCCCAGGTGGCCTGTGTCGCCGCCGCGTATGCCGCCGCCGCGCCCGGTCGACGGCTCGTGTACGTGATGACCGACGGCGGGGCCCTGCCTCTCGCTCTGTCCGACCTGGTCGCCGGGCTTCGAGCGGCTGGCCTGCTGGCCGCCACCGTCACCGCCGGTCAGGCTTTTGGCGGTGACCACGAGGCCGTCAACGTGACCTCGGCCCTCGAGGTGGCAGTGGCCGCCGCCGGCGCCGACGCCGTGGTGGTGGGCAGCGGGCCGGGGACGGTGGGCACGGCGTCGGGCACTGGGTTCTCGGCGCTGGAGGCGTCCGGCGTCGTCGACGCCGTCGGGAGCGGTGGTGGACGGCCCATCCTGGCCGTCCGGGTGTCGCAGTCCGACCCGCGCCCACGCCACCGAGGCGTCAGCCACCATGTCATGGCCGTCCTGGCCCACGCCCATGAATCGGTCCTCCTGGCCACTCCTCGGGGCGAAGCGGGTGTTCTCGACGATCTGGCCACCCACCTCCGGGGCGACGCCCACGGGAATCGCCACCACGTCTTCGAGGTGGACGTGACCAGTCCGGCGGCGCAGTTGGAAAGCTACGGGATCGAGGTCACCACGATGGGCCGGGGGCCGGCGCAGGACCCGGCCTTCTTCCGCTGGGCGGCGGCGGCAGGAGTGGCGGCGGCCGTTCTCGGGTAGAGGTCCGGGCATGGATCTCGCCAATCATGAGATGGGCCTGGAACTGCAACTCATAGAGCTTTCCGAGCAGTGGGAACGGGCTCACGGCCAGGGACGTGAAGACGATGCGCAGCGCATCCAGCGGGAGATCTCGCTTCTGCAGGAAGAGATGGCTCTGACCGCCGAGCGCATGGCCGCCCCGGCCGGGCGGGACGTCGATCCCGACATGATCAACCCAGATACGGCCAACCCGGACACGGGCAACCCGGCGGCGTCAGCCGCTTGAGCGTGGCGCCACGGCGCGCTGACGCCTGGATCCCGATCAGGTAGAAGCGGCCCTCTGCCGTCATGGCCGGATGTGCTCGCAAGTGGAGTGCCGGACCGCTGGTGCCGGGTCCCTGAGCCTCAGGCACTGCTGAGGCGCCTGTACGAGTCGCTCGCTACTCTGCGGGCGTGGACCGGCTGGAGCGCCTGCTGGACCTGTTGGCGGCGCTGTTGGACGCCGAGCGGCCGCTGAGCCGTGAGGACCTCCGGAGCCGCATCCCCGGCTACCCGCCTGACGATGCCAGTGCCCGCCGGGCCTTCGAGCGCGACAAGGACAGCCTGCGGGCGATGGGGATCCCGATCGAGATGTTGCCGCTCGTGGCCGGCGACGCCGACGCCCAGATCGGCTACCGGGTCCGGCGTGAGGCCTACGAGCTACCCGATCCGAGGCTCACCGCCGATGAGGTCGCCGCCCTCCACTTGGCCGTGTCGACGGTCGACGTGGCCGGGGCCCCCGACTCGGATGCGGCGGCCGCCCTGTGGAAGCTGGGCGGGAGCAGCGAGCGCCTCGAACCCCCGCCGGCCACGGCCGGGCTTCCCGGCAGCCAGCATCTGCCGGTCCTGTTTGCGGCCGCCGTCGAGCGTCGCCGCGTCCGGTTCGGGTACGGGGGAGTCGACCGGGAGCTCGAGCCTCATCGTCTGTCGTGTGCCAAGGGTCGGTGGTACGTCTCGGGCCGCGACCTCACCCGAGGCGCCTCGCGGGTGTTCCGCGTCGACCGGCTGGAAGGCGTGCCCGAGGCGACGAGCGGGCCGGGGGCCTTCGACCGACCGGCCGGTGCCGGAACGGGCGCCCCCCCTGCGCCATGGCTGCTGGGCGACCGCGTGGTGGCCGAGGCCTCGATTCTCGTGGATCCGGACCAGGCGGCGTGGGCGGTGGCACAGGTTGGCGACGGGGGCTCGGTCGTCGAGAACCGACCCGACGGCTCGGTCGTCCTGCGCCTGCCGGTGGCCAACGTCGCCGCCCTGCGCTCCTTCGTTCTCGGCTTCCTGGACCACGCCGAGATCCTGGGGCCCCCCGCCCTGCGCTCCGAGCTCGTCGCCTGGTTGGGGCAGGTGGCGTGAGCGAGCCCGAACGTGTGCCGGCGGCGCCCCCCAAGCGCACCACAGCAGATGACCGCCTGCGCCGGCTGCTGGCGCTCATCCCCTGGGTGGCCAGTCAGGACGGCCCGACGGTGAAGGAGGTGTGTGCCCGGTTCGGGTGCACGGAGCGGCAGCTGGTGGCCGACATCGAGCTGGTGTTCCTGTGCGGCGTGCACCCCTGGACTCCCGACGCCCTGATCGAGGCCGTGGTCGAGGATGGCCGTGTCTGGATCCGCTACGCCGACTGGTTCCGCCGCCCCCTGCGACTGACACCGCCCGAGGCCCTGGCCCTGGTGGCCAGGGCCTCGGCCCTGCTGGCCGTGCCCGGCACCGATCCCGCCGGGCCGCTGGCCCGGGGCCTGGCCAAGCTGGCATCGGTCCTCGGGGTGGCCCCAGGAGAGGCCATGGACGTGGAGCTGGGGCCGGCCGAGGCGGGTGTCCTCGACATCGTCCGACAAGGTGCGGCCGGGCACCGCCAGGTGAAGCTCGACTACTACTCGTTCGGGCGCGACAGCTGGTCCGTCCGGGTCGTCGACCCGTGGCGGGTGTTCTCCGAGGGCGGGTCCTGGTACGTCGAGGGTTGGTGCCACCAGGCTGCCGACACCCGTCTTTTCCGGGTGGACAGGATCCGTTCGGCGTCGGCGCTGGGCTCGACGTTCACACCACCGCCGGCCCCTACCGGCTCACCGACGTTCTCTCCGCGCGCCGAGGATCCCGTCGTGGTGCTCGACCTTGCTCCCGCCGCCGCTTGGGTGGCTACCCAGTACCCGAACGAAGGCGTGGAGATGGAGGCCGACGGCCGCACCCGGGTGCGCCTGCGGATCAGCGAGCGGGCCTGGTTGGAGCGTCTCCTGCTGCGCCTCGGCCCCGATGCTGCGGTCGTCGAGGGCCCGGCCGCTCTGGCCGGTGCCGGTTCGATGGCGGCTACCCGCCTGCGCCGCCGATACGGATAGGCCGGCTACCCTCGCTCCGTGCGGCACCCCCCCACCGTCGCCGAGGCGCCCCCGCCCGAAGAGCCCTCGGCCGCCGAGGACGTGCAGGACGAACGGCCCAGTGTCAGCCCGTGGCGCTCGACCGTCGAGTGGGTCGTCATCATCGCCGGTGCGCTGGTCGTGGCCATCGTGGTCCGCAGTTTTCTGTTCGGAGCCTTCTTCATACCGTCGGGCTCCATGGAGTCGACCCTCAATATCAACGACCGGGTCCTGGTCAACAAGCTCAGCTACAAGGCCCACCCCATCCACCGGGGCGACATAATCGTTTTCCGCCGGCCCCCGGCCGAGCAGGTCGGCAACATCAAGGACCTCATCAAGCGGGTAGTGGCCATCCAAGGCGACACCGTCGAGGTGGCCAACGACCACGTCATCCTCAACGGCCGGCAACTCGACGAGCCCTACGTGCACGGACTTGCGACGACGCCGCTGTCGCTGTACCAGGTGTGCCCACCCGACGCCGGCCGTCCTCAGACCTGCAAGGTGCCGGCCCATCAGATCCTCGTCATGGGCGACAACCGCACGAACTCCTCCGACGGCCGGGTCTTCGGGCCCATCGACACCAAGCTGGTGGTGGGCCGGGCCTTCGTGCGCATCTGGCCCATCGGCGACATCAGCCTTCTCTGATCGGGCTGGCGGTCGACCGCCCAAGACCCCGGGGGAGCCGTCGAGGGCGCCGTGGACCGGCCCCAGGCACTCGGTCAGCGGGCGTGGGCGGCCAGGGTCTGCATCATGAGATCGACGTGGTCGGAGTAGACGGCGTCCACTCCCATGGCCAACGTCCGCACGAGGACCCGCTCGTGTTGGCAGTCCCAGGCCAGGGCGAAGCGCTCGAAGCGGTGCAGCAGCGTCACCGTGCCCAACGTCCAGTCAGTCCAGTGCATGTTCAAAGCGTCGACCCCGGCCGCGGCCAAGCTGGCGGCCCGGCGCTCGGGGCCCTCGCGGATCCGCTTCAGCCTGGTCGAGTCGACGAGGCGCACCTCTGGATCGATGGGGCGCCACGCCGCTGCCCGTTCCCACTGCGGTGAGCACAACCAGAGCCGGCGAGGAGCGTCCCCGCCGGCGGCCCGGGCCACGGCGATCGTCGCCGGGCCCGCACCCGGGTCCTTGACGTCGAGGCTGAGCTCGAAGCCGGTCCCGCACTCGGCGTACAGCGACTCCAAGGTGGCCAGCCGGGCCGGCAGCTCGCCAGCACGGATGTCGGCCAGCGGTCGCCGTCGCAGGCCGGTCCTGATCCCGCCGTCATGGTCGAGGACCGGAACGCCGTCGGCCGTCAACCACACGTCGGACTCCAGTCCGGTGGCGCCCAGGGACAGGGCGAGGCGGAAGGAGGCGAGGGTGTTGTCGGGCGCCTCAGCCCGGGCGCCGCGATGGGCGAAGCCGATCGGCGGCATGCGCAGCGGACGCATCTCTGCGACGTTAGGACGCGGCGGGTGCGAGCCGCCCGCTCGGCGGTGCACCCGACGACGCCCCAGGGGGACCGAGCCGATGACCGAGGTCCACCGTCGACGCTGCCGACCGGCTGTGCTCCCCACCCGAGGCGCGGCGCGACGCCGGGGAGCATCAGCGCTGCCGGTAGGCTCCGGGTTATGGGCAGCGTGGGTGCGCCGGAGATCTTGGTCGTACTTTTCATCGCGCTGCTGGTCCTCGGCCCTGACCGCCTTCCCGGTGCCGCTCGCAGCGTCGGCAAGGCAGTCGGTGAGTTCCGGCGGGTCACAGGAGGCATCCAGGCGGAGATGCGCGACGCGGTCGACGGCATCATCAACCCGACCGAGCCCGAGCCGACTCCTTCCACGGCGGCCACCGCCATTCCGGCGGTGACGGTCGACCCCATGCCCGCCGCCGAACCCATGGCACCGGTCCTGGCCGATGACGACACCTCGGGCGCCCACGAGGCGGCCCCGGTGGCCGAGGACGCCGCCGCGCCCGACGTCGACGTCGCCCCGTCCGACGCCGCCGGCCCGGCCGTTCCCATCGTAGGGACCACGTCGCCGGCGGGCGGCCTCAACCCCGTCGTCGAGCCGGCGGTGCCTCAGCCGTTCGATCCCAGCCTCAACTGATCGCCGGCACCGTGGCCATCCGCACGGGGGAGCCGGCCGCGGGCACTCCCGGTCCCGAGGAGCTGGGTGACGGCCTGGCCCGCATGACGCTGTTGGAGCACTTGGCCGAGCTGCGTCGGCGGCTCATCATCTGCGCCATCGCCGTCTCCGCCGGGGCCGTCCTCGGATGGCTGGTCTACAACCACATCCTGCATTTCATGCAGCAGCCCTACTGCCAGACGTTGAAGAGCCATCCGAGCTTCAAGGGCGCCAACGGCTGCAACTTCGTCATCACCAACCCCCTTGAGGGCGTGACCACCAGGCTGAAGGTATCGGGCTATTTCGGCCTGACCCTGGCCCTGCCGCTGCTCCTGTTCCAGTTCTGGCGCTTCGTCACGCCCGGCCTGCACTCCAAGGAGAAGAAGTACGTCCTCCCCTTCGTCCTGACGTCCGTCGTGTTGTTCGCTCTGGGCGCGGCGGTGGCCGTGCTCACCTGGCCCCAGGCGCTGAACTTCCTCATCGGGGTCAGCGGCCAGGGCGTGTCCACCTTCTTCAGCCCATCCAAGTACATCGGCCTCTACTCGCTGGTCATCATCGCCTTCGGCCTCAGCTTCGAATTCCCGGTCATCCTCGTGTTCCTGGAGCTCGTCGGCGTCCTCGGGTCGGCCAAGCTGCTGAGCTGGTGGCGCTATGCCGTCGTGCTCATCTTCATCGCCGCCGCCGTGATCACCCCCAGCCAGGACCCCTATTCCCTGTTCGGCATGGCCCTGCCGATGTGCCTGTTCTATTTCATGAGCATCGGCATCGGGAAGCTCCTGAAGAAGTGATGCCGCGGACCGAAGCGGCCCGGGGAGTTCCATCTCTGCCGGCCCGGGCCGACTTTGAGGCTGGCCTCGGTTTCGCTCTTGACGCATTCCAGGTGAAGGCCCTGGACGCGCTGGACGAGGGCCGGTCGGTGCTGGTGGCCGCACCCACCGGCTCGGGCAAGACCGTCGTGGCCGAGTACGCGATCGCCACAGCGAGGGCCGAAGGAGGCAAGGCCTTCTACACCACGCCCCTAAAGGCGCTGTCGAACCAGAAGTACGGCGACCTGGTCCGCCGCCACGGCGCCGACCAGGTGGGGCTGTTGACCGGTGACAACGTCATAAACGGCCCGGCCCCGATCCTGGTCATGACCACCGAGGTGCTGCGCAACATGATCTATGCCGGCTCCGGGGCGCTGGACGGGCTGCGCTTCGTCGTGCTCGACGAGGTCCACTACCTTCAGAACGCATACCGGGGACCGGTGTGGGAAGAGGTGATCATCCACCTGGCACCGTCGGTCCGCCTCGTCGGGCTGTCGGCCACCGTGTCCAATGCCGAGGAGCTGGCCGACTGGATGGCCGCGGTACGGGGACGGGGCCCGGAGGCGGGCGGCGGGGCCGGAGTCGAGGCGGTCATCGAAGAGCACCGGCCGGTCGACCTCCACAACCTCTACATGGTCGGGGACCGGTCCGGGGAGCGACCGCTGCTGCTGCCCTCCTTCGTCGAAGGGCGACCCAATCCCGAGGCGGCCACTCTGGACTCGGTCCGGGCCCGGGCCGGCGAGCGGGGCCGTCAGCGTCGGGGCCGGCTCATGACCCCCCGGCGGGCCGAGGTGGTCGAGCGGCTCTACGACGAGGAGATGCTACCCTGCATCTTCTTCATCTTCAGCCGGGCCGCCTGCAACGACGCCGTGCTCGGCTGCCTGCGCCAGAACGTCCGACTGACATCGGCCGAGGAGCGCCCGCGCATCCGGGCCATCGCTGAGGCCCACGTCGAAAACCTGTCCGACGCCGACCTCGCCGTCCTGGACTACGGGACCTGGTTGACGGGCCTGGAAGCGGGGGTCGCCTCCCACCACGCCGGCATGGTCCCTCCGTTCAAGGAGGCCGTCGAGCAGTGCTTCGCCGAAGGGCTGGTCAAGGTGTGCTTCGCCACCGAGACGCTCAGCCTGGGGATCAACATGCCGGCGCGCTCTGTGGTAATCGAGAAGTTGACCAAGTTCACCGGCGAACGCCATGAGTTCCTCACGCCGGGGGAGTACACCCAGCTCACGGGTCGGGCCGGGCGCCGGGGCATCGACGACGTCGGCTACGCCATCGTCCTGTGGTCGCCGTTCGTGCCCTTCGACCAGGTGGCCGGCCTGGCGTCGACGCGTACGTACGCGTTGTCCTCGTCGTTCCGGCCGACGTACAACATGGCCGCCAACCTGGTGCGCCGGTACCCGCCCGACGAGGCCCACCACCTCCTCAACCTTTCCTTCGCCCAGTACCGGGCCGACGCCGACGTGGTCCGGCTCGAGACCCAGCTCGGCCGGCTCCGGGTCGCCTTGGCCGAGGCCCGCGTCGAAGCGACCTGCGGCCGGGGGGACGTGGAGGACTATCGGGCCAGGGCCCTCGCCGCCGACGCCGCCGCCCGGCAGCGGCCCTCGGCCCGGGCCGCGGCCCAGGCGGCGCTCGAACGGGTCAAGCCCGGCGACGTCCTCGTGGTGCCGGGGTCAGGTGGCGGCAAGGCCGTCGTCATCACCACGGCCCGGCGCAAGGGTGGTGAAGTCCGCATCGGGCTGCTCACGGTCGATCACCGCCGGACCCAGCTGGCAGCCAAGGACTTTTCGGCGCCTCCCAGGGTGGTGGGCCGTGTCGACCTACCCCGGCCCTACGCCCCCGACGACAAGGCTTTTCGTGGTGCGGCGGCAGCCGCCCTGCGCGACGTCGAGCTGA
The DNA here is from genome assembly GCA_038232515.1 of Acidimicrobiales bacterium. Lineage (GTDB taxonomy): Bacteria > Actinomycetota > Acidimicrobiia > Acidimicrobiales > JAUJNH01 > JBBSHS01. The sequence continues at coordinate 9,545 of JBBSHS010000016.1, forward strand.
CCGGCACGCCTGGTGACGAGGTGGGCGCCACCCTGGGGAGGCGGCGGCTGCCCCGCGGCGATCGGGCCGTCGAGGAGGCCGGGCGGCTGGCCGTGCATCCCGTGTCGTCGTGCCCGCAACTGCGCCGGCACATCCGGGCTGCCGAGCGGGCCGACCGCCTGGTCACCGACGCCGAACGGCTCGAGACCCGGGTGCGGGGTCGCAGTGAGAGCCTGGCCCGCCAGTTCGACCGCGTGCTGAGGGTGCTGGAGGTGTGGGGCTACATCGACGGATGGATGCTCACTGAGGCCGGCCAACGGCTGGCCCGCACCTACCACGAAGCCGACCTGTTGGTCACCGAGTGCGTGGGCGAGGGCCTGCTCGACGGTCTCAGTGCGCCGGAGGTGGCCGCTCTGGTGTCCACCTTCACCTACGAGACCCGCGGCCCCGGCGACGGCCCGGTCGCCGTGTTCCCCACCGCCCGCGCCCATGAACGCTGGACCGGGGTGGAGCGGGTGGCCGGCGAGTTGCGGGCGGCCGAGGAAGAAGCCGGACTGCCGTTGACCCGCTCGCCCGATCCCGGGTTCGTGGCCCTCGCCTACGCCTGGGCTTGCGGGCGTCCTCTGGAAGAGCTGCTCGGGGGGGCGGAGCTGTCCGGCGGCGACTTCGTGCGCAACGTCAAGACGCTGCTCGACCTGCTGCGCCAGCTCGGCGCCACGGTGGCGGAGCCCACCGCATCCTCCTGCCGCGTCGCCGCCGAGCAGCTCTTCCGCGGCGTCGTGGCCGCCTCTTCGGTCGTCGGCACCGGCGCCACCGCAGCCGCAGCCGTCACCGCCGGCGTCGCAGCCGGTGCCACCGAAATGGACAGCTGACGATCCGGGGGCCGGTGGGGCGGCGGTGACGATCCGCAGGGGATCGGCGTACGGCGAGGTGGGTGTCAGGCTGGCGGAAGACGGGGTGGTGTGCCGCTCCGATGCCGACGCTCGTGCCGTCGTCGAGGCCGCCCGGCGGGACGGAGCCCCGTTCCCGGCCATCGGCCTGCTGGGTGGCGACCTGTGCCGGACGCTGGCCGGTCCGGGCGACGAGGGGCGCCTGCACTCAGCCGAGGCCGTCACCTTCACCGTCGACGTGGGCGAGGTGCTGGCCGACGGGCGATGGCATCTGTTCGTGGCCCATCTCGTGGCCCACACGAGGTCGTGGAGGCGGGCGGTGGTGGCCATGAACGCCCAGTGGCGGGGCCCCTGGAACCTGGGGCCACGGGCCCACCCGAACGACGGGCTGCTCGACACGTACGATGCCGACCTCACGTGGTCCGACCTGCCCAAGGTTCGTCGACGCCTGCACCACGGCGCCCACCTCCCTCACCCCGGCATCAAGGAACGCCGCACCCGGTCCATCCAGATCGACATGGGCCGTCCCGTCCCCGTGTGGCTCGACGGCGAGCACGCCCTCACCGCACGGGCTCTGTCGCTGCGCTGCCGTCCCGACGCCCTCCGGGTCACCGTCTGAGCCGTCTGGCCCGGGCGGCGGTAAGTCCGTGTCTCACCTGGCCCGTAGCGGGACGATGTGGTGGGGCAGGTGTGCGCAGATCGCCCCCGCCACCTATGCGCCACCATCGGCGACGGGAGCCATATGGTGGGCACCGTGCCGCCGTACGCCGCCGAGGACTTCACCGACGACGAGGCCGTCGTCCTGCGACGGTACGTGACCAATCTCGACCAGCCCGTGTTCGCCCTGGTCAACCTGCCCGAAGTGGTCAAGGGAGCACTGTTCGCTCGGTACTCCCGCTCGGCCAAGAGCCTGCGCCGGCTGTTCCTGGACGAGTTCGTGGGCGAGCTGGACGTCAGCGGCGACGAGACCGTCGACGCCACTGTCGGCCTGGCCCGGGCCGAGGCCCTGTACGAGCGCGTGTTCCTGGAGTACGGCGACGACTCGGTGGCCCAGCTGGGCGGCGTGCACCTCGCCTGCGAGCAGGCCTCGAATCTGCTGACCAAGGTGCTCGAGTGGGGCCGGCTCATGTCGTACCTGGAGCAGAGCACCCGCTACATCGCCTATGACACCCGGGCCGCCGAGGGCCGCTACCGGTATTTCCGGGACCCCGAGGTCCTCGAGTCGCCGCTGGGGGCTCGCTACGTCGGCGATCTCGACCGCATGTTCGACACCTACGCCGCCCTTCTCCCTGAGATGTTGGCCCATTTCGGCCGACTCCACCCCAAACAGGCCGGTGACTCCGACTTCGTATGGCGCCAGGCCGTCAAGGCCAAGGCATTCGACGCTCTCCGGGGCCTGCTGCCGGCGGCAGCCCAGTCCAACGTCGGTATCTACGGCACCGGCCAGGCCTACGAGGCCCTGCTCCTGCGCATGCGGGCCCACCCCCTGCCCGAGGCCCGCCTGTACGCCGAGCTCATGCTCACCGAGCTGCGCAAGGTCATCCCGAGCTTCCTGACCCGCATCGACCGCCCCGACCGGGGTGGGGTCTGGGCGGCCTACCTGGAGAAGACCCGCACGCAGATGGCGGACCTGGCCCGGGACCTGTTCGCCGACGAGGAGCCCGCTCCCGCGGCCGCCGTCACCCTCGTCGACTGGGACGCCGACGCCGAGGACAAGCTTGTGGCCGCCATGCTGTGGCCCCACACCGCCCTGCCCGAGCCCCAGGTCGTCGAGCGGGTGCGCCGGTTGTCGACCGATGAGAAGATGGCCGTCATCCGGACCTACGCCGGCGACCGGGCCAACCGTAGGCACAAGCCGGGGCGGGCCCTCGAGCGGGTGTTCTACCGGTTCGACATCCTGGCCGACTACGGGGCCTTCCGGGACCTGCAGCGGCACCGGATGCTGACCATCGAGTGGCAGGACCTCACGCCCCGCCACGGCGCAGAGGTCCCCCGGGCGGTGGTCGAGGCCGGCGGTGCTGAGGCCTTCACGGCCAGTCTGGCCCGATCTGGCGCGCTCTACGAGGCCATGGCCCAGCGCCTGCCCGGCCAGGCCTCCTACGCCGTGGCCCTGGCCTTCAAGGTCAGGTTCACCATGACCGTCAACGCCCGCGAGGCCATGCACATGCTCGAGCTTCGTACCGGTCCGCAGGGCCATCCCGCGTACCGGCGGGTGTGCCAGGAAATGCACCGCTTGATCGCCGACGTGGCCGGCCACCGGGCCGTGGCTGAGCTGATGCGGTTCGTGGACCACGACGACCACGAAGCCGTCGGCCTCGAGCGCCTCGACGGCGAACGCCGGACCGAGGCCAACCGGGCCAGCTTGGCTTGAGCGTGGCGCCCCGTTTTGTCCGCCGTGTCAGGAGTTGGGGCCACCCGTCAGGCCCTTGCCGGCCATCATCGACAGCGGGCGTGCTGACCTGCGGTGTTGCCCAAGACTCCAAGTAGACAAAGGGTTTTGGACGTGAACGGCGGCTTGACGGCCGCCCTCGGGACTGCTTTGCTTTGAGCGGTCCCAGACACTTCGGCCTCCCCTGTCGGTCTTCGGCCCGAGTGGTGGCGGCAGTGGTTTGGGGGCACGGGGATCGAGCGTCCAAGTAGACAACGCCCGGCGGCTCAGGCATGACAGCGCTCTCTGGCTGCCGTCATGCCCGTCCCGGGTGGCCCCAAAGGGCGCTCGATCCCCGCCTAACCCCTCCACGGGTCCGGGCTCCCGGCTCCGACCTCCAGCCGCGTACGCGATGAACCGGGTCGTCGACGTGGAGATCACCACCCACGACATCGCCTCGGTCAAGCCCACCACCGAGTGCATCGTCGTGCTCCTGCCACAGCGAACGGGTAGCGGGCACGGGCGGTGTAGGGTGCCGCCCCGCGCGACGCCCGGTGGAGGAAAAACTGGATGCCTGACGACCTCGACGTGGACATTGCCGAGGACAAGGCCGCCGAAGGCGGGCCGGACGAGCTTGACGAGGGGGATCTCGAGGAGCTGGCCGAGGAGACCGACCTTGACGTCGAGGTCGAGGACGAGGACGAGGACGAGGAGGCCGAGGTCCTCGACGAAGCGCTCGATGACGCCGCCGTCGACGCCCCGGTCGTCGTCGTCACTCCACGTCCCGTCAAGGAGGACGAGGACGAGGACGAGGACGACCTCGATGAGGAGCCGGATTCAGATGACGTGGAGGCCAGCCTCGACGTCATCTTGAAGGAGCGTCTCGTCGTCAGCGAGGACGAGGACGAAGACGAGGACGAGACGCCGGAGCCGGACGACCGAGGCGAGGCCACGGGCCGGGTCCTGCCCAAGCAACCGGGCGAGTTCGTGTGCCAGTCCTGCTTCCTGGTCAAGAAGCAGACTCAGCTCGCTGATCCTGCCCGCATGATGTGCCTGGACTGCGTGTAGACGGTGCGCGCCGAAGGTACGCCGGTGCTCCGGCTGGGAGATGATGGAACCGTCATGAGCGAGCGGAGCCGACTTTGGGCGCACCTTCGAGCAGAGAAGCGATGAGCGAGCGGGTCGACACGCCGCTGGAGCAGGTTCTGGACCTGCTCGTCTACGCCCCGCTCGGGCTTGCCATCACGGCCCGTGACAACCTGCCCGACCTCGTGTCGAAGGGACGTGAACGCGTCGCCAACCAGGTCGTGCTTGCTCGTCTGGTGGGCCAGTTCGCGGTCAGGCAGGGCCAGACCGAGGCCGGCAAGCGGGTTGACCAGGCCCGCAGGACCGTCGAGGAGCGCCTGTCGGCATTCGGTTCCGGGCCGCCCTCTCCGGCCGCCGGGTCGGGGCCGACGGCGACGACGTCGCCCTCGGGCGTACCGGGTTCACCACCGACCGAATCGGCCACGGCGACCGCGCCCGGCTCCGCCGCCAACCGTCAGGCCCCAGACGAGGCTGTCGCCGGGCCGCCACCGGGACCAGCCTCGGCTTCGAGCCGGCCGACGTCTTCCTTGCTGGCCATACCGGGCTACGACGCCCTGTCTGCCTCTCAGGTTGTGCAGCGCCTCGCCGGCCTCTCTGCCGATGAGCTGGAGGCCGTGCGGATCTACGAGTCCGTCACACGAGGTCGCAAGACGATCCTGTCGAAGATCGCCCAGCAGCAGTCCAACTGACCATGGAAGCGGCGCGGCGGGCCGCTCCCGGCGACGCCGCCGTCATGGCCGCTCTGGCCCGCGTCGGCGCCGCCGAGTTGGAGCCTCTGCGGGGCAGCTCGCTGTTCCTCGGCCGCGAGGCCCGGAGCGAGCCCTTCGAGCCGGCTTTCATCGAGGCCATTGACGATCCTGACCAGGCACTGTGGGTAGGGACCATCGGTGACGTCGTGGTCGGCTATGCCGCGGTTCGGCTCGTCTGCCTGGACGACGGTCGCCGCCTGGCCGTCATCACCGACCTGTTCGTCGAATCTGGCGCCCGTGAGGTCGGGGTGGGGGAGGCTCTCGCGGTCGAGGCCCTGGCCTGGGCCAAAGGCATGGGAGCCGCTGGGGTCGACGCGTGGGCGCTGCCGGGGGCCCGGCAGACAAAGAACTTCTTCGAGGAGCAGGGTTTCACGGCCCGGTTGCTGGTGATGCACCACCGGTTCGGGCCGGGGACGTGAACAGCGCCCGTCCCCGGCCCGAGATCTGCGTGGGGGCGGTGGCCGTCGACGGCGACTCACTGCTGCTGATCCGGCGGGGCTACGGGCCTGGTGCTGGGCAGTGGTCGGTGCCGGGGGGCCGTGTGGAAGGCGGCGAGACGCTGGCCGAGGCGGTGGTGCGGGAACTGGCCGAGGAGACCGGACTGGAGGGGATCTGCGACCGGTTCCTCGGTTGGGTGGAGCGCATCGGTCCAGATCACCATTTCGTCATCTTGGACTTCGTCGTCAACGTCCTGAGCCCCGACGATCCGGTGGCCGGTGACGATGCCACCGAAGCCGCCTGGGTGCCGTTGTCGACGGTGGCCGCCCTTGCCCTGGTGGACGGTCTGGCCGAGTTCCTGCACGAGCAGGGCGTGCTCGAGACCATCGTCTGAAGCCTTTATCTCCCCTGCCCGGGGCGGTCGATGGCCACCCCGATTCCCAACCGCCATCTCCCCGTTGCCGTCCTCGGGGCCATTGAGTTCGACGGCGGCCGTGTGGCCCTACCATCGGCCGCTCGATGCTCAGGCTCGGCTCGACTCTTCGGTTGGGATGGCATCTGGGTCTTCGTCCGAAGTGCCGCCGGCCATGGCCTGGGGTCGTAGCCCCTCTTCTGGCGCCGGAGGGACAGTGGTCACGGCCGCTGCCGGCTCTGGTCGTAGGCCCTCCTCTGGCAGCGGAGGAACGGCGGCCGCGGCACCGGCTGCTTCGTGTCGGGCGGCGGTGGGATCGGCCGTGGCCGGCGCGCCGACCTCGGTGGAGGCGGCCGGTGAGCGTGAGGGAGGAGGCGGAGGGGGCGGAGCGGCCGCGGGCACGGAGCTGCGCGGAGGGCGCCGGCGGCCAACGCCGGGGCGGGCTGGGCCCGGCGGCGGCGGCATGTCGATGCCCAGCATCCCGGCGAGCGCCGGAATGCGGCCCGATGCCTGGCGAGCCCCCAGCAGGAGGGCGTCACCAGGCTCGCGGGGCAGGCCCACGGGCTTGACCGAGCGCCGCACCGGCGAGTCGAGCACCGCTTCGAGCAGGGCGGACCAGCGGTCAGATTGGACCTCCGGGTTCATGGCCTGGGAGGCAGCCTCGGCCAGGCGCATGGCCAGTTCGGCGGGGATCCTCGTGCTCGGGTCGGGAGGCCGGGACGAGATGCGCAGGGCCCGCACCAATCGGCCCTCGTCCACCGCGCGCACGACTTCGTCGACCCACTCTGCGCGCATGGTCGACAGACGCCGTTCGAGGGCTTCACGCAACGTGGTGGCCAGCGAGCGGGCCTCGTCGTCGCGCGCCGCGCTCTCGCCGGTGGTGACCACCGAGCGCAGGTCCCGCAGGCCTATGTCGTCGATGATGGCGGCGGCGGCCTCGGCCCGATCGCGCCACTCGGCTTCTTTCAGGTCCGACAACAGCCCTTCCGCCATGGCCACCAGCAGGTCGGCTCTCAGCGCGGGGGTGCCCTCGGGGCGGGAGGCGTTCTGGGCGGTGACGGCCTGGCGGACCGCCGGGATGCCGCCCCGCAGCACCTGTTCGGCCACCGGACGCTGTTCGGAGGCAAGGGCGGCCAGCGCCGCGTCGCGGTGCGCGGATCCCGGCACCAGGCGCCTCGGCTTGGGCTTGTCGATGGCCGCGGGAGACTCCGCCGAGGCCGGGCGCGCCGCCCGTTGGGGGCGGGCCGGGCGCTCAGGCCGCTCCGACCGTGACGGGCGGTCGCCGGTCCGGTCCGGTCGCTGGCCCCGGTCCGCTCGCTCGCCCCGTTCTGTCCGGTCCGGCCGCTCGCCCCGTTCCGCCCGGGAGCCGCTGTCCCCGGCCGTACGGGCACCCCGGTCGGCCGGGGGCCGGGCCGGGCGGTCGCTTGCGCCCCGGCCACCCCATTCAGTACCGCCTCGGGGACTGCTGGGGACGGTCGGGCGCCCCGCTGCACCCGCCGGGGGACGCCCGCGCCGATCTCCCCCGCTCTCGCCGAACGGACGGTCACGCCGCTCCCGCTGGGACCGCTCCGATTTGGGAAGAAGAGAAGAGGTCACCCCGGACAGGCCCTGTTCGCGACCCGACCCGATGATCTCCAGCCGGCCCGGCAACTCGCCCCTCTTCTTGTCCTTGGCGGGAAGGATGGACGTGATGGTGATGCCCTCGATCTCGAAGTCGGCCTCCACCCGCACGACGTCGCCGATCTTGGCGCCCGGGTAGAGAAGGTCGGCGTCGAGCACGCCTTTGGGCTCCTTGGCCCCGGCTGCACGCCAGGTGTAGGTACCGTCGTCGCGAGCACTGGTGAGCTCGACGTCGATCCTGCGAGACATGGGCACAGAACCTACAACGCTGACGACCGGCCTCCGCACTACCGCGCCCCCGAGCCGAGAGCCTGCCCAGCCAAAGTCCCGTATCCTGAAGCGCTTTTTTCGATGCCCGGAGTACCGGGGGGAGAATCGTCGGTCGAGACGGCTTGGCGGGCGGTTCAGGATCGTGCCCCAGGTATCTCGCCCGTTCGCTCAGACAGCGTCGGGGGGTGCGTCGGGCAAGGGGGTGGTCGACGGGCCGGCCCCCGCATGTCGGACCGGATGGCTCCGACGTCGAACACCAGGGCGTCGGGCTCACCCTTGATCCGGCGGGCCCGCTCGACCACGGCCCGGCCTTCGTCAGTGAGGCAGCCGTGGGCCCGGTCGACCAGCGTGACGCCGATCTTCCGCTCGAGCCGGGCGACGTGGCTCGAGACGTTGGACTGCACGGTGTGGAGCGACTCCGCTGCCGCCGAGAAGGTCCCGCGGTCGGCGACCGCCACCAGAGCGGCGAGCTGACGCAGGTCCATCACCGGCGACGACGGCACGGTGGCGGAGCAATCCCTGGAGGCGATGCGCCGGAACTGGGGGCCGCCATGCGGACCCGGTCGGACCGGGAGGGCGGACCGGATGAACGAGGCGTAGCCTGCCGAAGTGGGCAAGGGGGCGGCCTTCTTCGACCTGGACCGCACGCTGCTCAAGCGAGCGAGCGGGCCCTTGATCACCGAGGCGCTGGTCTCCATGGGGCTCGTCTCGCCCAGGACACTGGTCGGCCAGGACCTCCTGTACGGCATGTTCAACATCGTGGGCGAGACGCTTCCTTCCATCGTCCTGGCCCGGGGGGCGGCCCTCGTGGCCAAGGGGTGGTCGGCCGGGGAGGCACGCAGGGCCGGGACACAGGCCGCCGAGCGGCTGGAGACGCTGGTGACGCCGTGGGCCCGAGGCCTGCTGGACGAGCACCGCCGGGCCGGGCGTCCCGTCGTCATGACCACCACCACGCCCCACGACCTGGTGTGCCCGCTGGCCGAGCGACTGGGTTTTGACGACGTCCTGGCCACCCGGTACGGCGAGGTCGACGGCGTGTACACCGGCGCCCTGGAGGGCGAGTTCGTCTGGTCCACCGGCAAGCGGTCGGTGGTGCGGGCGTGGGCGGCCGCACATGGTGTGGACCTGTCGGCCAGTTGGGCCTACTCCGACTCCGTCTATGACGTGCCCCTCCTGGCCGACGTCGGCCATCCGACCGCCGTGAACCCCGATCCGCGGCTTTGGTTGGTGGCGACGCTCCGGCGCTGGCCGGTGTGTCACCTCGACGCCCCGCCGGGTGTGCCCAAGCTGGCTGGGCTCGAACCGCTCGATGGCGTTCGGCTCCTGACCCGACCGGAGATGTTCCCCTACGCCCGCTTCCAGTTCGCCGCCCTCGAACACATCCCGCGCCACGGGCCGGTCATCGCGGTGTCGAACCAGCGCAGCAACTTCGACCCGGTGGCGCTCGGACTGGCGTTGTTCCGGGTCGGTCGCAAGCCGCGCTTTCTGGTCCGGCCGAAGGTGTTCGACGTTCCCGTGCTCGGCCAGCTAATGCGGAGCATGGGCCAGATCCCGGCGGACGGCGCCGCCATCGCCGACGGCGTCGCCGGCGGGCACGCAGACATGGCCGACTCCGTCCGAGCCGTCGCCGCAGGTGAGTGCCTGGTCATCCTGTCGGAGGGCGACATCGCCCACGACCGTGATCCTTCCGGCCGCCGGCTCCACGCAGGGACGGCCGCGGTCCGCCTGGCCGCGGCCACCGGTGCGCCGGTGGTCCCCATCGGCTTGTGGGGCACAGAACAGGTGTGGCCCCGGTCTGCCCGTCTGCCCGATGTGACCGGGGTGACCTCGCCGCCCCTTGTCGGCGTGAGGGCAGGGCCGCCGGTGGCGCTCTGCCTCGACGACCCGGCGGCCGACGTGGACACGCTGACGGCCGCCATCTCCGCTCTGCTTCCACCCGGTGCGGGCCCGGCTGGGCCAATGGCGTCCGAGTTCTCAGGGGACAGACCTGGGAGCAACGGAGATCCCGCCGCCGAGCCTTGAGACGGCCGGCTGCGCCGAGCCAACCGCCACGTCGCTCGCTCACAGCACGGCGGCCAGGGCCAGACCTGCGGCTGCCGCCGCCGTGCCGGCCACCAGGCTGGCCATGGCGTTGCCAAAGGCGTCGGCTACCGCTCCCTCCTCCAAGAGGCGGATCGTCTCGAAGGTGAACGTCGAGAAGGTGGTGTAGGCGCCGCAGAACCCCGTGCCCAGCCAGATGCGGGGTGTGGCCGGAAAGGCGTGGTAGAGCGCGGCTCCCGTGACGATGCCCAACAGGAGCGAACCCGTGACGTTGACGAAGAAGGTGCCCCATGGGAAGGCGCCTCGGGTACGGTCCTGGACGGAGCCATCCAGCAGGTACCGGGCCGGGGCGCCCACCGCGCCCGCCACGAGCAGGCCGGCCAGGGTGGCGGGCGTCACGAGGGCGTCGTGGTTGGCCGGCCGACGTATTTCACCACCCGACGTCATCCAGCGTCATCAGCCTGACGATACGTTGCCGGCACTCATCGTGGGCCCTTTCGGACCAGCGCCAGACGGGCCAGGAGGATCCCGGCCCACACGGCTGCGAACCCCACCAGCAGGCTGCCCAGTGCGTAGAGGATGCCGATGGTGGCGTAACCGTCCTTGATCAGCAGGTCGGTCTCCACCGCGAAGGTCGAAAACGTGGTGAAGGCGCCGAGGAAACCCGTGGCGAAGAACGGTCGGGCGTAGCGGCTGGGGGGGAAGCGTTCGATGACCAGGATCAGCACGAACCCCAAGGCGAAGCTGCCCGACACGTTCGTCCAGAACGTCGCCCACGGAAAAGTGTCCCTGGCGACGTGGATGAGCTGAGCTACTTCGTAGCGGGCAGGGGCGCCGAGGGCCCCGCCGGCGGCGATGGCGGCGAGCACGTCCGGCTGGACGCGGCCCGACCGCCACCGCCCCGGACGCGGGGCGGGCCGATGATCGCCGGACGGGGCCGGGGGAGCGAGGTCCGGGTCGACGGGTACGACCCGGGCATCGCCATCGTCGTGAGGGATCCCGCTCACATGCCCGCCCTCCTCAGCTGCTGACTCCCACCCGACCAGCCTGTTCGGACTGCATGCGCCGGACCCGGTCGACCGGGGCGACGTACCAGATGGATTCAGCCGTGGTCGTCCAATCGGCCAGCAGGGCGGCGGCCCGCCGGGAGCCGGTGAGAGTCACGTGCTGCTCGACCAGCCAGCAGAGCTCCTGCAGCTGGCTGGTGTCGGGCCGGGTCATCTCCACCAGGCTGGTGTTGACGCGGCTGGCCAGCACCAGGCGCGGATCCCAGATGAAGGCCTGCCCGCCGGTCATGCCCGCCCCGAAGTTGTAGCCGACCGAACCCAGCACCACCACGGTGCCGCCGGTCATGTACTCGCAGGCGTGGTCGCCCACGCCCTCGACGACGGCCAGCGCCCCGGAGTTGCGGACGCCGAAGCGCTCGCCCACCATGCCGGCCACTAGGAGCTCACCGCCGGTGGCCCCGTACAGGCAGGTGTTGCCGGCCAGGACTGGGCGCCAGGCCCTCCAGTCGTGGTCGTCGTCGTCGGTGACGTCGTCAGCCGGTGGCCGGATGACGATCCGTCCGCCGCCCATGGCCTTGCCCACGTAGTCGTTGGCCTCGCCCACCAGTTCCAAGGTGACGCCGGCGGACAGGAAGGCGCCGAAGCACTGGCCCGCTTCGCCGTCGAAGCGGGCCCGGGCCCGGCCCCGTGGCGGACCGTCCCCGAACTCGAGAGCCACGGCACCGGACAGGGCGGCGCCGACGCACCGGTCACCGTTGGTTATGGGGTAGGCCAGCTCGAGGTCCTCGCCCTCCCACAGGGCCCGGTAGGCCTCAGCCGCCAGGCGGTCGCCCAGATCGGAACGAGGCCGCTGGATGGACCGACCCTCGACGAAGCCGCGGGGGGCGCTGGGATCGGCGGGTGGTTGGAGGAGCGGGGACAGGTCGACGGAGTCGGCCCGGACGTCACCCACCGTGCGCTGGCGGAGGTACTCGACCCGGCCGATGGCCTCGTCGAAGCTGCGCAGGCCGATGGAGGCCAGCAGCTGGCGGACCTCTCCGGCGATGAACATCATGTAGGTGGCGACGCCTTCGGGGGTGCCCGTGAACTTGGCCCGGAGATGCGGGCGCTGGGTGGCGACGCCCACCGAGCAGGTATCGCGATGACAGGCCCGCAGCATGATGCAGCCCTCGGCGATCATGGCCGCGGTGCCGAAGCTGCACTCGTCGGCTCCGAGCAGGCCGGCGATCAACACGTCCCGACCGGTGAGGAAGCCGCCGTCGACCCGCACCTTCACACGGTCCCGCAAACCGTTGTGGATCAGGGCGGCCTGGGTATCGGCCAGGCCCAGCTCCCAGGGCATACCGGCGTGCTTGATGGACGAGAGTGGCGAGGCTCCGGTACCGCCGTTGGCACCGGACACCACGACCACGTCGGCCAGTGCCTTGACGACCCCGGCGGCAATGGTGCCCACCCCGTCCTCGGCCACCAGCTTCACGCTGACGTCGGCAAAGCCGTTGATCTGCTTCAGGTCGAAGATGAGCTGGGCCAGGTCCTCGATCGAGTAGATGTCGTGGTGCGGCGGCGGCGAGATGAGGGTGACGCCGGGCTGGGTGTGGCGCAGGCGGGCGATCTCGTCGGACACCTTGTGGCCCGGGAGCTGGCCGCCCTCGCCGGGCTTGGACCCCTGGGCCACCTTGATCTGCAGCTCGTCGGCGTGGGCGCAGTACTCGGGGGTGACGCCGAACCGGCCGCTGGCGATCTGCTTGATCTTGGAGTTCTTGTCGTACCCCTCGGCCGGTCCGTGGCCCCGTGTGCGGAACCGTGACGGGTCCTCGCCGCCCTCACCGCAGTTGGACTTGCCGCCCACGAGGTTCATGGCCATGGCCAGGGTCTCGTGGGCCTCGGCGGACAGCGACCCGTGGCTCATGGCCCCGGTGGAGAAGCGCTGGACGATGGAGCTGGCCGGTTCCACCTCGTCGAGGGGGACCGGGGGACCGTTGGGGACCAGCTCGAGCAGGTCGTGCAACTCGGTGAGGGGCCGAGCCGCGACCATGGCCGCGAACTTGGCGTACTTCGTGGCGTCGGCGCCGGCCAACGCCTGCTGAAGGGTGTGGGCGGTGGCCATGTCCTGCAGTGCCCTGGCTGCCTCGGCGCCGACGGATCCCTCGTCGACGGAGAAAGCTTGTAGCCCATCCACGACGTCCTTGTTGTGGGTATGGTGCTCGCCTCCCCGCTTGAGGTCCCGGTAGTAGCCGGGGTTCTCCAGGCTGCCGCCGGGCTCGGACCAGTCGACCTTGGCGTGGCGGGCCAGCACGTCCGAACCCAGTGCCTCCCAGCCCAGGCCACCCACGGTCGACACGGCCCCGTTGAAGCAGGTGCCGACGATCTCGGCGCCCAGGCCGATGCACTCGAAGATCTGTGCCCCTCGGTATGAGTCGACGGTGCTGATGCCCATCTTGGACATGACCTTCAGGACGCCGTCCTCCAATGCGGCCTGCAGCCGCTCCTGAGCCTCGGGGCTCATGATCTCGGAGTCCTCGTTGGCGTCCGCCTCCGCCGCCACCGTCTCGAGGGCCAGCCTCGGGCACAGGGCGTCGGTGCCCACGGCCAGCAGGCAGGCGACATGGTGCACGTCGCGGATGTCGTCGCCGACCACGACGATGCTCGTGTGGTCGCGCAGGCCGTCGGCGACGAGCCGGTGGTGGACGGCGCCGGCGGCCAGGAGGCTGGGGATGGGTGCCCTCTGGGCCGAGACGGCACCGTCGTCGAGCACCAGCGTGGTCGCCCCCATCGCCACCTCGCGCTCGGCATTGGCGCCCAACTGCTCGACCGCGGCGCGCAGGCCGCCGGGACCAGCCCTGACCACGAACGTGGTGTCCAGCGTGGCCACGTGGCTGTCCGGACCGGCCAGGTGGTCGACGGCCTGTGGGTATAGGAAGAAGGTGGGCAGCTCGCCTTGGCGGGCGGCCTCGGGCCGCTCGGAGAGGAGGTGCTGGCGAGGGCCCAGGAGCGTGCGCAGGCTGAAGACCGGCCGTTCCCGCAGATGGTCGATGGGTGGGTTGGTGACCTGGGCGAAGCGCTGGCGCAGATAGTGGTGGATGGGCCTGGGCCGATGGGCCAGGTGAGGCAGTGGGGCGTCGTCGCCCATGGCGAAGGTGGGTTCCTTGGCATCGCCGGCCATGGGCTTGAGCACCATGCGCAGCTCTTCTGTGGTGTAGCCGTGCACCACCTGGCGCTGCAGTAGGGCCACCTGGCCCTGCGGCTCCTGCAGGGGCTTGCCGGCCGACAGCCGCTTCAGCCCTTCGGCCGCCCATTTGGCGTACGGAGCGCCGGCCGCCACCCTGTCCTTGCAGTCGTCGTCGAGGAGGACACCCCGGCTGGGGTCGACGAACAGCATCTGACCGGGCCCCAGGCGACCCCGCTGCACCCGGCCGTGGCCGTGGACGTCGACTGCTCCGGCCTCGGAGCAGCATGCGACCAGACCGTCCTCGCAGATGGCGTAGCGCAGGGGGCGAAGGCCGTTGCGGTCCAGGGCCGCGCCCACCCCCACGCCGTCGGTGAAGACCAGCCCTGCCGGCCCGTCCCACGGCTCCACCAGGCTGGCGTGATAGCGGTAGAACCCCTTGACCTCGGGGTCGATGTCGCGGGTGCTCTCCCAGGCCTCGGGCACGAGCATGGCCACGGCGTGGCGAATGTCCCTTCCTCCCCGCATCAGCAACTCCACGGCCGAGTCCAGCATCCCCGAATCGGAGTCGTTGGCGTCGAGCAGAGGGTGGTACAGGTCCTCAGGGCCGAGGCCGGCCGCCTCCGTGCCCAGGACGGCCCGGGCCTTCATCCGGTTGGCGTTCCCGGCGATGGCGTTGATCTCGCCGTTGTGGCACAGCGTGCGGAAGGGCTGGGCCCGCTCCCACGTGGGCAACGTGTTGGTGCTGAAACGCTGGTGGAAAACGGCGAACGAGACGACGAAACGGTCGTCGGCCAGGTCGAGCCAGAAGTCGCCCAGCAGGTTGGCGGCCACCAGGCCCTTGTAGACCACGGTCCGGTACGAGCACGACACGACGTAGCAGCCCGTGGTGGTGCGCTGGATGTGCCGGCGCAGGCGCAGGGCGGCGCGCTCGCGGTTGGCGCCCGCAGGTCGCCGGAGTACGGCTTGGAGCACGACCGGCTTGGAGTAGCGGGCCAGTTCGCCCACCACTGCGTCGTTCATCGGCGGGGTGCGCCACGACACCACCTCGATGCCCTCGGCCACAGCCGCGGCCTCGACGGCGGCCTGGGTGGCCGGCACGTCGCCCCGCACGAACAGTTGGGCCACACCATGGGGCCGTCCCTCCTCGTCCGTGCCGAAGATCTCGGCGGGTATGGGCAGCAGGAGCCCCGAACCATCGGCCGACTTGGCGTCGGAGTTCACCGCCCCGCGGTGGATGACGCAGGCCAGGCCGTTGAGAGCGGCGGTGAGGATCTCGCGGCAGGCACGGCCCTGGGCGTCGGCGACGAAGCCGATCCCGCAGGTGTCGAGCTCACGATCGAGTTGATAGGCAAAGGGCATTGGTCTCCTCCGTTGTTGCTGAGGGACCGGGCTGCCTCTCCGTTGAGGAGGCAACGCTGCCTGCCCGGTTATGGGTTGTACTGCGGCTTCGGCCCGGGGCGGCACTGCTCGCCGGGCCCGCTCACGATACACGCACACCGCGGCCGTCGACGCGTCGGTCGTGCCCGACCGGCGTGGGGCTCGGGCGAGAGGTCGCCCCGCCCATGCGGTGTTGTCGCCCCCCGCGGGGCGAGCGGGGCGGCGGTTTGGCTTTCCGGGCATCGGATACAACCTCGGGCATGACCAGCCGCTGCGGTCGGCATCGGTGCCATCGGCGGTCGTCGCGCTCGCTCCTGCCGCGGCGCATCGGTAGTCCTTTGTCAGCGCTCGACGGGTCTGCGCCATTTCACCCGGATGGAAGTCACACACCAGTGCCAGCGGAAGGCAGCCATGCGTAGAGGTGGTGCCGCACCCATCGTTTCGGTGCTTCTTGTCGTGTGGTTGATCATCGGCGCCATCGCCGCGGGCCAGCGGCATTACTTCAGCGGGGGCGCCGACAATTGTGCCAAGACGGGGACCATCATCGTCACGATCATCGCCGGCCCTCTCAATTACGTGGGCGTGAACCCGAAGGTCACGAAGTGCAATGTTCCACAGCCCAGCAAATGAGCGCGCACTCTGCCGGCGGCTCGTAGGGCGCCGCCCAACCCGCGACATTGGGTCGTAGGGTGGCCTTCAACGGCAACAATCGACGCTGAAGGCCACCTGGTGACCCAATCTCGCGGCGGGGGCTAACGGGGCGGCCAGGCGGGGCCGCGGTGGGCCGGGCGGCGGCCCTCGCCCAGCTCCCAGGCCCGGCGCCAGCCGGCGGCATGCTCGGGGCCGCGCAGCGACGGCGTCGTGCCCTTGGCGGCGTGGCGGCGGGCCTCCCAGAAGCCGTTGGCGTGCTCGTCGGCCAGGACGTCGACCTCATGCTCGATGCGGGCGGCGAAACGGCGGGCATCTTCGCCGTCAGAGGCCCGTATCGGCCGGCCGAAAGTGATTGTGGTCGACGCCGGCATGGGGATGCTCACGCCTTTCTTGAGCACCCGGCGGGTGCCCTCGACGTAGATCGGCACCACCGGAACGCCGATCTTGGTGGCGAGATAGGCGGCTCCGCCTCGGTGCTCCTGCGACCAGCCGTCGGCCGTGCGGCCGCCCTCGGGGTAGATGAGCAGGCTCCAGCCATCGGCCAGCAAAGAGGCGGGCAGCTCGGCCGATCGCCGGCTGATCTTCACGCGTTCGATGGGA
Source organism: Acidimicrobiales bacterium (assembly GCA_038232515.1). Lineage (GTDB taxonomy): Bacteria > Actinomycetota > Acidimicrobiia > Acidimicrobiales > JAUJNH01 > JBBSHS01. The sequence goes on from JBBSHS010000016.1 coordinate 26,201, forward strand.
ATGGCGTTGATGGCGAAGGCCGACAGATGGCCCTTCCACCGTCTGTCGAAGAAGTAGTCGGCTCCGGCGGCCACCACCAATTTGTGCCGGAACCGGCTGGGCAGGCAGGTGAGCAGCAACGGCGTGTCGGCGTGGCTGGCGTGGTTGGCGGCGAACACCACGGGGCCCGCCAGTCCGTCCAATCGGTCGATGCCTTCCAGGGTCGGGTCGGCCAGGGCCCGGACCACCGGCCGGGTGACGCTGTCCAACACCACGGCGCGGGCCAGTTGCACCCCGTAGGAGCGGGCCCATGCCGTGTCGTACTCCATGCCGGTGGTCGACTTCTCGGCCCGCCGGGCAACGCCGCCAGGCCACGTCGGGGCGGCCCAGGGGAATCCCTTGGCCCGGGGCCGGGCCGATCGCCATGCCCAGCGGACAACGGGCGGGGCGGTCGGCGGCGACACCGCCACCGCGCGCACCAGGCCCTTGGCCGCGGCCGGTGTGGGCATCTGTGGTCAGCTCACGTCGCTGATGAAGAGGGGCGGGTTGTGGAGGTGCGTGATCGACGGCTCTCGGCCGACCACGTCCTCGGCCATCTCCAGCGCGTCCCGAAATGTGGACGCCGGTTTGAAGCCCAGGCGGCGCACCGCTCTTGTGTCGCCGCCGACGATGATCACGCTGCCGAGGTGGGCGAGGGCGTGGGCGCCCCAGTACCACATGTAGAACGGATGGACCCCGTGGTAGGCGTAGCTGGTCCGGTACAGGTGCCGGTACCACTCGTCGGTGGCGTAGCGCTCCTCGTAGTTCTTCTCGATCTCGATCGGGTCGGTGGTGTCGGCCAGCACCTCTTCGAAAAAGTCGATGTAGCTGGGATGGTGGACCGGGTGGAACTCCCAAGGTGTCGGGTGGCTCATGATGAGCACTCCGCCCTCCCGCACCAACGGCTTGTTGCGGTAGAGATTGAAGAAGTAGCCCAGACCCAGGCACATCACCAGGACCGGGTTCATCACCGAGTTGACGTTGTAAGGGCAGATGTAGGGCAGGCCCATCGTCAGCACGTCGGTCTGCCCCTCGACCGGCACCAACTGCTGGGAGTAGACCCGCTCGGTGGTGAGGCGGTGCACCGCCTCGACCTCGCCGGCGTGTACGCCGGTCATGGCGTGCGGGGAGCGGATCGAGTGGAAGATCTTGCGGGCCTGGCGGGCGGGCACCCTGTCCAGTGACCGGCTGACGGCCAGGAAGGTGGCCCGGTCCTTCAGCGTCCACTCCCATTCACGCTTCTGCAGAAAGGCGAAGTTGGACGGGAACGTATCGGTGTTGAGCGTGGTCTCGATCTGGAAGACCTTGACGCCGGCGTCGCTCAGCACCTTTCCCATGCGCCAGTTGGAGCTGTGCAACTCCGAGCGGTGCTGGTCCATGAAGCTGCGCGACGCCAGCATGGTGCGCACGTTGTGGTGGTGCTTGAGCGATCTGTAGGAGGCGAGGCCGGTGGCGGTGGACTTCCAACCGCCGTCCATGGCCACCAGGTTGATGTTGACGTACACGATCAGGTCGGACTCGGCCGCCCGCTTGTTGATCTCGACGTCCTCACCCTGCTCCGTCTGGCCGATGTAGGCCAGGTTGTCGGGATCCTCGGCGTCGTGCTGGGTGAGCCGCCCAGTGGGAGCGAAGGCGTCGTAGACGCGGTCGCCCACGGCCTGGCGTAGCTCGGGCCCGGTCATGCGCCGGTGCAGGGCCAGCGCGCAGATGAGCACGACGTCGTCGACGCCCGCTCGTGCCGCCAGGTCGAGAACGGCCTCGATGACCCGCTGGCGGTTGTCGGGCCGCTTCATGGGGGGTAGCGGCAGGCTGATGTCGTCGAAGGCGATGGTGAGGCGCATTCCCGGGAACAGCTGAGTGCGCAGCGGCTGGCTGTCGCCGTCCGGATTGTCGAGGGCGTGGCGGACGGCCTCGTCGGGGTCGTCGAGGGCCTCCTGCGGCTCTGGCGCGTAGATGACGCGGCTGCCCACCGGCAGCCGCTCGAGGCCGAACCCCTCGCCGTGCCAGAACAGCGTTGGTGGCGTCGAGCGGTCGACGTCGAGGACGAACCCGGGACGGGGCATCAGGCACGAGCCTTTCGGGTGGTTCGGGACCGGAGGTCGAAGACGATCTTCACGGCGCCTCGGGCGCCGGCGTGAGCGGCGTGGTCCAGCGCCTCGGTGTAGCGGTCGATCGGGTAGCTGGCGCTGACCAGGCGGCCGAGCCCGACCTGGCGCACCAGGTCGAAGGCGGCCTCGAAGTCGGCACGGTCGTAGGCGTAGCAGCCCCGCAGGCTGATCTCACGGTGCCACAGACCGGTGAGGTCGACGTCGACCCGGGCGGGCATGCCCAGCAGGTGCACCTGTCCGCCGGGGCCCACCACCGACAAGGCCTGCTGTATGGACTGGGCCGAACCGACGCAGTCCACGACGGCGCCGACACCACCGGTGAGCTGCTGGCCGGCGACGCGTGAGTTGGTGGCCCGGCGCACCGCTCGAGCCAGCTCGGCGGGGGCCACGACCACATCTGCTCCCAACGCCCGGGCCCATCGGCGTTGTCCAGCGTGTTTGGCGGTGGCGATGAGGACACGATCGGGATCGACGAGGTGACGGATGGCGGCGACGGTGAGCAGGCCCAGCGTCCCCGAACCGATGACGGCGACGTGGGCGGCGGTGATCTGGCGGGCGGCGTGGACGGCACAGGCGGCCGGCTCCACCATCACGGCGGCGCAGTCGTCGAGGTCGTCCGGGGCAGGGTGGATCTGGGACTCGTGGGCCACGAGCGCATGACCCCATCCTCCACCCGTCTGTGAGCAGTAACCGGTCTGGAGGCCGGGCTCGAGGTGTCCGAAGGCCACGAGCTCGCACCGGTTGGTGACGCCTCTGGCGCACCATTCGCAGGGCGGGTCGATCCCCCTGGTGGCGCAGTGCAGCGCCGGTTGGACCACCACCCGGCTGCCGTCGTCCAGCCGGCCCACGACCTCGTGTCCCGGCACGAACGGGAAGCTGACGATGGGCTCGAAGTAGCGGCTGCTGCGGCCGTCGACGGTGGCCAGGTCCGAGCCGCAGATGCCGGACAGAAGGGGCGTGACCCGGTGCCAGGCCTTCCCCGGCAGTGCCGGTTCGGCCACCTCGGCCAGCCGCAGGGGACCGACGCGGGCGCCGGCGCCGGGCTCCCAGCCGCCGGCCAGCCGCGCCGCCGCGAACCGCATCGGCTTGCGCTCCACGACCAGGGCCTTCACCCCACGCCCTCCCCGACCATGGGCCCGAGTGGGAGGAGGGGGCGAGGGCCGCCCGGCGACCTGGACCACTGCTCGGTGTGCCAGCCCCGCTTGCGGGCGATGGCGGCCAGCTTGGCCTCGGCGTTGACGGCGACGGGGTGGCCGACCACCTGGAGCATGGGTAGGTCGGAGGCGGAGTCGGCGTAGGCCACGCACTCCTCCAGCGCCAGCCCCTCGGCCTCGCAGTAGTCGCGGATGGCCAGCGCCCGGGCCTCGCCGGTGCAGGGCGCCTCGACCAGCTCGCCGGTGAAGCGGCCGTCGCACACGGCCAGGCGGGCGGCCACGACGTGGTCGAACAACGGCTTGAGGGGCTCGACCACCACGTCGAGAGCGCCCGTGATGAGAATGGTGCGGTGGCCCAGCGCCCGGTGCTGACGGGCCCGGCGGATGGCGCCGGGGAAGGCCTTGGTCAGCAGGTGCGAGGCGAACAGCTCCCAGGTGTCGTGGGCCAGCCGGTCGACGGGAGCGTTCTGGTAGCGGCGGTAGAAGTGACGCAGGAAGTCGCCCCGGTCGCGCCGGTCGAGGGCCAGCAGACCGGGAGCCTCTCTAAGGGTGCGCAGCACGAAGCGGGCCCGTTCGGTGCGGTCCAGATGGCGGGTGGCCAGCCAGGCGTAGCTGTCGACCACGTTCGATGCGACCAGGGTGTTCTCCAGGTCGAAGGCGGCGAGATGGCGGTCGGGGGAGAGGATGGCCTTCATGCCACGGTCGCGTCGGCTCCGCCCGGTGCGCCTGCCCGGTGACATCTTCACCCGGGCGTGGTCGACCACCGACGGCAGGTGGGTGTCGTGCACGAAGGTGGGCCAGTCGACCACCGCCGGGTCGAAGCAGAACGCGGCACGATCGGCGGCGCCCAGCGAGTCCCACAAGGCCACCAGTCGATCGACCCGGAATATCGCCTCGGTCTCGGTGTAGTGGCCGTACAGCTCGACGTAGTCGAGGGCCCGCTCGGCCTGATCGCGCTTCTCCTCGAGCCGGGCCGCGAGGTCGGCCTGTCTACCCCGGACGGGCAGGGCTTGGAGGGCCTTCTCGCCCAGGGCCAGGCCGCGGGCGGCCCGGCTCAACTGCCGCTGCACCCGTCCTCGACCCGGGAACGACCACTCGGGCACCACGATGGGCTGGCCCTCACTGTCGTAGATGGGGTTCTCGGTGAAGAACTGCCTGACGAGGTCGACGAGCTGGCCGTACTTGAGCGGGTTCCGGCTGCCCGACGCCACCTGGTAGACGCTCGGCCCCTCCTGCGCCGGGCCGTGGGCGGCCACGGCGATGAGGGCGGCGACCACCATGTCGACGGGGATGACGTCGACGACACCCTCAGGGATGCCTGGGAACTCCTTCAGCAGGCCGCGGGCGTAGCTCACGATGATGGGCTCGGCCATGCGGAACCCGCGTATCCAGCCCGGACGGGGCTCGGCCACCGCCGACTCGATGATGGAGGGGCGCACGATGGTGACGGCCACCTCCCGGCGCCGTTGCAGCAGTGCCCGCTCGCCCAGGGCCTTGGTGTACGGGTAGGCGTCGGGCCAGCCCAGGCTGGCGGCCCGGGCCACGCCGGCCCTTACCAACTGATGGCGGACCCATTCGTCGCGCAGCTTCTCGGTGCGCTCGGCCAGCAGCGGGGTGCCGGCGGCCCCCAACTCCACTCGGGCCCTGGCCCCGAAGCCGCCCAGCTGGGCGGTCGTCCGGCTCTCGGCGTCGAGGTCGGCCCGCATGCGCCGGGCCGCCGCCACCTCCGCCTCCCACGGCACGTCCGCCGCGTACATCGTGTCGGGCAGCAGCCGTTCGGGGGCATCGCCCCGGCGGTTACCAGCCACGTAGGCGGTGGACACCGCCACCAGGTGGGCGTCCGGGCACAGCTCGGCCATGGTCTCGACCACCCGAACCGGGCCCAGCAGGTTGACCTCGACGGCCTGGTCGAGCGGCGAGTCGAAGGTCACGGCGGCGGCGGCGTGGATGACGGTGGAGCACCCGGCCAACACGGCCCGGCCGTCGTCGCCCAGGGCCAGGCCGCCGACGGCCACGTCGCCGGCCACGGCCAGCAGTCGACGGTCCACCTCACCGTCGAAACGGTCGCCCAGCTCCTGGCGGAGGCGGTCAAAGCAGTCGTTGCGGAGGATCTCCCGCCGGACCCGGTCGGCCGCACCCCGCCGTCCGGGACGCACGATGACGGCGACCTCACATCCCGGCACCGAGCGCAGCAGGCGCTCCACCAGCGCGGTGCCGAGGAACCCGGTGGCTCCGGTGACGGCGATGCGCCGGCCGTCGAGGGCGTCGGCGATCATGGGCTGAGCGCCCGCAGACCCGTATCCATGTGGCCGGCACGGTCCCGGGACGCGGATGTGGCCGGCGTCGGTGTCTGTGACGCGGTGGGAGCCTGGGAGGAGCCGAGCGGCACGCCCCTTGTCTACCATCTGGTCAGTGAGCGCCGCCGGAACCAAGGCACGGGTGCTCGATGCCGCCCTGGCCAGTTTCGGCCGACGTGGTTACGAGGCCACTTCGCTCGACGCCGTGGCCGCCGCATCGGGCGTGCGCAAGCAGACGATCCTGTACCACTTCGGGGGAAAGGAGCACCTGCTGGAGGCCGTGATCGACCGGTCGGCGGACGAGCTGTCCGAAGCCCTCGAGCGGGCCCTGCGCCAGTCGACGCAACGTGCTGCCGCAGCCGCGACGGACGTGGGCACGAGTGACGGCGCCGCTGGAGCGCGGCCTGGTGAGGGCTGGGACCGCGTCGAGGCGGTGGTCCGCTCGGTGTTCCGCCTGGCCGCCCGCCGTCCCGAGGTGCTCGGTCTGGTACGCGAAGTGACCAGGTTGGGGCCCCCCCACGCCGACCGGCTCATGAAGCAGCTCGAGCCGCTGGTGGTGCGGGCGACGTCGTTCCTCGAGGCCGAGATGGATAGCGGCGCCCTGCGGGCCCAGGATCCCCGACTCGTGCTGATGGCCGCATACTCCATCGTCGTCGGCTTCGCCACCGAGGTGGAGGTGCAGCGTGCCCTCGGCTACGCCGCCGGTCCCCGAGCTGCGGTCCGCCGGCGGGCCGAGCTGCTGGCCTTCCTCCACTCGGCCCTCGTCGGATGACGGGCGCCTCGGCGGCTCGGCCAGATCGGCGTCAGCGGCGCTTGGTCTTGGTCTTGGGCGGGGTGTAGCGCTTCGACGGTCGAGGCGCGCCCCGCCCGGCGGGTTCACTCTTCTGCCGACGGCGCTGGGCCGGTGTGGCGGGACGGTCGTCATCCGACGGCCGGCGGGCACTGGCCCGACCGCCGATGGCCTGGGCGCCGGGGCCGGCCCGGGCACCGGCTTTGTCCTGCCGCCGCCAGTCACTGTGGACACGGGCAGCCCGGTTCTGGCGCAGCATGATCCAGATGGCCAGCCCGTAATGGGGCGCGGCCAAGAGCACGCTTATGGGATAGAGGCCGAACAGACCGCCGGCCAGCGCCGCGATCAAGGCGACGAACCGGTTGGCCAGGCGGGCGGAGGCGGCGATGGCCACGGCCAGGACCAGGTTGATGCCGAAGAACCGCCAGATCTGGGCCCGATCGTGGAGGGCGGCGGTGATGACGACGGCGGCCAGGGCCTGCCCGAGCGCCAGCAGATAGACGACCTTGGCTTCGTCGGCCAGCATGGCCGAGGGCTTCGGCGGGGCCGCCTGGCCGATATCGCTGGACGACGCCGCCTTGGCCTTGGCCTTGTCTGGCGGGGCGGCGGTGACGTCCGAGTCGCGTCCGCCCGGCTGGGCCGGCTTGGCGTCCCCTGTCGTCACGTCGAGGCTCGGTGCCGTCTCCCTCGATCTGGCCTCGGGCCCTAAACGGGCACCGGAGTCGAACCCGCCGGCATCGACGACGGGTGTCGACCGGTGCCGGGCCGGCTTGGGCAGGCGCCGGCTGATCGTGCTGCGGACACGGTCGTAACCGGCACGCCGGCCGGGATCGGTCAGCACCTCGTACGCTTCGGTGAGCGAGCCGCGCTGGCCTGGGTCGCAGACGTCGGTCAGCCGGTTGTACGCCGTCTTGATCTCCGCCCGGGTTGCGTCAGGGTCGACGTCGAGGAAGTCGTAGTAGTCGAACGATGGGGCTGCCCGGTCCGAGCCGGTGGCTTCGCCGCCAGCGGGCACGTCACTCACGGTTTCGGGCTCGAAGCGCCGCCCGGGCCCTGCTGGCTCATGGTTGCCCGTCGTGGAAGTTCCAGGGTCGGAGCAGCACGGTGGTGCCCTCGGGCGCATCGGGCTCGAAGTCGACGGTCACAGGGTCCTCGTCGTCGTAGGGGTCGCCAGTGGTTTCCAGGATGATGGGAGGTCGGGTGTCCTGAGGGGGCTGGAAGACCGACGCCAGGCCCAGCGCCAGAGCCGTGGCCAAGGCCCCACCGGCCGTGCGCCGACGCCAGCGCTCGATGGCCATGACCGGCCGGTCAGGGTCGCCGTCATCGCCGTCATCGCCGTCGTCCCCGTCACCGCCGTCGATGACCACTTCAACGAAGACTTCAGCATCGGCGCCGGTGGAGGGCAGGTCCGGAGGCCCTTCGTCGTCTTCGAAGGAGGCGACGGCGTAGGCGCCTTCGTCATCGGGCCGTTCGCCGAACGGGTCGACGTCGGCGTCGGCGTCGAAGAGGGGGATGGCGTCGTCGCCCACGCCCCCACCGTAGTGGCGGGGCCGAGGTCGGAGCCCTCCACCTCGCTGTCACAGGTTGTCCGTACCATCAGCTCCGCCATGTCATCTCGTCTCGTCACCGTCGGCCCCGCCGCCCTTGCCGCCCTGCGGGCCGAAGTCGTCGCCGCCCAGCGGCGTGACGTGCTGGCACCGATCACCATTGTCGCCCCCGGCCACATCCCGTTGCTGTCGTTGCGACGGGCGCTGGCCGCTGACCCGGGGGTGGTCAACGCGGCTGTCATCACGCTGCGCCGGTTGGCCGAGCAGTTGGGGGAGCCGGCGTTGGCTGCGGCCGGACGCCGGCCATTGCGCTCGTCGCGCTTCGACGAGGCCGTACGCCAGGCCGTCACGGCCGACCCCGGACCGTTCTCCGCCGTGGCCCACCATGCGCCCACCGTGCGGCGCCTGGCCCGGTCGTTGCGCGAGCTGAGATCGCTCGGACCGGCCGCCGGCGCCATCGCCGGGGCCGGCAACCCCCATCTGATCCGGCTGCTCGCCGCCGTCGAATCGGCGGTGGCCCCCGACTGGGACGAACGCGACCTGTTCGAGTCGGCCGCCGTGGGGCTCAACGCCAACGGGCCAGCCCCCACGCCCGCCGGGGTCATCGCCTTCCTGCCCCGACCCGACTCATCGGCGGCAACCGCGCTACTAGTGGCACTGTCGTGCGCCGGCCGCCTGACGGCACTGTTGGGCGTCACGGGAGACCAGGAGGCCGACGGCCCCACTCTGGCTTTGCGAGAGCAGTTGGGCGGGGCCATGACCGAGCCGGTGGGCGTCCGGCCGCCGGGCCCGCAGGCGGTGGTAATAGCTCCCGACACCGACGCCGAAGCCCGTCTGGCCGTGCAACGCGTGGTCGAGCGGGTCGAGCGGACGGAACGCCCGACCCCGCTGCACCGTGTGGCCATCGTCCCCGGCGGTGGTGCCAGCACGCTTCGGGTGGTGGAGCACCTCACGTTCGCCGGGATCGAGCATTCGGCTCCTTCGCCCACGACGTTGGTCGCGTCGGTGGCCGGTCGGGCCCTGCGCGGTCTCACCGGCCTACCCGACGAGGGGTTCACCCGCTCCGGCCTCCTCGCCGTCCTGGCCGGCGCCCCCATCCGTCAGTACGCGGGTCAGCCGGGTTCGGTGCCGGCCGCTCGTTGGGGGGCCGTGGCCCGCCAAGCCAACGTTATGGCCGGTGCCGACCAGTGGGCCACCCGGCTACGGCTGTTGGCCGGCTCATTGTCGGCCAGGGGGAGCGCCCGGCGGGCGGACGAAGCGGAGCAGGCGGCCGCCTTCTGCTCCGAGCTGCAGGCCGCGGTCGACCCCGGCCCGGGCAAGGGATGGGCGGAGATGGCGGCCTGGGCCCAAGGGCTCCTCGACCGTTACCTGGGCACGCCATCCGAAGGAGCCGACGCCGGTTGGGTCGATGCCGAGTTGGTCAGCTACCGCCGGGTGAGGGCCGTGCTCGACGACCTTGCCCTGCTCGAGCAGCAGACCGGACCGCCACCGGGGCGGGGTGTCTTCCTCGCCGCCTTGGCCAATGGCCTCGACGTGGCCGGGCCCCGGATCGGCTTGGTGGGCCGAGGGGTACTGGTGGCCCGACCCGCCGATCTGGCCGGTGCCGAGCTCGACCTCGTCATCGTCGTGGGCCTGGTCGAAGGGACCGTGCCCAGCCGCCGGGGACGCGATCCTCTGCTTCCCGGCCATGACACCCGCGCCCAGGCCCGGGCCGACGAACGGGCTGCGCTCCTCTCTGCCATGGCCGCGGCGCCGGAGACGGTGGCCATGGCGGCACGGGCGGACCACCAGGCGGCCCGGCGCCCGTCACGGTGGCTGCTGGGCTGGGCCGGCAGCCTGGCCGGCAGCCCGGCGGGGGAACCGCTCGCCACCGAGCAGCTTCTGGCCGGCCCGTCCAAGTGGCCATGGCTGACGGTCGTGCCCTCTTTCCGCCACACCGCCTGCGCCACCGGGGTGCCGGCGTCGGCCCAGGAACGCCACCTCGCCTCGCTCGATGCCTGGGTGGCCGCCGGGCGTCGTGTGCTCGATCACCCGTTGGCCGTTCACAGCCGGGCCCTGGCCGGCGGCCTGGTGACGGTCCTGGCCCGCCGCAGCGACGCTTTCACGGCCTACGACGGGCACATCAGCCGGCCGCCGGCGCTCGATGAGGCCATTTCTCCCAGCGCCCTCGAGAAATGGGCCGAGTGCCCGCACCGCTACTTCCTGGCCAATGTGCTCCAAGTGGCGGAGACCGGGGTGCCCGAGGATGTCCTGGAACCCGATGGTCTTTCCCGGGGTGGTCTGGTCCACGAGGTACTCCGGCGGCTGGTAGAGACGCGAGGCCTGGGCCGGCCATCCGACGAGCCCTGGAGCCAGGACGACCGGGCTTGGGCGGCAGCTCTGGCCGGCCACCTGCACGACGATCTGCTGGCCCAGGGCAGGGCCAGCGCCAGCGTTCTGGGAGAGGTGCGCTGGGCCGAGCTCCTCCAGCACTTGGACGGCGCCTTGACCGTGGACGACCAGCGCCGGGAGGAGCACGGCCTGGTTCCCAGCGCCGTCGAGGTGGCCTTCGGGCCCGGCGAGGAGTGGGGCGAGGTAGTGCTTGATACCCCGGCCGGAAGGCGGGTCGGCTTCCAGGGCCGGATTGACCGTGTCGACGTGAGCGACGACGGGGCCAGCGTGTTCGTCGTGGACTACAAGACGGGTAAGCAGAAGAAGATCACCGATGCGGCCGCCGGTGGCGATCCCACTCGGCTGTTGCAGCTTCCGATCTACGCCCTGGCCGCGCGGGAGCGCTTTCCGGGCCCGGCGGTAGACATCGAATCGGCCTACTGGCTGGTGGAGCGGGACGAGCCCGAGGCCATCGTCGGCAACCCGCTCAGCCACGAGCAGTTCGCTCGTGTCGTCGACGCCGTGACCGGGGGCATCGAGGCCGGCGTCTTCCCCACCACCCCCGGCGAGGACCGCGGCCGCGACTGGGCGAACTGCCGCTACTGCCCCTACGACCGCGTGTGCCCGGTCGACCGGGGACACGCTCTGCGACGCAAGTACGACGCGGTCGAGCTCGAGCCGCTACGCCGACTTCAGACCATCGTCGGTGCCGAGGGCGGCCAGCCGTGAGCGCGGCCGCCCCGGAAGGGATGGTCCGGCCGGTCGACGCCGCCGCCCGTGAACGCATCCGTAAAGAGCTGGGCGCCACGCTGTTCGTCGAGGCGGGGGCGGGCACGGGCAAGACCACCGAGCTCGTCACCCGTATCGTGGCGCTCGTCGGCGCCGGCGCCGAGCTGTCGACCATCGCCGCCATCACCTTCACCGAGGCGGCCGCCGCCGAGCTGCGAGAGCGGGTTCGGGTAGCGCTCGAACGGGCGGTGTTCGGGGGCGGTGGCCGCCCGCCCGAGCGCATCCGGTGGAGAGCGGCGCTCGAGTCGATCGACGAAGCACCGCTGTCGACCCTCCACGGGTTCGCCCAGCGGATCCTGGCCTCCCATGCCGTGGCCGCCGGCCTGCCCCCGGGCTTCGAGCTGGTGGACGCCACGGAAATGGCCATCCGGTTCGAACGGCGATGGTCCGAGTTCCTGAACCGGCTATACCACTCCTCCGATCCCGACATCCGGCGCGACCTGATACTGGCCATCGACCTCGGTCTGTCGTCCGAGCATTTGCGGGTGGTGGCCGAGGCGTTCCACCAGAACTGGGACCTGCTGGCGGACGCGCCACCGTCGCCTCCGGGCGATGGTGGCCCCGTCGACGCCGGTCCTCTGCTGGCTGCCATCGACGCCGCCGTCGACATGGCCGCGCACTGCGCCGTCTCCGGCGACAAGCTGCACGCCCGCCTCCTCGAGCTGGTGCCGGCGCGCGCCGCCAGCGCTGCCGCCGCCGGCACCAGCGAGCGGGCCATCGCCGCTGCCGTCACCGGGTGGCGTGCGCCCCGGGTAGGCAACGTGGGCCGGGCTGCGCAGTGGCGCTGCCCGGTGGACGACGTGCGCCGGGCCGTCAAGGCCGCCGCCGACGCCCGCGACGTACTGCTCGATGCCGTGCGCCAACGGGTGCTGAGCCGGCTGCTGGCGGAGTTGGCCACCTTCACCCTGGATGGTGCTGAGGAGCGTCGGGCCACCGGAGTGCTCGAGTTCCACGACCTACTGGTGCGGGCCCGGCAGCTCCTGCGCCATCCGGTGGTGCGGCGGGCCGTACAGGCTTCCTTCGCCCACGTCCTGGTCGACGAGTTCCAGGACACCGATCCCCTGCAGGTCGAGCTGGCGGTGCTGCTGGCCGTGCCCGACGCGGTCGACCAGCCCGGGCCCTGGCAGCAGGCGGCCAGAGTCGAGGGGCGCCTGTTCTTCGTGGGCGACCCGAAGCAGTCGATCTACCGGTTCCGGCGGGCCGACGTCCAGCTGTACGCCCAGGTCCGTGACCGCCTGGGCACCGACCGGGTCGGCCTGGAACAGAACTGGCGATCGCTGCCGCCTCTTCTCGGGTTCGTCAACGCCGTGTTCGGGCCGATGCTGCGCGCCGGCGGTGAGCATCAGGCGCCGTGGGCCGAGCTTGCCCCCGGACGGGCGAACAGGGATGGCCGACTAGGGACCGTGGCCCTCATCGGGGGCGTGGGCCCGGGCCGGTCTGAGGAGGTGCGCCAGGTCGAGGCCGACGAGGTGGCCCGGGCCGTGCTGGCCATGAAGGCACAGGCGTGGCAGGTGGTTGCCGAGGACGGCGCCCTGCGCCCGGCCCGCTATGACGACGTGGCCCTCCTGCTCCCCAGTCGCACCGCCCTTCCGGCCATCGAGCGGGCGTTCGAGCAGTCCGGCGTTCCCTACCGCGTCGAGAGCCGATCGCTGGTGTGGGCCACCCAGGAGGTACGCGATCTGCTGGCCGTCGTGCGGGCCGTCGACGACCCCACCGACCAGGTCGCCGTGGTCGCCGCCCTGAGCTCCGCCGCCTTCGGCTGCAGCGACGACCACCTCCTCGAGTGGCGCCGGGCCGGGGGGCACTGGGGCCACGGCACCTCACCGCCGGAAGGGTTGCCGGACCGGCACCCGGTCACGGTGGCCATGGCCGAGATAGCGGCGCTGGCCCGGCGCCGGCTGTGGGTGGCGCCCAGCCGGCTGGTCGAGGAGATCGTCCGTTCCCGACGGTTTCTCGAGGCGGCCTATGCCAAGCCCCGCCAACGCGAGACCTGGAACCGGGCCCGTTTCGTCATAGAGCAGGCGCGGGCGTACACGGCGGCCGGCGGGGCCACGCTGCGCGGTTTCATCGACTGGGCCGAGGAGCAGGCCGCCCAAGACGCCCAGGCGCTGGAATCGGTGGTGCCGGAGACCGACGACGAGGCGGTGCGGATCCTCACCATCCACGCCTCCAAGGGCCTGGAATTCCCCATCGTCGTGCTGGCTGGGCTGAGCACGGGCCACCAGCGGTCCGATCAGGCCAAGGTGCTGTGGTCCGAGGACGGGCGTGCCCAGGTGCGCTGCGGATCCGCGAAGACCGGCTTCACCACCGCCGGTTACGCCGCTGCCAAAGCCGAGGAGGACCTGCTGGCCGAGCATGAGCTGGTCCGGTTGCTGTATGTGGCTGGGACGCGGGCCCGCGACCACCTGGTGGTGGGCCTGCACCGTCCTGAGCGGGCTGAGGCCTCCACGCTGGCCGGCCGCCTGAGCGCCTTCGTCAAGGATGTGGCGGTCACGAGCGACACGATCCAGGCGTTGGAGAGCCACTGGCCCGTGGTCCACCGGATCTCCGCTGACCCCGAGGTACCCGATCCGTTACCCGCCGACGCCGTGTGGGCTGCACTGGCCCAGGCCGAGGAGCAGCGCTGGTTGGTCCTCGACGCCGCCAACCGGCCGGCGGCGGTAGCGGCCACGGCGGTCGCCAATCTGCCCGACCCGTCGGCCCTGGCGCTGCTCCTTCCGGCGTCCGGCCCAAGCCTCGGTCCTGTCACCGCCATCACCGACGACGAGGGCCGGCCCGCCGCCCGTCGTCCCGGCTCGGGGTCGGCGTTCGGTATCGCCGTGCACGCCGTGCTCGAGCGGGTTTCACTTGACGCAGAGGGCACGATGGTGGCCGAGGCGGCCGTGTCGGCGGCCAGAGAGTCAGGGGTGGGCGACGCAGCCCTGGCCATCGAGCGGGCGGCGCGTGCCGCACTTTCGTCGTCGGCGGCCCGCACGGCGGCGTCTGGCCGCCATTGGCGAGAGGTCTTCGTCGGAGCGTCCGTCGAGGGGACGGTCGTCGAGGGCTTCATCGACCTGCTCTACGAACAGGACGAGGGGCTCGTCGTCGTCGACTGGAAGACGGACGCAGTGGACGACCGTGCCACGCTGGCAGCCAAAGTCGGGCACTACGGATTGCAACTGGCCGCCTATGCCGAAGCACTCGAACAGGTCACTCGACGCCCGGTGCGGCGTTGCACCCTGGTGTTCTGCGGCGACGGCCGGGCGCGCGAGATCGAGGTGCCGGACCTCCCCGGTCAAAGGAGCGAGGTGCGCTCACGTCTCTCCTCCCTCAGCCGGATGTGACGACGCCGAGCGGGCCGAGCCGGACGAAGGAGAGGCCGGTCCCGGGGGACCGGCCTCAACCTCATTGACCCCTCTGGAGTCTGCCCCGGCGGCTGGGTCGCCCGTGGGCTTTGCCGGACCCATCGCTGGGGACTCGCAGAGGCCTAGTCGTGGAGCTTGTCCTTCACCGTGTCAACGGCGTCCTCGGCCTTGTCTTTGGCGCCGCCGATGGCCTCCTTGGTCTTGCCGGAGGCTTGGTCTACCTTGCCCTCACGCTGGAGGTCGTCGTTGTCGGTGAGGTCGCCTGCGGCTTCCTTCGCCCGACCCTTGAGGTCATCTGTCTGTGCCATACCAGGGTCGTACCCGCACACCCGAGGCGGAAACAGGTGGTCGGTCACGCCCTCGTCGGCCCTCCACCAGCTGACAGGCTGAGCCCGGCGGTCGGCTCCTCTGGATCCTCCAACGGGCAGCTGGGCGCTCTGGGCTACAGTGACCCTCCCGTTCCGGGCGTATAGCTCAGCTGGTTAGAGCGCACGCTTCACACGCGTGAGGTCACAGGTTCGAGTCCTGTTACGCCCACGGGCAAAAGAGCAGGTCAGCCTCGTAGAGCCGTTGGGCTCGCCGTGGCAAGCGAAGATGGAGGTCGTCTCGCCTGTCGCGGCGGCCAGCGTCGGAGCGCGGTGGCTCTCGGGGGAACCAGAATGGTTCGGTCCGTCCCGGTGAGACACCGAA
>JBBSHS010000017.1:0-39402 GCA_038232515.1 Acidimicrobiales bacterium
CGGCCCTGCGCGCCCCAGCCGTGGTGGCAGCCCACATCGCACGATGACCCACAGCCAGAGTCCATCCACTCAGCAGCAGGCGTCGTCGTTCCACGCCTGGCGGCCTTCCCGGGCGGCGACATAGACGATCCCGAGCGCGCCGACGGGGTCGGCCCACGACCACCCGAACGTCACGTTGAGGAGCAGCCCGGCGAGCACGATCGCTGAGAGCCAGACGCACAGGACGGTCTCGGTGGCGTCGGCCTGCAGCGCTCGACTGCCGAGCTGACGACCGACGTTCCCCTTGGCTCGGGCCAACAGCGGCATGACGATCAGCGACACCACGGTGAGCGCGACGCCGGGGCCGCTGGCCGAGGGGCGCTCGCCGGTGGCCAGCTTGCGGACCGATTCGACGCTGACCCCGGCGGCCAGAGCGAAGAACGTCCCTGCGATGGATGCGCAGGGCCCGGTGCTCGGCCGCTTCCGACAGTTGCCCGCCGTAGCGTTCCTTGGCCAGGCGCCACACGACGACGCCACCGGACAGCACCTCGATGTAGGAGTCGGCCCCGAAGCCGACGAGAGCGACGGACCGGCGGCGACGCCCGATGCGATGCCGACGACACCCTCGACGGAGTTCCATACGATCGTGAACCAGGCCAGCAGCCGGGCCCTACTGCGGGTTTCGGGCTTATCTTGGCCGTACCCCTTCTCCGGCCCCACCGGAACCTGTCGTGGAGTTCGCGGCAGGCCTGGCGGTCAGGCCCGGGGTTCGGCTCCGACGGCCCGCAGCTGGACGTAGGCCGTCGTGGCCATCCCAGCCGGCAGGAAATGGAGGCGGACGCAGCTCACATCGACTTGGCCGACGTGACACGTGGAGTCCCGGGCCGAACCGATCGAGCCTTCGGATACCAGGGCGCCGGTCAAGCCCTGCGGGTGCAGGTCCGCCGCCTTGGCCAGGTCACCGACGTCGACCGGCCGTCCACCGCGGTACCACAGGGTGGCCGGCGCCCGCCGCTCGGCCCCGGCGGGCGGGTCGGCTGGGGCCGCCGTGACCACCAAGTGTGCCGGGGCCTGGTGCGCGGGCGGGGTGACGGGGTGGATATCGACCGAGGCCACCACCCAGCCCGGCTGGGCCTGGTCCAATGCCATCGACGCCTTCTCCACGCAGGCCGTCTGCACAAGATGGCCCAAGGCGCCGCGCCTGTCGTACTCGAAGACGGCCGGCCGGGCAGCGAGCCCGGGCCGAATGCCGGTGAGTACGCTCGACATGCTCACTTCCCTCGCCACGAGGGTCACGCCCACGCCAGTGGGGCGTCTGCGCCTTGGACGTCGTCGTACGCCCGTGCGTTCTCCCTTGGTCCTGCGCCGGGTCGGCCCACCGTCCATCACTACGCAGCCGGTCAGCCTCACGGATGACGGGCTCCCCGGCGCGGCCTCAGCCCGTCCACGGTGCCGAGAGACCTCGAAGCTGGCCGGCACCTAGCTTCGTAGGATGGTTCGCATCAGCAGCCAGCACACCACGATCCCGGGGCACAGGCCGTCTGTGGATCTCCCGTCCTGGAAGCGACTCGGGCGCCCGGACCGAGCGGTACTGCCTCTCCGGGCGTTCCTCGGGGTCGTGTTCAGCTATGCCGGACTCCAGAAGCTGGCCGACCGCAACTTCTTCAAGGCATCCAGCCCCACTTCGATCCAGTCCCAGCTCCGGGCCTACTCCCAGCGCAGCCCGATCGGCGGCTTCCTGCACGTCGCCACCCATTTCCCCGTCCCGCTCGGTGTGCTGATCGCCTTCGGCGAGCTGGCGGTCGGGCTCGGGGTGGTGCTCGGGTTGTGGGCAAGGGTGGCAGCCGGCGGCGGGATGGCCATCTCGGTCGGCTTCCTGCTGACTTCCAGCTGGCACACAAACCCGTTCTACCTCGGGCCCGACCTGGTGTACCTCGTCGCCTTCACGCCCCTGTTGGCGATGGGGAGTGGGCCCTGGTCGCTGGATGAGGTGATCCGGAGGCGCGCCGCTGACGAGGTTGGGGCTGAGCTCCCGGCGCCGAAGGAGACGGTGGCGTTCGAACGCCTTCAGCGGGTCTGCCGGGCCTATGAGCAGGGCCGCTGCCAACTCCAGAAAGGTGCTCCGTGTGCCCCCGTCGGATGCCCGGTGCTGCGGTCACCCCCCTTGTCCGCGCCCGTGGACCTGGAGCGCCGTACCTTGGCCCTGCAGGCGGCTGCGGCGATGGCGATAGGCGTCGGGGCTGTGGTCGTCGGTGGGGCAACCGGCATCCTGGGGCGCCTCCTCGACCGTGGCCACTCCCCCGCCAACCCGTCACTGGCGGCCGGACGTGCCCTTGCTCCGGGCCAGACCTCGGCGCCGGGCACGACCGCCGGCCCGGCTCAACCCGTCGCCGGAGGACCGACCTCGGTGCCTCGAGCCGGCCGGTCCAATCCCGCCCCTTCCGCCACCACCGCGGTCCCACCCACCGGCACCCCGATCGGAGCCGCCGCCAACGTGCCCGTCGGTGGGGCGGCGTCCTTCACCAACCCGGCCACCGGCAGCGTGGGTTGGGTCGTGCGGCCGTCCTCGGCCCACTACGCGGCCTTCAGCGGGTCATGCACACACGCCGGCTGTCCCGTCCGTCCGGCCGGCGCCCGGTTCGTCTGCCCCTGTCACGGTGCCGTCTTCGACAAGGCCACCGGAGCGGTGCTGCAGGGGCCGGCGCGGCGCCCACTGGCGAATATCCCGGTCACCGTGGGGCCCGACGGCCAGCTCTACGTGACCTGACTGCGCTCGGGCCTGGTGGGCGGGCCGGGGGGCCGGGCCGGGGCCGCACGCGGCTGTGAGGAACCGGCCCCTCCCCGTTTCGGCAAGCAGCCCCGGGTCGTCTCAGCCCGTCCGGTACCCGAAGACGCGGGCCAGTTCTTCGGGCACGATCACCTCCAGCTGGTCATATGTGCACGACGAGGGCTGGCGGTCGTCGCGCCAGCGCACGAATTGGGCGGCATGGCGAAAGCGGTTGCCCTGCAACTGGTCGTAGGCGACCTCGACCACGCGCTCGGGTCGGAGCAGCTCAAAACCCATGTCCTTCTTGGCGTTCCAGCGGGACTGATGGCCAGGCAGGCGCTTGCCTTGGGCCCTGGCCTCCTCGACCGACGTTGCCCAGCCGGCCCACGGATGCCCGTCGGCGGCCCCCTCACGCCACGGCGCCAACTCAGCCACGAGCACCTCGCGCTGCTTCATCGGAAAAGCGCCGACGACGCCGACGTGCTGGAGCTGGCCACCGTCCCACAGACCCAGCAGCAGTGACCCGACGACCGGGCCGCTCTTGTGCCACCGAAAGCCGGCGACCACGCAGTCGGCGGTCCGGGCATGCTTCACCTTGATCATCACCCGCTTGTCGGGCCGGTACGTGAGGGTGGCGGCCTTGGCCACCACGCCATCCAGCCCCGCACCCTCGAAGCGCTCGAACCAGTCCTCGGCCTCCGCCCGCTCACGGGTCATGGGCGTTACGTGGACAGGCGGCTCGACGGTGGCCATGACCTGTTCCAGCCGAGCCCGGCGGACTTCGAACGGCGTGTCCAGCAGGCACTCGTGGCCCACGGCCAGCAGGTCGAAGGCCACAAAACTGGCCGGTGTCCGCTGGGCCAGCATGCGAACCCGGGAGTCCGCAGGGTGGATGCGCTGCTGAAGGGCGTCGAAGTCCAGCCCGTTCGGCCCGACCACCACGATCTCGCCGTCGACCACGCAGCTGTCCGGCAACTGGCTCCGCAGCTGGTCGACCAACTCGGGGAAGTACCGAGTCAGCGGGCGCTCGTTGCGCGAGCCGAGCACCACCTCGTCGCCGTCGCGGAACACGATGCACCGGAACCCGTCCCATTTGGGTTCGAACAGGACGTCGCCCTCGGGCGGCAGAACCGCCGCCGCCTTGCACAGCATCGGGGCGACCGGGGGCCGGACGGGCAGGTCCACGGCAGGAGACTATGGCCCGCGACCTACGGGCCGTGCTGCAACGGTTCCTGTCTGAAGGTTCCGCCCGCTGTGTCCCGGCCTCGGTCCAGCAGGGCGGCCACCTCCAGACACCGGGGGTCATCGACGATCGCCTCGAAGGGCAGGGGCAAGGCCAGCGACCAGTTCGGGCGTTGGTCCGTCGTGCCAGGCACGTTGGGACGCTCCGCCACACCCAACACGTCGTCCAGCGTCGCCGCCACCACGAGGGACGGGGCCGCCGCCAGCAGCTCATGCGCGCCCGTCACGGCGTCGTCCACCGAAGCGTCGTCGGGCAGGCCGGCCAACTCCGCCAGCCGATTACGGCTCGCTTCGGTGGCGCCGGCGTTGGGGTCGATCCCGCACGCCCGCTGTTCGTCGATGTCGGCTCCCGACCACAACCCCGCCACCGTCGGCAGGTCGTGGGTGGTAACGGCGGCCAGCGCCTGCTCGGGGTAGTCCTTGGGCGGCGTGGGCTCGAACCAGAGCACCCGGTAGGACAGGACGCAGCGGTGAGCCAGCTCCTCGCGGACCCACGGCTCGACGGTGCCGAGATCCTCGCCCACCACGAAGGCGCCGGCCCGCTGCGACTCCAGGGCGAGCACGTCGAGGAGCTCGATCCAGGGGTAGCGGACGTAGGTGCCCTCCTGCGGGCCCGAGCCCTGGGGGATCCAGAACAACCGG
The DNA here is from genome assembly GCA_038232515.1 of Acidimicrobiales bacterium. Taxonomy (GTDB): domain Bacteria; phylum Actinomycetota; class Acidimicrobiia; order Acidimicrobiales; family JAUJNH01; genus JBBSHS01. The sequence goes on from JBBSHS010000017.1 coordinate 4,631, forward strand.
AACAGTCCCATGACGTGATCGAAACGCAGGCCGCCACCGTGTCGGAACCCGCCCCGCAAGGTCTGGATGAAGGGCTCGAAGGCAGCCGCCCGAAGGCGCCACGGGTCAAAAGGCGGAAGGCCCCAGTCCTGGCCGGCCTGGTTGAACTCGTCGGGCGGCGCACCGACGCTCATGTCCAGGGCAAACGCGTTCTGCCACAGCCAAGCATCGGCGCCGGCCGGGTCGCATCCGATGGCGAGATCCTGCAACAGGCCGACGCCCTGGTCCCCGGCCGTCCCCAGCTGTTCGTCCAGCAGCCACTGCAGCCAGATGTGGAAACGTACCCGCCGGGCGTTGTCGGGGTCGGCGACGAACGCGTCGATGCCGGGGCTTTCGGGGCTGCGCACGGCTTGCGGCCACGACTGCCAGCCCCGGCCGTACACCTCGGTCAGTGCGCAGAACGTGGCGTAGCCATCGAGGGTCGGCCCCTCCTCGCGACGCCAGTGGGTGAAGGCCCGGTCGCCGCCGGACTCCTCGAACCGGTCGAAGATACCCTGCAGCGCCTGCTCCTTGAGCCTCCAGACAGCGTCGCGGTCGATCCGGCGATCGCCGCACATCGCCCGTCCGGCGGTGGCCAGCCCGTCCACTTCGGCGGTGGCGCTGGCCCCGTCGACGTCCTCCACCCTCAGGTACACCGGGTTGCGGAAGCACCGGCTCGACGGGTAGTAGGGCGACGTCTGCTGCGGCTCGCCGGGGAGCCCGGCGTGCAGCGGGTTGATGAGAGCCGTACCGGCGCCCAGGCCGGCCGACCAGCGGGCCAGGTCACGCAGGTCGCCGAGATCGCCGATGCCCCAGGACCGGGCCGACCGCAGGGCGTAGAGCTGTACCGCCCACCCCCACGTGGGGTCTTCCAGGCGGTGGCAGAAATGGGGGCTCACGATCAGGCGGACCACCCGGCCGCGCTGGTGCAAGAAGAGGTTGTGGTAGCCGAGAGGAATGTCGGGCGGCAGTGCACCGTCGCCCCGGGCCTGTCCACCGTCCTCGCAGGTGAGGGTGTAGAGGCCGCCGGCGTCGACCCGGTCGCCGGCCCGCACCACCCACACGTCGTCACCGATGGCCGGCGGCCCGTCAACGGCACCGAGGGAGGCGGCAACGGCGTCGAGGGTGGCGGCCGGCGCATCGTGCCAGCTCCCGCCCACGTCGTGGTAGCCCCGCTCGATCCCCCACGCCGACAGCGGATCCCTGGCGTTCTTCACGTCAGTTCGCCGAGGCCGAGCGCACGCACGTTATGTACCATGCCCATGCGACCCCGAGCGCGAACTAGCCGACCGTGGCGGTGGCCGTTCGCACGGCGCAGCCTGGTGGTGGTGGTCGGCTGGGACCGGGTCCCTGAGCACCCTGACGACCCCGCGTAGGGTTGCGTCTTGTGGCCGTGATCCGAGTCGGGGCCTGCTCGTGGGCCGACCGCTCGCTGGTGCGGGACGGCTCCTTTTACCCCCGCAGGTCGATGCGGGCGGCCGACCGGCTGCGCTACTACGCGTCCGAGCTGGACCTGGCGGAGGTGACCAGTACCCACTGGTTCCCGCCCACCCCCGAGCAGTCGTCACTTTGGGCCGACCGCACGCCTCCCGGCTTTCGCTTCCACGTGCAGGCATGGTCGTTGTTCACCGGCCATGGCACCATTCCACAATCCCTGTGGCCCGACCTGCAGGACGAGGTCAAGCCCGAGGCCCGCGACCGCCGGCGCCTGTACCCGGACCACCTGAGCGGCGACGCCCGGTCCGAGGCGTGGGCCAGGTTCCGCCACGCCCTGCACCCCTTGGCCGGCGCCGGCCGGCTCGGGGCCGTGGTGTTGCGGCTGCCTTCGTGGGTGCGTCCCGGGCGCACGGCCACCTCCCTGCTCGAAGCGGCCCGTGAACGGCTCCAGCCGTGGCCGGTGGCGGTCGAGCTGGCCAATCACCGCTGGCACGAGGGCGACCAGTGCGAGGAGACGCTGGCCCAATTGGAGGACCTGGGCCTGGCGCTGGTCTGCGTCGACTCGGCGCCGGCCACCCCGGTGGTGGCGGCCACCACTGGCCTGGCCGTCGTCCGCTTCGCCGGTCGACGTCCCGGCCGGTGGTCGTGGCCCTACCGCTACACGGCCGCCGATCTGGCGCCCTGGCCCGACCGCATCCGTGCCCTGAACGAGGGAGCCGACGATGTCCACGTGCTCTTCGCCAACTGTCACACCGACGACGCCGTCACCGGCGCGCTCTGGCTGCGCGACCGCCTCGCACCCCGACCGGCGGAATCGCCGAGATTGGGTGGGCCAGTGGCCTTCACGCCCGAAAACCGGCGTTGAAGGCCACCAGGCGACCCAATCTCGCGGGTTTGCTGGCCTGCGCCCTGCTGGTCGGCTGCGGCTCGACGCCCGAGCTGCCCCGGAACATCCCCGGTCCGGGTGTCCTCGTCGCCCAGGCCCACGTTCCCCTGCTCGACGTGTTCGCCCATCCCGACGACCCCCAGCCATCGGGGACGGTCGCCTCGCCGGGCGGGCGCGGCGCGCCCATCGTCGGCGTGGTCGACCAGCGCAACGGCGACTGGCTCCTGCTCGAGCTGCCCCAGCCGCCGTCGGGCTCCACCGGGTGGGCCAGGGCCGCCGACGTCGACCTCAGCGGTAACCCTTACCGAATGGTCGTGACGCTCCACACCCACCACATCACCGTCACCGGTCCCAGCGGCCCGATCCTCGACGCCCCGGTCGGTGTCGGACGAGCTTCCACCCCTGCGCCCGGTCGATACTTCATCGACCAGCTCCTGCAACCGGCCGATCCGGCGGGGCCGTACGGGCCCAACGCCTATGGCCTGAACGGGTTGCCCAGCGACGTGGACAGCCCCGGTGCCAGCGGCGTAACGGGGTTGACGGGCACCGACGACCCGCAGTCGGTGGGCCGGGACATCGTCGACGGTGCCATCCGGCTGCGCAATGAGGACATCAAACGACTGGTTCCCGTGATCCCGCTCGGTACCCCCGTCGTGGTCAACGGGTAGACGAGCGGAACTGTGGTCCGGCCGTAGGCGCCACCTCGGCCTGGCCCGGACCGGCCTCGACACTCAATCTCCGGGATTCTCGTTCTGCCGGGGGGTGAACGTGGGCAGCGGCCCGTTCACGACCGACCCGTGGTGGGCCACCATCCGCCACCGGCCGCCGGGGCGGCGTGCGAAGACGTTGAGAGCGGCGACGGTGGAGCCGCCCTGCTCGCCCAACAGGTTCTCGTCGACGCTGACCCAGGCCACGTCGCCCCGCACCGCCGCCTCTTCCTGGGTGAGCACGAACTGCAAGGTGCCCTCGCCCCCGAACAGGGCGAAGAAGGAAGCAGAGATCTGCGACCAGCCCCTCAGCGTGGCCCAGCCCGGGTGGGTGCAGACGGCCGTGGGAGACCGCTCCCACAACTCGCTCATGGCGTCCAGGTCGCGGCGTTCGAAGGCGTCGTAGAATATCCGGTTGGCGGCGAGGACGGCCGCCTCGTCGTCGTCCATGGACCGCCCACCCTACGGCCGGCGGCTGGGAGGCTTCGGCGTACCCGCCGTCGGCCGCCAACCGGGCTCGCCGACGACCTCCTGGGTGAGCGCGCCCGCCGATGGCGGTGGCCAGCGCCGGCCCCCGGAGAGCTCAAACCGAGGTCCGCGCTGCTGTCACATCCCTGGCGTAGCGTCGTGGGACATGACAGAGCAGAGCGGCCCCGCCCGCGCAGGCCGACGACGGCGGGGATGGCACTGGGCGGTGTCCGGGCCAACGTGCCCGGGCCGGCGGCGATGAGCGCCGCCCTCGGATCGACCGGTGCGCTGGGGGCCGGCCAGGTCGAGGCGGTGTCGATGCCCGCCGGCCTGCGCCTGCCGGCGTCGCTGTCGCCCTCCAAGGTGTCGTCGTTCACCAGCTGTGCCCTCGCCTTCCGGTTCTCGGCCATCGACCGGGTGCCCGAGCCGGCATCGGTATGGACGGCCAAGGGCACGCTCGTCCATAGGGCGCTGGAGCGCCTGTACGCCGAGGTGCCTGCCGGCCAGCGCGTGGTCGGCCAGGCGCTGGAGCTTCTCCACGAATCGGCTCCGCTGGTACTGGCCGAAGAGGGCTTCGAGCCGGACGACCTCGGCGAATTCGTGGCCGACGCCGAGACCTTGGTGACCAACGCCTTCCGGCTCGAGGATCCCAACGCCGTCAACGTCATCGGCCTGGAGCTGAAGCTCGAGGCCACGGTCGGATCGTTGCGCCTGCGGGGCATCATCGACCGGCTCGACCTGCTCGAAGACGGCTCCATCGTGGTCACCGACTACAAGACGGGTCGGGCTCCGAGCGAGATGTTCGAGCGGAAGTCGCTGGGTGGCGTCAACTTCTACGCCTTCTTGTGCGAGCGGGTCCTGGGCCGCCGTCCGGCGCACATCCAGCTGCTCCACCTCCGCGAACCGGTGGCCATCGTGGCCACGCCCTCCGACCAGTCCGTGGCCCAGTTGGAGCGCAGGACGTCGGCCATCTGGACCGCCGTCGAACGAGCCTGTGAGCGCGACGACTTCAAGCCCCGGCCCAGCCGGTTGTGCGATTTCTGCGCCTTCAAGCAGTGGTGCCCCGCCTTCGGTGGCGACCCGACGGCGGCCCCGACGGCGGCGGGGCCCAGGGTGACGGCGGTGGCGACGGCCCTGCCCGTGTCAGCCCTGCCAGCCAGCGCCTAGGCGCCTAGGAACCGACACGATTGAGTCACGTTCCGCGCCGCACCGACAAGGTCAGTGATGCCCGCTTCGGGCTTGTCGAACCGACGGCGTAAGGGTGTGGGAAGGGCCGGACCGGGTCCGAGGGTGACGGCCAGCCCACGAACGCAGGTCGCGTGCGGAGGTGCGGGTGAAAAGACATCTCCGCTCGTATGCCGAAGAGACGATCTGACCGCTCGTCGGGCTGGGACGCAGCCCCGGTCGTCAGGCACGACGCGGCTTTGACCGGGCGCCAGGGTCGAAGGCCGAATGGGACGGGACGGCGGGTAAATTCGGGGTCGTGACGGTCACCCGCCTCAGGCTCCGGTCCCACACCCGCCCGAGCGCCGGCCCGGCCCGAGTGCTGGCCGGCTTCGACCGACGGGTCGACGGATGGTTCGACGTGCTCAGGGGCCGACCAGTGGCCGACCGGGTGTTCTACGGCGCCTCGGCGCTGGGCGACCACGGGCTCATCTGGGCGATCCTGGCTGCGCTGCGGGGCCTCCGGTCCCGGCACGACTGGCATGCCGCCGTCCGCACCGCGGCCGCCTTGGCCGGCGAGACCGTGCTCGTCAATGCCGGCATAAAATCGCTGTTCCGGCGCAGCCGTCCCCTCGTCGACACCCCCCGGCCCCGGCCGTTGCGCCAGCCCCGTACGTCGTCCTTTCCCAGCGGTCACGCCACCTCAGCCTTCATGGCCGCCACCCTCCTGGCCGAGGACGACCCGCTCTGGCCCCTCTACTACGCGACCGCCGCCGTGGTGGCCGCCAGTCGGGCCCACGTTCGCATCCACCATGCCTCCGATGTCGTCGGCGGAGCCTTCATCGGTCTGGTCATGGGCCGGCTCATCCGTCACTTCGAGCCCCTGCCCCTGCGGCCGGCGGGGAATGCCTGACCACCGAGCACGATGCCCCCCGTATGGCCCTCCCCCCTTTTTCCCTCACGTGGGACTACCGATGCCCCTTCGCCCGCAACGTCCACGAGCACGTCGTCGTGGCTCTTCGGGGCGGCGCCGACTGGGACGTCACGTTCGTGCCCTTCAGTCTCGACGGCCCCCACACCGAACCGGGCCGACCCGAGCCCTGGGACGATCCTGAGCGACTACCGGCGCAGCTCGCCATCCAGGTCGGGCTGGCCGTGCGCGACGCCCAGCCTGAGCGGTTCCTGGCCGTGCACCAGGCTCTGTTCGCGGCCCGTCACGACCAGAGCCTCGACCTCAAGGACCGCAACGTGCTGGCCCGGGTGGTCGACGATGCCGGCGGGAACGGGGCCGAGGCGCTGGCCGAGGTCGACGGAGGCGGCCCCTTGGTCGTCCTGCGGAAGGAGCACGATGCCGGCGTCCGCCTTCACCAGGTGTTCGGCGTGCCGACCTTCATCGTCGGCGACCAGGCCGCTTTCGTCCGGGTGATGACCCGCCCCGACGGCGACGTGGCGCGGGCCCGCGCCACCATCGAGCGGGTCGTCGACCAGATCACCGGTTTCCCCGAGTTGAACGAGCTGAAGCACACCTCGATCCCCAGGTAAGGGCCGGGGCCGGCCACGCGCCATGGGTGGCATGTCGGGTCTGGAACGGGCACACCCGCCGCATCAGGTTCATTCCGCCCTCGGTGGGATCAGCGGGACGGACGGGTAGCCTCCGGCGTCGTGCCGTACACCGTGTTGGGCCTGCTCGGACGGGGCGGCACCGGCGTGGTGGAGCTGGCCGAGGACGAATGGGGCCGCCGGGTGGCCCGAAAGCGACTGGCGCTGTACGGCTCGGCCCAGCAGATGGACGGGGCCCGCCGCCGGCTGCGGCGTGAGGCTGAGGTGCTCCGCCGTATGGCCCATCCGGGCATCGTCAGTCTCCTGGGCGTCGAGGACGACGGCGAGACCGTGGTGCTGACCATGCCCTGGATGGCGGGCGGGAGCCTCCGCGACCACATCACGGTCAACGGCCCGATGCGGCATGGCGAGGTCGAGGACCTGGCCGCCGCCCTGCTGTCCGCCCTCGCTGCCGCCCACCGGGCCGGCGTGGTCCACCGCGACGTCAGCCCGTCCAACATCCTCTTCTCGGCCGAAGGCCACCCCGTGCTGGCCGACTTTGGGACCGCCGCATGCCGGGACTTCACGTGGGGCCTCACCGGCAACGGCATGACCATAGGAACCCCGGCCTTCATGGCTCCCGAGCAGGCCCGGGGAGAGGAGGTGGGCCCGGCCGGCGACGTGTTCTCACTGGGCGCATCGCTACAGTTCGCTCTGACCGGTCGAAGCCCGGTGGCCGGCACGGCCCCATGGGCGGGCCCGGCCGCCCTGGTGCAGCGGGCCGCCTCCGGCTACACCGAACCGCTCCCGGCCTGGGTACCGGCGCGTCTGCGTTCCCTCATCTCCGCCATGTGCCAAGCCGACCCGGCCCTGCGCCCCAGTGCCGAGCGTGCCAGGCCTGTCTCAGTGCGCACCTGCGACGTCGCCGCCCAGCGACCGGCGGTTGAGAACGGCCCCAAGCCACGGCGCCGCTACCGGTGGGTGGCCGTGGCCGTGGCGGTGATGGCGACGGCCACCGTGGCCGCCGCCGCTGTCGTCCTGGCCGTGGGCCCGGCCCGTCTGGCCGCCGCCGGCCGCCCCATGGTGCAGCCCGTGGCCGCACCGCCGGTCACCACCGCGCCACCGTGCCAGCCGCTCGCCTACCAGCCGTGCGGGAGACCGCCGGCTCCCTTCACCGACGGGGCCCGCTGTGTCGCCGGTCACGATGACCTCGACGGGCTGGCCTACAACGGCTGCGAGGCGGCGCCCGACACGGTCGACGGGTCGAGGCTCACGGCGGGTACCACGCTGCTGGCCAACCTGGTGCCGCGCCGGGAGGTCGACCATTACACCGTCGTGGTCAAGGACAGGTTCCAACTCTTCTGTGACGGCGCCGTCCACGTCTCACTCACAGCCCCGGCCCGCGCCGTCGACAAGGTGACCGTCGCCGATGCCGCCGGCCGGCCGCTCGCCAGCGCCGTCAGTGCCAACGGCCGGACCGCAACCGTGGACCTGCCCGATCCCGACTGCTTCCAAGACGACACCACGACGCTCAGCGCCACGGTGTCGAGCCCAGCCGGCTCGGTCCCCAGCGCCAGCGACTACCGCCTGACGGTCACCGGCTCGTACTGACCCTGTCGGGTCCGCCGTTCATGCCGCGGCTCGCAGGTCGACCTTGGCCAGCAGCTCCGGTTCCCGACCGCGCAGACGGTTGACGGCCATGGCCAGGCCGGCCCACCACAGCCCGGCGCCGTAGGCGGCGATGACCGGTATGACGACCACCAACCAGGCCGGCCAGAACACTGCGGTGACGGCGGCGCCGGCGACCGCCGGGGCCAGAAGCAGCATCTCGGCGCCCATGGCCACCATGACCAGTAGCCCGGTCACGCAGCCCTGTCCCGACGACATCCCCCAGGGGTTGCTGGACTGGGAGACGGGCTGGGGCAGCACGACGGAGACCACATTGCCCACGGCCGTCTGCGTGGCCACACAGGCCAGGGCCAGCACCATCGCCCCCGGCACGTACAGCCAGCCGCCGGAGACGGCGGCGAGGGCCACCGCCGCACCGGCCACCAGTGGCAACACCTGCAGCGCCAGGGCCAGGTTCTTGCCGACCAGGTCGCCTCGAGGATCGGGCCCGACGCTCACGTGGGCCCAGTACCCGGGCCCGTCCAAGCCGAAGGAATTGAGCCCGTTCAGGGCGACCAGAGAGCCGACTCCGGCGGCCAGCAGCACCACGACCGGCCGCTGGTGCCCCTTCACCGCCAGCACGGCCACGGCCACCGCCGGCATGGCCAGGTTGACCACGATCTGCACGCGGCGACGCGGGTCGCGCCAGGCGTAGCGCAGCTCCTTGGCCGCCACCGCCCCGGTGTGGGTGCGGGGCAGGAACCGGGCCCACGCCGGGTACAGCGACAAGGTGGCGTTCCTCGACCGCTGGGAGTTGGGCGTGCCGGACGTGTCGGCCCGGGTCAGGACCCGGACCAGGGCTGCCCTCCACCACCCCACCGCCAGAGCGAGGAACAGGACCGACCCGACCAGAGCCACCGCGGCCTGGCCCGGATGCCGCTCGGTGACGGCCGCCATCGCCTCCCCGGCCCACGCCGGCGGTAGCCATCGCAGGACGTCGGCGCTGTGGCGGAACCCCGCAGAGCTGATCGACGAGGCCAGCCCGGCCACCAGGAAGCGGGCGCCCTGGAAGGCGATGACGACCAGGGCGACGAGCATGGCGGTGATGTCCCGGCCCCGCCGGCTGCGCAGGAGCCCGGAGAGGCTGGTGACGACGGCTCTGGACACGACCACGCACTGGGCGACGAGCACCAGCCCGGCCAACACCACCACTAAGGCGCCCGGTCCGAAGGTCACAGCCCCGATGGCGGCGCCGATCACCCCGATCACGGTGGCGACGGCGGTGACGCCCAGGAGCGACGCCACGAACAGACCGGTCAGTATCTGGCCCGTCCGCAGGGGCAGCAGCACCAGCCGGCTCGGGTCGAGGGTCTCGTCACTGCCGAAGCCGAGCACCGGGAGCACGGCCCAGGCCAACGTCAACCCCAGACTGCCGACGACGAGCACCGCGCCCTGGAAGACCCGGCCCCGGATCAGCACGAGCGAGGCGGCACCCAACAAACCCAACGGGACGGCCACGAAGAACCCGATGACCAGGCCGAGCACCTGCTGCCAGCCACGGGACATCCCGTTGCGCAGCAGGCGCAGCTTCAGCCGAGCGAAGATTCCAACCATGACAACTCGCTCGTGTCGACGTCGGTGGCGCCCACCAGGTGGACGAAGGTGTCCTCGAGCGACTGGCCGGCCCGCACATCTTCGAGCCGTCCGACGGCGACCAGCCGGCCGGCGTGCATTATGCCGACCGTGTCGCACAGCTTCTCGACCAGCTCCATGACGTGGCTGGAGAATACGACTGTGCCGCCGCCGGTGGTGTAGCGCTCGAGCACGGCCCGTATTGTCCGGGCCGACACCGGGTCCACGGCCTCGAAGGGCTCGTCGAGGAACAGCACCCGGGGGCCGTGCAGCAGGGCGGCGGCCAGTGCCACTTTCTTGCGCATGCCGTGGCTGTAGTCGACGACCATGGTGCCGGCGGCCTCGGCCAGGCCCAGAACGTCCAATAGCTCCGTCGAACGCTCGGCGATGACGTCCGGGGTCATCCCCCTCAGCAGCCCCGTGTACTCGAGCAGCTCGCCGCCCTTCAGGCGCTCGAAGGTGCGCAGGTCCTCGGGAAGGACGCCGATCATGGCCTTGGCCACCGGTGGGTCGGCCCACACGTCGGTACCGCCGATCCACACCTGGCCGGCATCGGGGCGCAGCACACCGGTGATCATCGACAGGCTCGTGGTCTTGCCGGCGCCGTTGGGCCCGACCAGTCCGAAGAAGCTGCCGTGGCCGATGTCGAGGTCCAGGCCGGCCACCGCCGTCTTGGGCCCGAACCTCTTGGCCAGGCCCCGGACCGTGACTGCGGGCGACGCCTGCGACGGTTGGGTTGCATCGACGCTCACGACCGGTCGAGTGTACGGGCCACACCTACGGCTGCCCGCTCGTAGTGGGCAGGATGTGGCGGGGCGGTGGTGCGAAGGTCGCCGACCACACCGGCCGGGCCATGCCCGTCACTCCAGGGCGGCCCGCAACTCGGCCAGCTGGGTCTCGACGGTGGCCATCCGGGCCTCCAGCTCGTCCAGCCGTTCGGATCTCGGTGGGGACGCGAGTGGAGCCGTCCCGCCCACCTCCACGGGTTGACCCGACAGCAGATGGGCCCAGCGCAGCTCCTTGTGTCCCAGGCGACGGGCCAGCCGGGCCACGAGCGGCTGAGGGCGGCCCGCCAACCGGTCGAGCGATTCCTGCACGGCCTCGACGTCGGCGAAGTCCCACAGGCGGTCCGACCGGCCCCGCAGCTCACCCGGCGTCTGCGGTCCCCGAAGGGCCAGCAGGCACAGCACCGCCAACTCCGGCCGGTCGAGGCCCAGGCGCTCGTCCAACACGTGGCGGTACTTCTCCACCCGGCTGCCATGAGAGGCGTGGACGAAGCGGACCAACCCGGCGGTCTTCAGCGAGTCCAGCGCCCGCTCGACCTCGGCCGCCTCCAGGCGCACCACGGGGTCGCGGTTGGTGGTCTGGTTGCCCGCCGCCATCAGCCCGTTGAGCGTGAGGGGGTAGGCCTGGGGCGTGGACGCCTCCTTCTCGAGCAGGCTGCCCAGCACCCTGACCTCGACATCGTTCAGCTCCATACCGAGCTCATGCGGCCCCGGTGGGCATCAGGTGAAGAGAAGGCGGTTCACAGTGGCCGGGCGGCAGCCGGCGAACAGGGCGCAGCTCCGCTCGGTCCCGGCGATGCGACCGGTGGTCGTTCGGGCCAGCACCCGGTTCTGGGCCTGCTGGGCCGTGGTCTTGGGCAGCGCCATCTCGAGGGCCAGGGCGCCGGCCACGAACGGAGCCGCCATGGAGGTGCCCGACATGACGGTGTTGCCGTTAGAGCGGTAGTCGGTCGACACGATCCCCACGCCGGGCGCAAAGAGGTCGACGCATGGGCCCCCATTGGAGAACCCGGCCATGGCGTCGGCAGCGTTGCTGGCCGCCACCGTGAGCACCTGCGGCACCCGGCCGGGGGAATCGGCGCAGGCGTCGAGCGAGCCGTTGCCGGCGGCCACCGCCACCGCCACGCCGTCGTTGGAGAGGGCGGTGACGGCCTTGTCCAGAGCGGCACTTGGCCTGCCGCCGAGGCTGAGGTTGGCCACCGCCGGCTGACCGGGCCGGTGGTCGGCGGCGGCCCAGTCGACACCGGCGATGATGGCCGACAGGGGTGTGGAGTCGGCGCAGCCGAAGGTCTGGACCGGGACGATCGTCACCCCTTTGGCCACACCGTAGGTGGAGCTGCCCAGGATGCCGGCCACATGGGTGCCGTGGCCGTTGCAGTCCCCGGTGTCTGTGGTGCCGTCGAAGACGTTGTAGCCGGCAACCACCCGGTTGGAAAAGTCCGGGTGATCCGCCTTGACGCCGGTGTCGATCACGTAGGCCCGCACTCCTGTCCCAGCCGTCGCGTAGGTATAGCTGCGGGACAACGGCAGGTCGCGCTGGTCGATGCGGTCGAGGCCGTAGGGCGGGTCGATCTCTGTGCCCGCCAACTTCACGTTGGTGTCAGCCTCGATCGAACGGACCAGCGGGTCGGCCAGCAGCCTGGACAACAACGCCTGGGGCAGCGACGCGGTGTAGCCCTTGAGCGCGGCCCTGAACACCCGGTCGACGGTGCCCCCGAGAGGGCCGGCCTGGTGCCGGGCGGTGGCGGCCGGATCGGCCACCGAGTCGTCGAGGGTGACGATGTAGCGGCCCAGGAGCCCTTCGACGGCCGAGGGCCGTGCGGCCCGGGCCGGTGCCAGGGCAAAGCCAACCAGACTGAGCAGGGTGGCGGCGACGGCCACGAGGCGGATGCGCAGAGTACGACTGGGCATGGCGGATGCTCCCGTTCGCTGGATGACGGCCGACTGAGAGAAAGGTACAAGCGCCGAACTCGCCGCGCTGGGCATCAGCAGCGAGGCCCGCCTCTTACTCGGAGGGCTCCCTGCCGGTCGACGGGCCGGCTGAGGCATCGCGCCGCTCCTGATGGCGTTCCAGGATGTTGGCGACGCTGTCCTCGGGCACGAGGCGCAAGGAGAGGTAGGACAGGGCACCCACAGGGATGGGCAGCCAGAAGTTGACGAGTCGCCACGACAGCACACCCAGAGTGGCCACGCCCCGGGCGGACCCGAACCCGACGAGGCCGGGGATCAACACCGCCTCCACCAGCCCCAGACCGGATGGGGTGACGGGAATGACCGCCAGCACATTGGCCAGGCCATAGGCGACCAGGAGCCCGGCGACGTTCATGCGGTGGCCGAACGACGCGGTGAAGACCCACAACGACGCGGCGTCGAGCATCCAGTTGACGGCGGCCCACAACACACAGCGACGCAGCAGGGGTCGGTCGGCCAGCAGGCCCCTCACCCGGTCGGCGATACGGCGGACGATCTCCTCGACGGCCTCCGCTCTGACGAGCGGCAGCTTGCGGGCGACGGTGGCCAGGATGTTGGCGGCCCGGTCCTCGCCCCTGGTCAGCAACAGGACGAGGGCGGCGAAGGCGCCCAGCAGGAGAGCACCCACGACCGCGGCTACGGCGTACACCGGGTCGAAGCCCGTGAAAGGGATGGAGACCAGCAGCGCCATCCAGAGGATGACGTTGAGCACAAGGGCCGATCCCATGCTCTGGGTGGCCAGAGCGAACCCGGCGTCCGCGCCCCGGACCCCCGACTTGGTGAGGAGGTCGTAACCCAGACCGCCCCCGGCGGCGGCACCGCCCGGCAGGGTGTGGCTTATGGCCAAGGTCGAAAGGTTGATGCGCAGGACCGTGAACCTCGTCGGCCTCTCCCCCACCGCCAGCAGCGAGCGGGTGAGCTCGGCGTAGGCCACCAGTGCGCCGACCTCGAGGGCCGCGCCCAAGGTCAGGCCCAAAGGGTTCACGGAGCCCAACAGGTGAAGGGCCTTTCTGGCACCCGCTATCTGAGGCAGGACGAGGTACTCCAGGACGAGCAGCAGCACCAGGGCGTAGGCGATGCGCCGTACGGACGGCGGCAGGCGGTGGCGTCGGGCCGTGGGCATGGCGTCCCGGTTCTACCCGACCTGGGTCACCGGCGCCCGTCTCGCCGGCTTCAATGCCCGAAAATCCCGTTGTTTACGAGGGCGATGCCCTCTCCGTCGGCTCCGTCGGCTCCATCTGGGCGTGAACGGCACCGGCGGTCGACACGAACGACCGGGCGCAGAGGGTGCAGGCGAAGGTCCGTGCCCCATCCCTGGTGAGGTACGGAATGGTGGTCTTCAAGTTCACTTCGGTGCCGCAGCAGGGACAGGCGACCAGGGCACCGGCGTCCTCGGTGGCGCCCGCAGCCATGTCGGTCCGCTGTTCAGGCGTGGGCGTGGACGTCGGTGGCGAGACGGTGCCGGTCCGCCTCCAACGCCGCAGCCAGGGTCTCGGCCTCGTGCCGGGCCTTGTGGGCTCGACCGGGCACGGTGGCCACGGCGACCAGGTCATCGTCGCCCCTGCGGGCCAGAACTCTCCATCCCCATCGGTTGGGGGTGGGGCGCACCTCGAACCGGCGCAGATCCGCCCATTCCACCTCGTCGCTGGTGGTGGCCCGCACGATTCGCATCCCCGTCTGCGACAACTCGATACGGGCCCGCATGGCCCGCCAGGCCAGGGCCAACAGCAGCAGGACGGCGGGCACGACCACCCAGGCGTCGTCGCTGACGGGCGATGTCTGGTGGACGGTGTACACGGGATCGAACAGGAGGCTGAACGTGGCCAGGAACACCCCGACGAGCGCCAGCACCGTGCCGATTCGGGCCGACCGGATGCGGTGGGTCGTAACCCCGGGATCGGACACCGCACCCAGCGTACGCCGTGACCTGCCGATCGGCCGGCCGGCCGGGCGTGGGCGGGCACCACACCGCCATCGTCGTGGGGCGGCGATTGCACCGACGACCTCGACGAACTGCTGTCCGGCCTGCGTCAGCGCCGGACCGGTCACGACGTAGGCGGTCGTCGCCGTCACCGAACCGATGTCGACATCGACCGGGAGCTCCGTCACCCGGGGGCACGTCGACTCGCGCTCGGCGTCGTGCCCATGGCTGGCGTGGTAAGCCGGTACCGATGGAGGCCGTCCCGATCGCCGTTCGCCACTCGGTGCTGGACGAGCGTGCCCTCGCCACCATGATCACCGAGGACTACGAGCTCAGCCCGCCGGTCACCTGCCACCTGCTGAGACTCGGTGTGGTGGACGACTACCGGGTGCTCAGCGGTGGGCGGCGCCACACCCTGCGGGTGTGGCCGGCCGGGTGGAGGGATGAGGGCGCCATCGGCTGGGAGCTCGACCTGGCCACGTGTGTCGCCGCCGCCGGGTTGGGCGTGGCCACCCCTGTCCCCCGCCGTGACGTCCGCCAGGTCAGCCGGTTGGAGGCGCCCGAGGGACTCCGCCCGGCCGTGCTCCTCGGGCTGCCGCCCGGTGGCCCGTTGGCCCCGACGCCTACCGACTGGGAGCACTTCGGGGCGGCCCTGGCCGGCCTTCATCGGGCCGCTGACGGGCTGTCCTCCGCCCGCCCGAGGGCTCCTTACGATCTCGATCACCTGATCGGCCCCACCGGCCGGGCCCTCGAACCGTTGCTGCGCGGACGCGAGGACGAGGCCAAGCTGCTGCGGTCGGCGCTCAGCGGGCTGGCCACCACCTTGGAGTCGGCCGCCGACAAGCTCGACTGGGGGCCCTGCCACGGCGCCGCCACCGGGGCCGACGCCGTCGTCGACGGCGGCCGGGTGGCGTGTGTAGACCTCAGCCAGTCCGCTCCCGGGTGGCGGGTCTGGGACCTGGCCACGGCCCGTCTGGCGGCCGATCGGGAGGGTGGACCCGAACTGGCTGAGGCCGTCACCGCCGGGTATGTGACCGAACGGCCCTTGACCGGTACCGACCTCGACGTGCTCGATGCCGTGGCCGCCCTCCGGGTGCTGTGGGATGTCGGCCAGGCGGCGGTGGCCGGCTCCCGCGTCGGACTGGCCCATGCCGAGGCATCGTGGGTGGCCACCGGGGCGCCTGTGGCCAGGGCCTGGGCCTGATCGCCCGGCCCGGCCGACCCGTAGTCTGACAGGGTAGGGCGCTCCATGCCGTCCTCGCACCCTCATCGCTGAGTTGGCTGAGCCGCAACCCGGGTGGATATTCCTTCGATGTCACACCCCCTGGGCACAATCTGAGCATGGAACGTCAACTCCCGTTGCTCGACGAGATCGAGGTGGCGCCCACCTTGGCCGCCCGCCACTCCAGCGGCTCGGTCGGGTGGAGGCTGGACGCACGGTCGCGGGCGACGGGCCGGCGGGGCCTGGCCCAGGCCCGCCGCGCCCTCGAAGAGGCGGCAGGGCGGGCCGACCGCCGTTCCGCGGCCTGACAGAGCCCGTCCCACCCAACCGCCCAGATAGCCTGCCGGCGTGGGATTGCTCTCGTGGATCGTCTTCGGCTTCCTGGCCGGGGCGGTGGCCGGGCGGATCAGTGGGCGTCGGGCCGGTGGCTGCATCAGCAAGGTCGTCGTCGGCGTCCTCGGCGCCCTCATCGGCGGCGGCCTGGCCCGAGCAGCCGGCTATGGCGACATCACCGGCTTCCATGTCCGGTCGTTCATCATTGCCGTGCTGGGGGCGGTACTGCTCCTCCTCCTTCTGTCGGCGGTCGAAGGCCGCAGCCGCAGGCGCTGAGGTTCCTCGGACTGTCCGGTCGGCCGTCGGTTCCATACTTTCTGCCAACAAGCCCTTGCCAAACTGGCATGTACGCTGTACAAAGGTGACATGACCGATGCCCTGAACGTCACCGCCTTGAACGTCACCGCCTTGGACCGGGTGGGCCCGCATGAAGGGAGCCGGACATGAACGAAGGCATCCGACGGGCCATCCTCGACCAGGTCCGGGCGGGCACGCTGTCGCCGGAGGCGGCTGCGGCCCAACTGGACGCCCTGGAGGCTTCCGGCGACAAGCCTGCGCCCGCTGACAAGCGGCCCGACGAGGGCCGAGGCCGGCACGAGGACTCAGGGGCGACGGCGGACTCCCCGCCGGCTCCGCACGACGGTAGGGTCCGTCGGATCCAGGTTCTCTCCGCCGTCCGGGGGGTGCGGGTGGTGGGCGACCCAACGGTCCACCAGGCCACCGCATCGGGCCCCCATACCCTGCAATGGGAGGGCGACACGATGGTGGTCACGGCCGGCACTGACGCCGGTTGGGACGATATTGCCTTCGCCTACCGCAGTGGATGGATGGGTCAGAGTCGTCACGGCCAGGACCGGCATGGGCCGCGGGGCCGGGAAGAGTGGCGGGGCAGCGCCTTCAGCAGTCGGGACCAGTCCCGACGGGCGCGTCGGGGCGACCCGCTGGTGGTCCGCATGCGTCCCGACCTTGATCTCGTCTTCACCATCGACGCCGGCAGCATCAGCGTCGACGGGGTCACCGGGGCGATCCAGGGACGGGTGAGTGCCGGCCGGGCTGTGATCGAGGGTTTCGAAGGCCCCGTTGATCTATCGGTGGCGGCGGGTGACCTGCGGGCCCGGGGCCGCCTTACCCAGGGTGACAGCCACATCCAGTGCGACGTCGGTCGGGTCACCATCGACCTGCTCGAAGGATCCAGCGTGCGCATCGATCGGCACGTTTCCATGGGTTCGGTCGACGCCGACACCCAGGTCGTGGGCTCGGGTCGGGCCAACCTAGACGTCACCGTCAGCCTCGGATCCGTACGGGTACGCACCCCTGAGGGCTCGAGTCGGGCCCGTTCAGGATGAGCGGCCCCGAGCACCCCAGCCCGCCCGACGGAGGTGGCCCTGGCAGCTCGCCGACCGGGGCTGCTCCGCGGCCACGACGAGCACCGGTCACCTGTCCTGTGTGCGGAGACCGGTTGGTGGTGAACGGCCTCGGGTGCGACGACTGTGGCACGGAACTCTCGGGCCACTTCGCGCCCTGTGAGTTCTGCGCGCTGGCTGAAGACGACCGCCAGCTGCTGCGGGTCTTCCTGGCTGCACGGGGCAACATGAAAGAGCTCGAACGTCACCTGGCCGTCAGCTACCCGACGGCCCGGGCCCGTTTCGACGCCATGCTGGGCCGACTCGGCATCGCCCCGGCAGCCGGGGCTGCCCCGTCAGCCGGGGGTGTGGCCAGTGCGGAGCCCAGTCCCGGTGCTCGGTCGGCGGCTGCGTCGCCCGGGCCGGAGCGGGTGGCCCTGCTGCAAAACCTGGCCGCCGGCAACCTGGACGTCGACGAGGCCCTCGACCAGCTCGGCTGACAGTCGAAACGCCATGGCGACAGCGGGAAGTGACCGTCGAACACTGAGATACCCCAGTGTCACACCCCAAGTGACATGATGTGACCATGTTCGATCGCCTCGCTCACCGCCCCGCCCGCCGACTGGTGCCGCTGGTGGCCTTCGCCATTGTGCTGGCGGCGGTGCTCGGCGGTTGTAGCCGCCGGCCCGCTCCGCCCGTCGCCGCCCCCGACCAGGCCACGGTGTCACGGCTCGTCGACGGCGACACCTTCGTGGCCAGGGTCGGAGGTCACGACGAGCGCATTCGCCTGCTGGGTATCGACACCCCCGAGACGGTCAAGCCCAACACGCCGGTGCAGTGCTATGGGAAAGATGCCTCGGCCCGCACCGGCGCCCTTTTGCCTGTTGGTACGGCGGTGCGGCTCGTGCGTGACAGCGAGTTGCGTGACCAGTACGGCCGCCTTCTCGCTTACGTCTACCGCCGAAGCGACAACCTGTTCGTCAACGTGTCGCTCGTGCACGACGGTTACGCCGTACCCGACGAGTTCAAGCCCAATGTCGCCCACGCCGTCGAGATCCGGGCTTCGGCCGTCCAGGCCAAGGCGGCCGGACGCGGTCTGTGGTCAGCCTGCGCGGCCGCAGCCATCCCCCACCACCCCGGCGGCCCTTGAGCCCGCCGCCGCAACAGCGGCGCGGCGCGGAGGGCGGAGTAGGTTCCCTGGCTGATGAAGAGCCTGCTCGAGCGCCTCGGGTACCCCATGGGCAGCCGGGTCCTGCTTGTGACGGCCGACGACCTGGGCCTCAGCCACGCGGCCAACGCCGGCGTGTACGACGCCCTTCGGCGCGGGCTGGCCACCAGTGCCGGCCTCATGGTCCCCTGCGCGTGGGCCCGCGAGGCAGCCAGCCGCTACCGCGGTGAGGACATCGGTGTGCATCTGGCCGTCAACTCCGAACATGACCGCTACCGGTGGGGGCCCATCACGCACGCTCCTTCCCTCCTCGACGGTGACGGCGGTTTCCCCCGCACGTTGGCCGACCTGTGGGACCACGCCGACGTCGACGAGGTCCGGCGCGAGTGCCGTGCACAGATCGAAAGAGCGGTGTGGTGGGGCTTCGACGTCACCCACCTCTCGGTCCACAAGGACGCCCTGTCGCTGCGGCCCGAGTTCTTCGACGTCGTGCTCGACCTCGCCGTCGAGTTCCGGCTACCCCTGCGCCTACCGCCGGCGCGGGCGGAGTCGTCGGCCGGTTTCCCGCTGCGGGAGCTGACCGCGGAACAGGGGGTCCTCGGGCCCGACCGGGTAATCGGGGTGCGGGCCACGACGGGCGGAGGTGCACGCCACGCCTTGGAGGCGGTGCTGCTCGATGCCACACCGGGCGTCACCGAGGTCATCGTGCACCCGGCCCTCGACACGCCCGAGGTCCGGGCGCTGTCCGACGATTGGGCGGCACGGGTCGACGACCACGACCTGGTCACCACCGACGGCGCCCTTGCCGGTCTGGTCGGCCGGGCCGGCGTGGTGCTGGTCGGCTACCGCGACCTGCGCCAAGCCATGCGCGCCGGGGGAGCGGCCGTCGCGCGTCAGGCCGTGGTGGTGGTGGTGGTGACCGCGGGACTGTCGATCACGCCGAAGGCCACCGGTGGCCGCACGGAGGTGGTGACCCCCGGTTGCTGTTCGGCGGTGACGGCGAGGGCCGCCGTGTGGGCCGGCACGCGGAAGCTGCCGACGATCGGCCGGTCACCCAGAAGGCCCACCGAGATCTTGTTGCCGTCGGCGATGGCCCACACCTGATACGTCTGGGCACTGGGCAGCGCAGGTAAACCGCCTAAGTCGGGGACCAGGAAGGCGGTGCCGTCGGGCAGTACCACGGCGGTGGCGGCTGCTTTTTTGTCGCTCTTCACGAGGTGCACGCTGTGGGCGCCCGGGGCGGTGGCCGCTCTGACGGCCAGCGCGGTCTGGCTGTTGGCCAGATCGGGCGACGGCGCAGCCTGGAGCTTGCCGATCTCATGCTGTTGACGCACGACCACGCCCACCAGCGACGACACGCCGACGACGAGCGCGACGGCGGCAGCTGCGGCCATCGTCATCCGCGTGGTCCACCCGGTCCGGCGCCTGGACACCGGCCCAGGCCCGATGGGTAGGACCAGCGCCGGTTGGGATGGGACGCCCTCGAGGCTCTGGGCGATGCGGTCCCACAGGCCGGCGGGTGCGTCGGCGCCCTGGTAGGCCAGGAGAGCGGCCACTTCGCGGTGGTTCCTGACCTCGTCGCGACAACGCGGGCAGGTCTGGAGGTGGCGTTCGATCTCGGCTGTCTCGTCGGCCTCGATGGCGTCCAGGGCGAAGGCGCCCAGCAGCTCTTCGATCTCGTTGTGGCTCAGACGGCCCATGGCTATCCCATGCCTGCCGCCGCCAGGCTGGTCCGCATGCGGCGGAGCCCGGCGCGGATCCTGGACTTCACGGTTCCCTCCGGGGCGTGCAGGAGCGACGCCACCTCCCGGTACGAGTGGCCACCGAAGTAGGCCAGCTCGATGGCCCGGCGCTCGTCGCTGGGCAGGTCGGCCACCGCTTCCTTCACGTGCTCAGCCACGGCTAGGTCCCACACCTCGTGTTCGACGTCGTAACCGCTGTTGGCGGCCTGGTGGCCATCGCGCTCTTCCCGACGGCGTCGCGACGAGTCCGAGCGCAGCACATCCACGGCCCGGCCGTGGGTCTGGGCCAGCAGGAACGACCGAAGAGTGCCGCGGGCAGGATCGAACTTTTCGGGGGTGTTCCACAATCGCAGGAACACCTCTTGGACGACCTCCTCGGCCACGGTCTGGTCGCACAACACCCGTCGGGCCAGCGCCAGGACTGCGCCCGCGTGGCGGCGGTAGGCCTCGGCCAACGCATCTTGATGCCATCGACCGATGGCCAAGACCAACGCCGGGTCGCTGGCATCACGCACGGGGGCAAGCATGCCACGACTCTTCGGAGCGCCACCGCGGCCGGATGAGTGGTCGAGCGTGGGACCGTCGGTGGTCGAGAAGCGAAGTGTTTCCCGGACTTTGCCGACCTTGGTCATCCGGGCGTTGGGGCGCTCTCGTAGTATCCATTCGATGAACACCTTCAGGCCATGGGCCACCAGAGCGCTGCTGGCTGTCACGCTGACCTTCGCGGTCGGGGTGACGGCCTGCGGCTCGAGCAGTGGAAGCAGCTCAGACGCGTCGAAATCTCCCGCCGGCACCGGCGCCACCGCCAACAAGGTGGACATCAAGAGCTTCGCGTTCAAGCCACAGACGATCACGGTCAAGGGCGGCACCGCCGTCACCTGGACGATGCAGGACTCGGGGACCAAGCACACGGTCACGGCCGACGACGGCTCGTTCGACAGCGGGGACCTTGCCTCGGTGGGCAAGACCTTCACCTTCACGTTCGCCAAGCCGGGCACCTACACCTACAAGTGCAGTATCCACAACTACATGACCGGAACAGTCGTCGTGCAATGATCGGCCCGTCCGAGAAGAACAGACCCATGGAGTACGACATCGACGCCTTGGACCAGGGTGTCGCCGAGGTCGACGACCTGCACCATGAGGGCATACGGACCATGGGGCGCGATGTCCTCGAGTTGCACGCCGAGACCCGCAAGGCCCTGGGCGGCACCAGTCGCCGCCAGTTTCTGGTCCGCTCCGGCCTGACGGCCGCAGCCGTGACCATCGGCTCGGTCACCTTGCCGATGAGCTCATTGTTCTCGGCCGCCCTGGGCCAGACCGTGGACGACGGCACCATCGCCGCCTTCGCCGCGTCGATCGAGTATGCCGCCGTCAAGGCCTACACCATCGCGGCGGCCACGGGGAAGGTCACCGGCCCGGCCTTGGACGCGGCCAAGACCTTTTTGCAGCACCACCAGCAGCACGGCGACGCCTTTGCCGGTGTATCAGGGGGCAAGGCCACCAAGAATCCCAACACGACCCTGGTCAACCAGCTGGGGCCGTCCCTCACCAGCGCCCCAGACCAGGCCACCATCCTCACCATCGCCTATCAGCTCGAGAACGCCTTGGCCTCCACCTACCTGTTCGCCCTGCAGTCGCTGAAGGACCCCGGTGCCCAGAAGATCACGGCGTCGATCCTGCCCATCGAGGCCGGCCACGCCACGGTGATCGGCAACGCCTTGGGCTACACGCCGGCGGACGACGGCAGTCGGTCGGCGGCTCGCAAGCTCATACCGTCGTTCCAGACGCAGGACGGCTTCTTCGACCAGAGCAAGTACCCGGCCTGAGCACCGATGGCGAGAGAGGGAGCGCACATGGACGTCAGCAGCGACGCTGTCCGCCGCGAGCTGCGGGAGATCGAAGCTCAGCATCAGGCCGGCATGAAACCCATGAAGGATCTGGTCGAGCACCTCTACGAGGACGACTACGACCCGCAGACCCGCGACGATTTCGTCACGGGGGGCCTCAACCGCACCCGTTACCTGAAGGTCGGCAGTGTGGCCGTGGCCACAGCCGCCATCGTCGCCGCCTGCAGCAGCAGCGCCAAGTCGTCCTCCGCCGGAGGGGCCACGACGACCGTCGTCGGGTCGTCGACCACGGCGGCGGCGTCGGCCGACCCCCAGGACGTCCTGGCCTTGAAGACCGCCTCGTCGGTCGAAGAGCTGGCCGTGGTCGTGTACCAGACCACCATCCCGCTCCTCAAGAGCGACACCTACAAGTCGGTGGCGACATTGTTCATGACCCAGCACAAAGACCACGCCCAGCTGTTCGAAGGGGCCACGTCCCAGGCCGGTGCCCAGCCCTTCACTATGCCCAATCCGGTCGTGAAGGCCCAGGTGGTCGATCCGGCCTTACCCACGCTGAAGACGGACAACGACATCCTGGAGTTCGCCCTCACCCTGGAGATGTCCGCCGCGGCCACCTATTTCTCGACGGTGGGCGCTTTGACGGACGCCAAGCTGTCCTACGCGGCCATGACCGTCGGCGGTACCGAGTGGCGGCACGTGTCCCTGCTCAAAGCCGTGCTGGGCAAGCCCGTCGATCCGGCCAAGGACGCCTTCCTAACCACCACCGGCGCCGTCCCCTTCGGCACCGGGGTCAGCTGAGCCGAGCGGCCTAGAACTCGGTCTGGGCCAGCAGGTCAACCATCAGCTGCTTATATTCCGGGGCCATCGTGAGGGGCAACAGGGCCATGACCTTGGCCATGTTGCCGGTGACCTTGATCCTGCCCTGCATGAAGGCGGCGTTGGCATCCAGATCACCCTTGGTAATCTTGACGGCGTCGTCGTAGGACTGGATGAGGGTGACCTCAGCGTCGGCCAGCTCGCCCATCTGCGACTCGACCAGCTTGCCGTTGTCCAGCACCCAGTAGTACTTCACGTCGCCCTCGGGTGCGCCGGTGATGACGTACTGCATCCTGGCGCTGGCGCCGGGCCGCTCAGGCTGGTTCTCGGCCAGCTTCCTGCCCACGTCCAGCCACTCCTGCGACAGGTACTTCGCCACCACAAGTCTCCCTGCGCTCGTCGGTCGTCGGTCTCGGGAAACCTACCGGGGCTTCGCCCCCGCACCGACGAGCAGGTCATCCTAGGGCTTACGAGCGGCGATGTTCTTCACCCGCACCCAAAGCTAAGCGTCAAGCTCCTAGCGGGCCGGTTCGTCCACCCGTAGCCCGCTGAACAGGTCGTCCTCGGGCGCGGTCACGGGCACCGTCGAGCGGGCCAACACCCAGTCCTCCTGGGGATAGACGGTGCGGGCCACGTCCGGTGGAAGGCCGAACCAGAACGGGGACGTGGGATCGACCTGGGTGGCATGGGCCAGAAGGGCGTCCCGGCGCACGTCAACGAAGTCGCCGAGCTCGATGCTGGTGGTGATGCGGTCGTCCTGGTTCGGGCGGGTGAACCACTTCTCGTCGTACGGCGAGTCGAGGCCGAGCTCGATGAACTTGTCATGCATGGCCGTGATGCGACGCCGGCTCCACACCGGGTAGTACACCTTGGCCACCTCCCACGGCGGTCCCGCCTCTGCGTACGCGTCAGGATCGGCGGCGGCCGCCAGCGCCGGCAACGTGATGTCGTGGACGCGGAGGTGGTCGGGATGCGGGTAGCCCTGCTGATCGTCGCCGTAGGTGAGCACCACCTGGGGGCGGGTACGGCGGAGCTCCCCGACGAGCCGACCGACGGCCTCGGACTGGGGGGCGTTGGCGAAGTTGGCGGGGTCGCGGTTGGTCTCGGTGTCGGGCATGCCCGAGTCCCGGTAGCCGAGCATGACGACCTCGTCGTAGCCGATGACCTCGGTGGCCCGGCGCAGCTCCTCGGCACGGATGTCGGCCAGGCGCTCACGGACCTCGGGGCGTTCCATGGCCGGGTTGAGGATGTCGCCCTCTTCGCCACCGGTGCAGCAGACGAGCACGGTGTGCACGCCTTCGGCGTGGTAGCGGGCGACCGTGCCCGGTCCTTTGGACGACTCGTCGTCGGGATGGGCATGGACGGCCAGGAGGCAGAGGCGGACCGGCATGCCACCATCCAACACGATGACCGAGGGTCTAAGCGCAGTCGTCCTGCGTTCGTGGGCTGGCTGTCACCCTCGAACCCGACCCGGCCCTCCCACACCGCTACGCCGTCAGTTCGACAAACTCGAAGCGGCCTCAGTGGCCTTGTCGACGCCGCATGGAACTTGACTCAATCGGGTCGGCTCTAGGCGCCAAGCGCCTATGCCCGTTCGAAGCGGGCCACGGCTTCGACGTGCGCGGTATGGGGAAACAGGTCGAGGGCCCATACCGCGGTGGGTCGGTACCCGAGGCGGGACAGCAGGTTGGTGTCCCGCCCCAACGACGCCGGGTCGCAGCTGACCAGCACCAGCACGGGCGCCCCGGCCTGAGCCAGGGCGGCGGCTGCGCTGGGGCCCAGGCCGGTCCGGGCCGGGTCGGCCACGATGGCCGCGGGCGGGGTCGGGGGCGGCCGCCAGGCGGCCACCTCGGTTCCGATGACCCGGGCATCGAGCCCGGCCAGGTTGTGACGCGCATCGGCCACGGCCGCGGGGTGCGACTCGAGCGCCACCACGTCAATCCCCGGGTACCGGGCAGCCAGCGCACCGCCGAGGAGGCCGACGCCGCAGTAGGCGTCGACCAGGGTGCCGCCGCCCTCCAGGGCATCCCCCATGGCCGTGGCCACCGTATAGACGAGGGCGTCGGCCGCCTCGGGCCCCGACTGGAAGAACGACAGGGCCGAGATCCGCCAGATGCGATCGGCGGCCCGCTCGTGGAACCACACCCGCCCCAGGCGATAGGAAGCAGCCACGACCACGTCGGCCGGGACGTCGACACGGCCATGGCGGGGATGGCAGATGGCCAGACGTTCTCCGGTGGCGACGCCGACCCGTAGCGTCACTTCTCGACATCCGGGGAAGCGGCCGGTGGCCAGCAGCTCCTCGATGCGGGGATGAGCCACCACACAGCTGTCGAGGGCCACGACATCGTGGCTGCGGTGGCGGCGCAGCCCCAGCCGCCCGTCGGGCAGGACCGCCGCCCGCACGGTCGTGCGGTAGCCGGCAGGGGCCACCCGGCGCACGGTCCGACGCACGGGGGGCTCGGCCACGCCCCCCGTGCGGCATAGCGCGTCCTCGACCAGCTGGCGTTTCAGAGCGGCCTGGGCGTACGGGGCGACGTGCTGCCACTGGCACCCGCCGCACCCCTCGTCCACGTGGGGGCACGGCGGTCTCAGCCGCCCCGGCGCCGCGTCCAGCACCTCAACCATCCGGGCCCGGGCGAAGTCCTTGCGCTGGTCCACCACCTCGGCGGCCACACGTTCGCCGGGCAGGGCACCGGGCACGAACACCACCCGCCCGTCTTCGGCCCGGGCCAGCCCGTCACCCCCGGCGGCCACCCCTGTGACGGTCAGCTCGACGGTCATGGGCCGTCGGCTCTGCACACCTGGCGAGCCTGAGCGGCCTGCACCAGAGCGTCGAACAGTGCTTGCTGGGCTGGGTCGATGGCCACGGTGCGCTCGGGGTGCCACTGGACGGCCACCATCCATGAGCCGCCGGGCGAGTCCATCTCGAGACCCTCGACGATGCCGTCGGCGGCCCGGGCGGACACGACCAGACCGTCGCCCAACCGGTCGACACCCTGATGGTGCTCCGATGAGCAGGCCTCGACGGTGGGTACCCCGACCACCTTCGCCAACAGGGTGCCGGCGACGACGTCGATGGGATGGGTGTCCGGCCCCAGGCCGGCGGTTGTGTCACCGTGGGCCCGGATGTGGGGGAGGTCGGGGAGGTGCTGGTGCAGGGAGCCACCTTGGGCCACGTTGACGATCTGCAGGCCCCGGCAGACGGCCAGCACCGGAACACCGGCCGCCGTGGCAGCCCGGAACAGTGACATCTCCTGGTCGTCACGCTCAGGGTCGACCCCGTAGGTGCGGGGATGGCGTTCGTCTCCCCACTGGGCGGGGTCCATGTCGGGGCCGCCGACCAACAGCACGCCGTCGATGCCCGACAGGTCGTTGGCGTCGGGCCCCGGGAAGGGCAGCAGCAAGGGTCGTCCCCCGGCCATCACCACGGCGTGCACATAGGCGTCCTGCACGGCGTAGGCACCGCTGGTCCACCCCGCCACCTTGCCCGGCGCCAGGTGGTAGATGCTGATGGCGATGTCTGGGGCGCGCACCCGGGCGAAACTACCCGCCGCCCACGACCTGCCCGAAGATGGGGCAGAGGCTCAATAGGGATCGGGGTCGCCGGTCCAGGGATTCTGGTCGAGGATCTTGCCCAGCTCCAGGATGTCAGCCATGCGCACCACGCCGACGAAACGGCCGTCGTCGCCCGCCACCGGCAGCACGTCACGCGACGCCTCCTCCATCACCGACAGGGTGTGGCCCAGCGTCCAACCGACGGCGACGACGGGGATGTCGGCGACGATGGCTTCGGCTACCGGCGTGGTGGCCCAACGGGACTGCTCGATGCCGGAGAGGCTGGCGATCCCGACGACCCCGATCAGATGGCCCTCGTCGTCCACCACGCACACCTGCCGCTGACGCCGGCCCACGATGTGGCGGCTGATCAGGTCAGCCACCGTGGCCGTGGGCCTGAGCGTCTCCTCCTCGGTGTCCACCACGGTGGAGACCCGCAGCTCCATCCGCCCCTCGAGGTGGCCCCTTGGCCGGGCCGTCTGGCTCCGTGTGATCGTCGAGTTGCCCATGCACAGCTCACCGACCACGGCGGCGATGAGCCCGGGGACGATGAAGCCGGGTTTCCCGGTGGTCTCGGCCACGAACATGATGGCGGCCAGCGGGACCCGGTAGCCGGCGCCCAGGAAGGCGGCCACCCCCAACACCGAGAACAGCGCCGTGTCCCTGGCCCCGACCACGGCGCCCACGGCCCGGCCGAGGAGAGCACCCTCCACCACCAGCGGCACGAACAGGCCCCCCGCGCCCGCACCACCTAGGGTGAGGATGGTCGACGCCGCCCGCAGGACCAGCAACAGGACTATGAGGAACAGGCCCCGCTTGGGGTCCAGGCCCCACTCGATGGAGTGCTCGCCGTCGCCCAGGCTGAAGGGTTGGCCGTAGATGAAGTGGGTGGCCAGAGCGAGCCCGGCCAGCCCGGCGCAACCGACGGTGACGTGCAGGCGCGGACTGGTGTGGTGGGCGAAATCCTTGCACCGCCGGATGGCTGAAGCGAAGAGGCGGGCACCGAAGCCGCCCAGCAGGCCGACGATGGCGGCCCCACCAAGGTCACGCAGGTCGAACGCCGGCGTCGAGGAGATGGGGAACAGCGGTGCGGTGCTGGTGAGCAGGGCGTCCACCACGTACCCGCTGGCTGCGCCGACAAGGGCGGGCAGCAGGAGCCTTCGGGCCATGTCGTCGCGGTACGGGACCTCCACCGCGAAGATGGCGCCGGTGGCGGGCGCCTTGAATACGGCGGCCACCCCGGCGGCGGCGCCCGCCGCCATGAGCACCTTGGCCTCATCGACGGTGAACAACGGCCGGAGGCGCCGCTGCAGGTATGTGCCGATGCTGGCACCCAGGTAGATGGCCGGCGCCTCGAAACCGCACCCGGCGCCCAGGCTGAGCGTGAACCAACTGGCCACCAGCCGGCCCGGGGCCGGCCGCAGGGGAATGGAACGGTCGAGCTCGTGAACATTCCTGATGTACTCGTCGGAGGTGCTCGGGCTGGCGCCCCCGGCCAGATAGCGCAGAGAGAGGTAGCTCAACAACAAGGCCGCCACCGGGCCGGCGACCTGCAGCCACAACGGCCCGTCGAAGATGCGCTCGAACACCACTTTCTTGCCCACCCCGGAGTACAGGGCCACGAGCCCGCCGGTGGTGGCGCCCACCACCGCGGACAACAGCACCGTGGCCCGGCTGCGACGGCCGAAGTTCTGCAACTCGGTCCTGTACCGCCGCAGGACGCGCGCCTCACGGCGGGCTTC
Organism: Acidimicrobiales bacterium; assembly: GCA_038232515.1. Classification (GTDB taxonomy): domain Bacteria; phylum Actinomycetota; class Acidimicrobiia; order Acidimicrobiales; family JAUJNH01; genus JBBSHS01. The sequence continues at coordinate 32,541 of JBBSHS010000017.1, forward strand.
GGGGGGCAGCTCCTCGTCGACCGTGGGCTCCCCCACCCCTTCGTCGTCGTGGTTGGCGGCACCGTTGCGCAGCCATCGCCGGGACCAGCCGCCGCCGATGGTCATGGGGCCCACCCCGAGGCCAGCTCCTTGCCCGCCACGGTCACGACGCCGCATCCGGGTCGACGGCCGGCTCGGCCGGCTCGGCGTGCTCGGCGTCAGGTCGGGCATCGTCTCTGTCGAAGTGCTTGTGCTTCTTGGTCTTGCGTCCGCCGCCCGCCATCAGGTCGGCCACCCGCTCGGCGAGGCGGTCGAGGTCGTCGTTGGTGGCCACGTCGGCGAGGGCAATGCGGATGGAGGCCAGCTCCCGGGCCAGGTACTCGGTGTCGGACTGCGTCCGCCGGGCCGTCTCCCGGTCCAGTTCCACCTGTTGGCGGTCCCGTTCCTCCTGGCGCCCCTGGGCCAGCAGGATCAGCGGGGCGGCGTAGGCCGCCTGGGTGGAGAAGGCCAGGTTCAGCAGGATGAACGGGTACTTGTCGAAGTGGATCCGATGGGTGACGGCCAGCGTGTTGAACAGGATCCAGATCAGGACGAGGAAGGTCTGGACGATGAGGTAGGCAGCCGTCCCGAAGAAGCGGGCCGTCCTCTCCGCGGCCCGGCCCACCGCGTCCTCGTTGGGTCGGGGCAGCTCGATACGCCGCCCCCGGTTCAGGTTGGGCTTGGACAGGTCGTCGTGTCGGGCCAAGGTGGGCCGCCCTCCCGGGCCCGGCGGCGTGATCTCACCGCTGCCTCCAGTCGACCGGCAGCACGCGGTCGAGCACGTCGTCGACGGTGACGGCGCCCAGCAGGCGACCGGAGTGGTCGCAGACGGGCAGGGCCAGTCCGTCATAGGTGGCCAGTCTGCGAGCCACCTCAGCCTCGGGAAGGTCGGGGGGCACGGGCTCCGGCTCCTCCTCCACGAACTCGCCGATCGTATTGCCCGGTGGTACCCGCATCAGCCGCTGGAAGCCCACCAGGCCCAGGTAGCGCCCGGTGGGTGTCTCGGTGGGCGGTTCCACGACGAAGATGTTGGCCCCGAGCACCTGGGGCACGTCGATCTCGCGCACCCGGGCCATGGCCTCGGCCACGCTGACATCGGCGGTGAGGACGAGCGGCTCGGGGTTCATGAGCCCGCCGGCGGAGTCGGGCTCGTAGCTCAGAAGGCGCCGCATGTCGTCTGCCTCCTCCGGCTCCATGGCATCGAGCAGCTCGGCCTGCTTGGCCGCCGGTAGCTCACCCAGGAGGTCAGCAGCGTCGTCTGCCTCCATCTCCTCCAGGATGTCGGCCATCCGCTCGGTGTCGAGGTTGGCGATGAGCCGCACCTGCTCGTCCTCGGGCAGTTCCTCCAGGAGGTCGGCCAGCTCGGTGTCCTCCATGGCCTCGGCCAGCTGCCGGCGCTGGACCAACGGCAGCCGGGAGACGCGAGATGCGACATCGGCTGGGTGCAGGTCGCGCAGCGCGGCCACCTCGCGTGCCATCTGCCCACCGGTGTCGAACAAGGTGGGTGTGTCCGACCACGCCACCGTCCGCCCGGTGCGCCGCCGTCGCAGCAGACCCGTGGAGGCGAGGGCCACGGTGGTCACCACCCAGGCCCGCGAGCCCCGGGCGGCACGAATGATCGACAGGTCGTTGACGACCTCACCGCCGATGGGACGGCCGAACAGGTCTTCGCGCACGAGCAGCTCACCCTGGCGCTTGTGGAAGCGGCGGAAGTCGACCGACCCGCGTACCAGCCGCACGCCGGACGGGTCTATATCCGACACCCGGTTGCCGCTCACGAAGATGCGCCGCCGGTCGACGAGCACGGCGAACCCCAGGACCACCGGTGGTTCGGTCGGGCGCGAGGGGGCGATGACCACGTCGTCGACCCGGCCCAGAGGAGCGCCCTCCGCATCGAGGAACGCAAGGCGCACGAGACGCGACACGTACACCGGCTGGTCAGGCACGCCGGAACGATAACCGTGTGGCCGGCTACCCCATCCGCCAGTCACCGTCCAGGCGCGCCTGCACGCCCATGACCGCCGTCGTCGACCGCATGGCCTGTTCGGCCACCGCCGTCCAGGCCCACGCCACCAGTCGTGCCGCAGGCGGTTCGGAGCCGTCCCTGTGCCGAAGGCGGCCCAGAACCGACGGGTCGGGGAACACCTTCACCTCGACTCCGGCATGGGGGTGGATACCGGCCACCTCACAGGCGAGGCGGATGGCGGCCGGGTAGCCACCGAGCTGGTCGACCAGGCCGCCGTCTCGGGCATCGATCCCCGTCCAGACCCGCCCGCGGGCCATCTTCTCGACGGCGTCGGATGTCATCCCCCGCCCTTCGGCGACGTGGGCCACGAAGTCGTCGTAGACTTGGTCGAGCCCGGCTTCGAGATTGGCCCGTTGAGCCGGCGTAAAAGGTCGGTTGGGCGAAAGCATGCCGGCGTCGGCCGTCGTGCGCACGCCGTCGACCTCGACCCCGAAGCGGTGCTTCAGGTCACGAGCCACGAACTTGCCGCCGACCACGCCGATGGAACCGGTGACCGTGGCCGGGTGGGCGACGATGCCGTCGGCCGGCATGGCCACCCAGTAGCCGCCGGACCCGGCGACGTCACCGAACGATGCCACCACCGGGGTGCCGGACTGCCGGGCCCTCACCACCTCGCGCCAGATGGCCTCGGAGGCGGTGACCGATCCGCCGGGGCTGTTGACCCGCATCACGATGGCCCGCACCGACGGGTCGGCCGTGGCTGCGCGTATGGCCCCCGCCACCGTGTCGGCGCCGGCGCTGGGCCCGGGGTGCGGCAAGGGCGTGAAGCCGCTGCGGCCGGGCACGATGGCCCCGTTTACAGCCACCAGAGCGACGGACGGAGCTCTCCTGGCCAGTCGCGGTTTCCGCCTTTTCCTCACGTAGGTGGAGAAGTCCACCACGCGGGCATCGTCGCCGGCCTCGGTCCGCGCCGCCCCGATGACCTCATCCCGGTAGCCCACGCCATCGACCAGACCGGCCTCCAGCGCCTCGTCGCGCCGGAGCGGCCCCCTCTCGGCCAACCTGCGTACGTCCTGCTCGGCCAGTCCCCGGCCCTCGGCCACGCCGGCCACGATCTGGTCGAACCAGCTCTCCAGGACCCGGGCGTCGGACCTGCGGTGGGCGTCGGTGTAACGGCTCTCGGTGAAGATGTTGCTGTAGGTCTTGTATTCGTGGCGGTGGGCCAACTCGGCCTCGATCCCCGCCTTGGCCAGGCCGTCGGCGTAGAACGACACGTCCCGGGCCGCTCCGGTCAGGCCCACGGTCCCGGACGGTTGCAGCATGACGTGGTCGAAGGCGGCCGCCAGGTAGACCGAGGCCAACCCGGGCAGGTCCTCGGACCACGCCACCGCCCGCTTGCCGCTGGCCCGGTAGCCGGCGATGGCATCCCGCAGCTCCTGCACGCCTGCCAAGCCGGCCACCGGGAATCCGACCCGGGCTACGAGGCCGACGACGCGGTCGTCGGCCGCCGCCCGCGCCAGCCCGTCGACCACCCGACGCAGGCTCGGAGATCGCCGGGTCAGCAGCTTGGCGGTGATGGGGTCGGCCGGCTCCACGTCGGTCGGCATGCTGGACAGGTCGAGCAGCAGGATCGTGCGGACCGGCATGCCGCCATGCAGGAGCCGGTCGGCCGCCGCCACCAGATCGCCGCCAGGCAGCCTCGTGAGCTTGTCCAGTGTTCCCGGCTGCGGCTCTGCCGATGCCGCCGGCCTCATGAAGGCTGTTCGATAAGGTCGATCTGGCGGGCCAGCGCGAGGTCCTTGTCGGTGATGCCGCCCTCGGAGTGGGTGGACAGACGCAGCTTCACCGTGTTCCAACGGATGTCGATGTCGGGATGGTGGTCGGCTGCCTCGGCCGTCCTGCCCACGGCGTTGACATAGGTGAGGGCGGCGCCGAAATCCTGGCCCTTGACCACCTTGACCAGCGCCTCACCGTCGCGCTCCCAGCCCAGGCCAGGGAGCGCGGTGGAGATGTCGTGTTCGCTTAGGAGTGCCATCTCGCCAGACTGCCACCTATCGGAGTGTTCTGGCCTCGCCTCCGGGGCTGAGCTCAACGGACCTGAAAGGCGGCGTGTCCTTCCGGCTCGACGACCCGCTGGTGGACACCGGTCACCCACGCGTGGGACGGCCCGGTGCCGCACCAGTCGACCAGAGACGCGACCGCCGCCGGTGCCCCCTCGGCGTGCAACTCCACGGTGCCATCCTGGCTGTTGGTGACCCAGCCCCTCACCCCCAGGCTGGCCGCCTGCTGTCGACATGAGTCCCGGAAGAACACATTCTGCACCCTTCCGGTCACGCTCACGCGCCGCGCCACGAGACGGCCGTCGTGCGAAGGTTGCTGGCCGGTCACGCCCACCATCCTGCCCGGCCCCGCCCCGTTGACGTCTGGGGGCACCCGGATTCCGGTCTGGGCTCGTCCGCCAGCTGACAGATCCCCCGGCGGGCCGGCCCGAGTCCGGCCTGTCGCCGCGCCCTGCCGGCAGCCCCTGACCGGTTGCCCGGTCGAGGGCGGGGGTAGATGACGAATGCCGAACACACACCTCGCTGACACGGCGCCATGCCGGCAGCGCTCTTCGGCGAGCCGGACCGATCGAGTGCAAGGAGATCCATATGCCCGAACACACCGCCGTGTCGGCTGCCGCTGCCGGGACCGTCGGCATCGGCGGCGACATCAGCGTGAACCGCCTGGGTTTTGGTGCCATGCGAGTCACCGGTGACGGCATCTGGGGGGAGCCACCCGACAGGCAGCGCGCTCACGCCGTGCTCCGGCGGGCGGTGGACCTCGGTGTCAACTTCTTGGACACCGCCGACTCCTACGGCCCCGACGTGAGCGAGACCCTCATCGCCGAGGCCCTGTACCCCTATCCCGACGACCTCGTCATCGGGACCAAAGGCGGTCTGGTCCGCCCGGGGCCGGGAAGGTGGGACGCCAACGGGCGACCGGAGCATCTGCGTTCCGCCTGCGAAGGCAGCCTCCGGCGCCTTCGGCTCGACCAGATCGACCTTTACCAGTTCCACCGCCCTGACCCCGCCGTGCCGCTCGAGGAATCGATCGGCGAGCTCGTGGCGCTGAAGGACGAAGGCAAGATCCGTCACATCGGGTTGTGCAACAGCACCGAGGACCAGCTTCACCGGGCCCAGCAGATCACTCCGGTCGTTTCGTTGCAGAACCGCTACAACGCCGCCGACCGCAAGTCCGACACCCTCGTCGACCTGTGTGAGTCCGAGGGCATCGCCTTCCTGCCGTGGGCCCCGATCCAGGACCTCGACGCCAACGCCGCCTTGGGCGCCATCGCCGAACGGCACGGTGCCACCGCCCAGCAGGTGGCCCTGGCCTGGCTCCTGGCCCGCTCGCCCTCCATCCTGCCCATCCCCGGCACCGGCTCGTTGGCCCATATGGAGGAGAACGTTGGCGCCGCCAGCCTTGACCTCCAACCCGACGAGTTGGCCGAGCTGACCAGCGGAGCCTGACCCAGGTCGACCTGGTCGCCGAGCTCTTGCCAGGACATGTCGAGCGGCGTAGAGTCCGAACCGCCATGAAACGCATCGTGGCTCTCGTCGCCACACTGACGCTGTTGTCCGCGTGCGGTCACGCCAAAGGCGCCGCCACGCCGCCGCCCACCTCCGCGGTGGCCGTGTCGAACGACCCGACCACCGTGCCCACCTCCACCACGACCACCATGGTCCCCGTCGACCCGAGCGTGCCCCCCGCCGTGATCGACCTGCCCTATCTCACCGCCGTCATGGCGAAGCTGAACCTCCTTCATCTAGAGCAGGTCGCGGTAATCGAGCGGGATCACCGTGTATCCCCGGATGCGTTCTCTCTTCTACGGGCCGAGTTTGCCGAGCCGGCGTTGGACGACCAGTTGACGGACTCCGCAGTTGCTGCGAATAAGCCACACATCAACGTGAAGCCGCAGGAGAGTCGAGGTCCCATTATCACTACCCCTACTCAGCTCGTGACCGTCATCCCTCAATGCATTTCCTTCATCGCCACCGAGGACTTTTCTCGTCTGGCAGAAACCCCGGTCCCGGTAGGACAAGACCTCGTGTCCATTCGACCCATCAATCGCGAACAAGATGCTGAGCATCTAAATCCAACGCCATGGCAGGTGAGCTACACAGTGATCCCGAAAGATCCCGATCATCCGACTCCCGCCGAGGACCAATGCGCTTCGTGAGAATGCTCGCAGCAATCCCTATGAGCCTTCTGCCTCTACGAACCCCTTCGCTGAGCGGAAGCATTCCCGCCCCCCAAGCCGGGCTCTCTTCGTACCGTCCGACATCGCTGAACCCACCAAGCGGAGACTCCCCCGTCCACTATAATCAGGATGAACCAGGCGTCATTCCGGTCTATACTTCGGTGCCCGGTGGCGGTCCCGCATCCGGTGGAGGCAGCAGGGGCAGTGGCGGGGGGTCAGCGGCTCCAGTATTCACCTATGATGTGCCGATCCTGGGTGACGGTACAACCGGGCCGTGTGTCCACAACAGAACCGTCGTCGCACCCGACGTCGAGACGCAGCAGTCCCAGAGCAATCTGTACGAGTCTCGGCTGCGGGCCCTTGAGGGCAGTCAATATCTCCCAAACCTGCGATCCAATCTGCCCAACTACGCATTGTGCACTGCGATCCCGGCGCCGGTGGCGGCGACACCGAGCCCCCAGGTGCTGGCCGCCGAGCAATGGAACCGTACGCCCCTGCCGGTGCCCAAGCCCCGTATCGACCCGGGGCGGGGCGTCGCCGGGCTGGACATGTACCTGGAGCTCCAGATCGACATGCGGCCCACGCTCAGCGCCAGCACCCTGTTGGGCACGGCCACCTACGACGTGGTGGGAACGCCC
>JBBSHS010000018.1:0-37637 GCA_038232515.1 Acidimicrobiales bacterium
AGGGTCGTCCGCCGCCAACCGGTCGCCGTAGCCATAGCCACGGCCATCCTCCCCCAGCACGACACCCGCCTCCTGCACCCGCCCGTCCGGTTCCAGGTACATCGGGGCGGCGGCGCCGGCCTGGGAGTCGTCGTCGAGGGCCCGGACCAGCGGAGCCAGCCAGCCCGGTCCGGGCTCGATGTCGGCATTCAGGATGCCGACGTGCCGGCCCCGGGCGTGCAGGGCACCCAGGTCGGCGGCCGCGGCGAAGCCGACGTTGCGGGAGTTCAACACGAAGCGGGCCCCGGTCACCTCGTCCTGCAATCGTGCGCCGGCACGGTCGGGCGAGGCGTTGTCGACGACGATGACCTCGTAGCGCTCGTCCGTGGACCGGGCGATGGCCTCGAGCGTCCGGCGGGCCAAGCCGTACCCGCCGTAGACGACCACGACGAGACTGGCGGCGGGCTCGTCGCAGGGGGGGAAGTCGACGCGGCTCAACCCCACCTTTTCCGCTTCTCGTCGCCGGCGCCGGCCACCAGGCCGGACAGGCCCGACCACAGCGGCCCGGCCCGACCCCGCCCGAACCAGCGGTCCGCCCCCACGGTGGCCGTCTCCAGCCTCGACCACGGCGGGGAGGTGCCCATGTCGGCCCTTGCCCGCCGACGCCAGTCCGGGTCCAGGGCGTCGGCGGCCCGGTCGAAGAAGGTGTCGAGCGGCCCCGTGTCGGTCGTCCCCGCGGCCACGCCCCTGACGGGACGACCGAGCGACCAGGCGAGCGCGCCGACCCGGGGGTCGCTCGACAGGACCACAGCGGCGCCGAAGACGGCGGCCACCCAGTCGGCCAGGCTGGCTTCGTCGGGTAGGGCGGGGTCGACTCCCGGCGTCACGGCCGGCGCCTCGTCCGGGTACCACTCCATGGCCCGCAGAAAGCGAAGGCGGCGTTCCAGTAGGGCTGGTGGGAACGCCCGTCCGGCGAGCAGGGGCAGCGGCGGCAGTCCGGGATCGATCGGCACGTCCAGTAAGAGGGTCCGCCCCGTGCGCCACCCGATCTCGTGGGCGATCACCCGTTCAGCCACGACGGCCATCAGGTCGGGCCGCCCAACTGCCGGTGCCGTCACCCCGGAGCTCCCACGCCATCGCTGGCGTCGCGTCGGCTCGCCATCAAGCCGAAGGAGGTTAGGTCGGCGTGGCCGTTGGCGCTTACGGGCGGCTGCAGCTCGACGAGGGAGGCCCCGGCTGACGGACGGCGGCGAAGACGTACACGGCACATCCGATCGCCCGCGCCAAGGCCACCCTCTCGAACCCCGACTCGACCCTCTTCAATGCGACGGCGCACCAATCCGGGCAGAACATGGGCACGAGCCCCGCCCATGTGCGACGTTCAACGGTACCTCCGATCTCGCGGATCCACCGATCAAGGGTCTTTGGGGCATAGGACATCTCACCGTGCTTTATGTGATACGGGTGGAAGCGTTCGAAGAGCTTCAGCCCTGGGTTGTAACCATTGGGCTCGAGAACCACGACCATGGGAGCCACACGTAGCGCCTCTCGGAGTGCCTCCTGTGCCTTGGGCATATGGTGCAGCACCCCACGGACCAAAGCGATGTCGAAGCTGTCGTCCACATACGGCAGATCGGAAGCGCTGCAGACTGAAAAGGTCAATCTCTGATCTTCCACTCTCTGGCTGGCCAGCTCGACCGCCTCGGAGATCGCGTCGATGCCGTGGATGCTGGCCGGCTTGGCCACGGCCAACAACTCGACAGTGGTGGCGCCGTCTCCACAGCCCACATCGATGATCCGCCTGTTCTGGAAATCGGCGATGTCCAGCAGCGCATCGGTGGCACGCTGATTCGCCAGCCGGCTGCTCAGCCGCGCATTCGTCGTGTACAGGTAACCCTCGTTGTCCGCCAGGTCGGCCTTGAACCCGTCCAACTTGGGATGATGCCAGGTAGACAATGGGTGCGCTCCTTTCGTTGCCGCGCGGTCAAGAAACAGCACGGGTGCTGAGGGGACCTGCTGACCGGCCAAGGGCCAAGGAGCGGCCTCCAACTCTCGGCCTCTATGCTACTGCCGGCTGCATGCACCGACGACAAGGGGTCCGCATGTCTGAGCTCGCCACTGTGAGCCTTATTTCCCGGCAGTGCGACACGCGCCGGCCCGCCCGCATGTGAAGCGGGTCCTCCTCACCGGCGCCACCGGCTTCATCGGTTCGAATGTCGCCCGTCGTCTGCTGACCGACGGCCACGAGGTCTTCTTGATCCTGCGGCCCGACTGCCCCTCCTGGCGCATCAGGGACGTCGCAGCCGACGTCCGCATCCAAGAAGTCGACCTTCAGGACCAAGCCGGCGTGACGGACGCGGTACGCCGGGCGAGGCCCGACTGGGTCTTCAATCTGGCTGCCCATGGCGCTTATTCATGGCAGACCGACCTCCGCGCCATGCTGATGACGAACCTTCTCGGCACCATCCATCTGCTTGAGGCGGCCCTCGCCACCGGCTTCGAGGCCTTCGTGCAGACGGGATCATCGTCAGAGTACGGGGCGAAAGACCACTCACCCAGCGAAACCGACTGGTTAGAGCCCAACAGCCAGTATGCGGTCACCAAGGCTTCGGCCACGCTCTTTTGTCGCTATACCGGCCACGCCCGAGACCTTCCCATTCGCACGCTACGCCTCTACTCCGTTTACGGTCCCTGGGAGGAACCCAGTCGGCTAATGCCGACGTTGGTGATGCGGGGATTGCGTGGCGAGCTTCCTGATCTCGTCAGCCCAGAAACGGCCCGAGACTATATCTACGTTGACGACGTCGTAAATGCGTGCATGGTGGCGGCGGCCACCACCAACCAAGAGCCAGGGGCTGTCTACAACGTGGGCACCGGCCTCCAGACATCGCTGCAGGAGGTCATCGAGCTGGTCCGGGCCGAACTGAGCATCGACGCCGAGCCGATCTGGGGCTCCATGCCACCTCGAACCTGGGACACCGACGTGTGGGTCGCCGACAGCAGCAGGATCCGCGGCGAGCTCGGATGGCAACCCAGCCGGACCCTTTCCGAAGGGTTCCGCCTGCTCGTGAGCTGGATCCGTGACCACAGGCACATCCACGAGTTCTACACGTCGCTCAGCGGTCCATAGCCGGACGTGCCCACGCCGTTCCGGCGATGAGATCAGCCGGCAGCATGATCAGGGGCAACCGACGCCGAAGGCCTCCGGGCAATGAGGTAGAGGTTACCCAGCGGCAGCGGGAGACTGACCCGCCCGAGGAGCGTCGAGTCACAGACTGTGGAGACCCCACGTCGCAGCCGCGGCGGCAGGGGGGCCAGGTGAGCCAGGTATCCGATCCGCGCCCGGTTCCACACCGGGCCCGTCTCCCTGACCTCGAACCCGTGGGCGAGGCAGATGCGGGACAGGGTGGCAGGGCTGTACAGATAGGTGTGCTCGATGTCGATGATAGGGCTTCTTCGCCCAAGGAGGCGGGCCGACAGCGCCCGGACGTTGTGATTGAGAATGAGGAGGTGACCTCCAGGCTTCAGCGCCTTCCAGCATTCATCGAGTAATCCTCCCGGGTCGGGGAGATGGTCAAACACCTGGAAGAGACAGGCGGCGTCGAACTGGTCGGGGTCCAAAAGACCGGGACGCATGACGTCACAAAGGATGGAGGTACGCACGGCGGGCGCCGCATCAGCCACCGCCGCGGTGCTCGGTTCGACACCTTGGACCGTGGTGAATCCTCGTCCCAGCGCCTCCTCCATCGCGAAGCCGTTCCCGCAACCGATCTCCAGCAATGACGGCCGGTTTCCGCAATAGCGACCAATCTTGGCCAGGTAGCGACCATAGGTGGCTCGGAGGTTGTCCACTTCCAAGTCGTAGTCGAAGCCGCTCGCCTGGTAGAGCTCGGTGAGCGTGTCGGGACGGACGATCGGATCGGAGCGCACCAACCCGCAGGTACCGCAGCGAACCATGCGATAATGAACCCGGTCGGGCGGTCGGCGGGCCGAAAAGGTGGCGGGATTCAGGTCATCGGGCCGGAAGTTGGCGGGATATACCTCGGTGGCCTTTTCCGTGGTGTCGCATATGGCGCATCTCGTCGAGACTAGGTCCACTAACCCCACTTGTCGGCCTCGGCGTCGGCGCCCGTCTGTTGCTGCCGCGGCGATGGCGGGTTGAGAAAGGACTCGACGATGTAGGGGGGACGACGCTTGATCTCGTCGTACATCTGAGCCAGGTACGACCCGATGATGCTCAGGCACAGCAACTGGATCCCACCCACGAACAGCACCAACACGATGACGGTCGTGAAACCGCTGGGGACGGCCCTCGGATCGGCGATCCTCACCACCACCAGAACGATCGCCAGCACAAGGGATACAGCACATGTTGCGAGCGCAAGCAGGGTGATCATGTCGATGGGAATATACGAAAACGAGAAGATGGCCTTCCGGGCCCAACCCAGATTCTTGCGCAGGCTGTTGGTGGTCCGGCCGAACGGCCGCTCGGGCCGCACGTAGCTGATCCCGGTCTGACGGAATCCAACCCATGCACGCAGGCCCCGAATGAACCGATTGTTCTCGGGAAGTCGGTTGATGGCAGCCACGACGCGTCGGTCGAGTAGAGAGAAGTCACCGGCATCAAGAGGCATCGGCACATACGACGCCGCCCGGAACAGTCGGTAGAACGCCTTGTAGGCGATCTTCAGGAACCGTGTGGCCTCGCGCTTGGACCTTATCCCGTATACCACATCATAACCTTCGAGCCATTTCTCAAAAAACGAGTCGATGACCTCGGGAGGGTCCTGGAGATCACCGTCGAGCAGTACGACGGCGTCACCGGTGGCTACCCGCATGCCACTGGTGAAAGCACTCTGTGACCCGAAGTTTCGGGAGTGGTTGATGACCGCTACCTTCGGGTCAGCCGCCGCCAGCGCGGCCAGAACGGTAGCCGCGTCATCGGGGCTGCAGTCGTTGACGAAGATGATCTCGTAGTCGACATCCATCTCGGCAAAGGCGGCCACCAACCTCTGGTACATCTGGGGCACGGCCGGCGCATCGCGGTAACAAGCGATGACGGCACTCAGCCTGACCCCGGCCCTGGTCCTCGGGACGAGTGCGCCCGTCATGATGTGTGAAGTCCGACCAACGCTTCCCTCGCCGTCCGGACCAGGGCGCGGCGGGACAGCCCGTGACGGTTGTCGAGATATGCGTGGCCACCGCCCCTGCCGTCGCCGAAACAGCGGACACCGCGGCGGATCACCCGACAGCCGAGACCCCGCTCCGCCACCACCTCGCTCACCAGCGAGCCGAGGCCGCCGACGACGGAGTGGCCCTCGACGGTAATGACGGTGGCGAATCCATCCAGGATCCGTACCAGGTCTTCGACCGGCGGGGGGCTGACGCTGGCGACGACGACCACGGTGGCCTCGATCCCGTTCTCCGACAGATCGGCGGCGGAGACCGCCACCTCCGCTGAGACCGCCCCCATCGCCACCATGGCCACATCACCCCCATGGCGCACCACCTCGGCCCGACCCAGTCTGAACCGACCGTCCAGGTTGGGGACGAGCACATGATCGTCCTTGCCCAGGCGGAGATAAACCGGCCCGGGCAGGTCCCAACATGCCCGGATGGCCGCCACTGCTTGGGCATGGTCGGCGGGCGCAATGACCGTCATGCCCGGCAGGGCCCGCATCACTGCGACATCCTCGATCCCGTGGTGGCTGGGGCCGGCCGTGCCGTACTCGAAGCCGCCGCCGACCCCGACGACGCGAACCGGCAGCTGGTGGAGGAGAGGGCCGTTCCGTATGAACTCGTAGGCCCGCATGGAAGCGAAGGTCGCAATGGAGTAGACGAAGGGCACGAAGCCGGCATCAGCGAGCCCGGTGGCGACCCCGACCATGTTCTGCTCGGCCACGCCGACGTTGAAGAAACGGTCGGGGAAGCGCTCTATGAAGGGCTCGAAGACCATGAACCCGAGATCGCCGGTGAGCAGGACGACCCGGGGATCGCGGTCGGCCAACTCGATCAGTGTGTGAACAAAGCTGCGGCGCATGAGGCGTCGTCCACCTCCCGAAGAGCGTGGGCGTACTGCTCGTCGGACATGGGCAGGTAATGCCAGCGGATCTGGCCCTCCATGAACGACACGCCTCGGCCGAACACGGTGCGGGCGATCAGGACATGGGGCCGACCAGAGACCGTTTCGAGGTGGGCGACGACCCCACCGAGCCGCTTCTCGTCGTGGCCGTCGACCTCATGGACGTCCCACCCGAATGCCCGCCACCGCTCGGACATGGGAGAGAGGTCGAGCACGTCCCTGGTCGGACCGAGAGCCTGCTGACCGTTGAGATCCACGATGGCGACCAGATTGGCGAGGCGGCGGTGGGCCGCGAACATGACCGCTTCCCAGGTGGCTCCCTCGTTGCACTCCGCATCGCTGATCAGGACGAACACCCGACGCCGGGAACCCAGCAACTGAGCCCCCAGGGCCGCCCCCGCCCCGTAGGAGAGGCCCTGGCCGAGAGACCCGGTGGAGAAGTCCACGCCAGGAACCACGTGCTCTGGATGTACTCCAAGACGGCTGCCGTCACCGCAGAATGTGTCGAGTTCCGCCGCGCTCACCCATCCCCGAAGGTGCAACGCCGCGTACAGAGCCAGAGCGGCATGGCCCTTCGAGAGGATGAACCGGTCGCGGTCGGGGTCATCGGGCTCGGGCACATGGAGCACTCCGCCGTAGAGAGCGGCGATGATGTCGGCCACCGAGAGGCACGAGCCGATGTGGCCCACGTTGGCCCGCTTCGACTGCTCCAGGATCACCCGGCGAATGGAGTACCCGAGGAGGACACCTTCAGCCGCTGGCATCAGCGGTCTTCGGGGAGAACTGCTCGACTCGATCCTGCCGGCAGAACACGAGCGTGTCGAGCACGAAGAACCGGACCACCCACAACACCGCGGAGGCAATCAGGATGGCACTCATGATGATCACGGTCTGAAAAGGTCTCGATGCCGTGAGGCCCCTGGCCCCTATCTCCGCGGCCTGGGCCGCCAAGGCCGATAACGCGAGGCCCACGAAAGCCAGAATCCAGAACGGCATGACCTCCTTGGCGAAGTGCGAGCGGCCGGCCCTCCCCCACACCCATATCCGGTTGAGGAAGTAGGCTGGGACCGTCGCCAGGCCGACGGCAAAGACGGCGGCGACCGCCGCCGACCAGTGAAGGAACAGGTACGACAGACCGAGCACGGCCTCGCCCAAGGCGACATTCATCACCGAGACGAGCGAGTATCGCACTGCCTTGCGGCCGCCGGAGGTCGCCAACCAGCCTCGGAGTTGCCGAACCCGAAGCTTCACGCCCCGGCATGCTAGCTGTCCGCCGCTCGCACCTGGGCATCCCCCCGTCGGGCGTAGGACTGGCCCCCGCCCCGCCCGCCGGTGCCACCGCCGTGTGGGCCGCCTGGGAGCGTCGCCCGCCGCCGCCATCCGCGTCACCAGAACAGGACGCGGTGGCGTAGCGCACCCCGTAGGCGCCCCCACTGGTAGGACGCGTCCACAACCCAGGCGCCCCGTTGGCCCGGGATGGCGAGCTGGCGGGGTGCTCGTTGGATGAGTTGGAGCCAGTACTTGACCGTGCCGGCCAGCGGAGGGCGTTCGGCCCCGTGGGCCCGAAACCTCCGGTACAGCAGAGCGGCGCCCACGCCATAGGCGGCGAGCTGGCGGTGTGTGGAGCGCAGGTCCGGGCGTAAGCGGTAGTGCACCACCGCCTCGGGGGCGAATGCGATGGTGCCGCCCGCCAGTTGGACCCGCCAGGACAGGTCGACGTCGTCGCCCGCGCCGAAGGATTCGTCGCAGCCATCCACCGCCCAGTAGACGTCCCGCCACACCGCGAAATTGGCGCCGATGACGTGGCTCCACAGGCCCATCGGGACGGGAAGCCCCCGCTCGGTCAGCGAGGTCCGCCACTGGCGGAGCAACGGAGTATTGAGCTGCTCGACGTCGACGTGACCGCCGACCAGGTCAGCATGAACGGCGGCCGCGCACATGGCCTCGATCCAGTCCGGGGCCGCCACGTCGTCGCCGTCGCAGAACAGAAGCAGCTCTCCCTCGGCGGCAGCCGCGCCGGCATTGCGGGTGAAGGTGATGCCGGGGCGGGCGCAGGCGTCCACAATCCTGAGGCGGGGCAACTGGTCCGACCACCGCGTGAGGACCCGCAGGGTATCGTCCACCGAACCGTTGTCGGCCACGACCAGCTCCCACCAGCCGGTATAGGTTTGGGCCGCCAGGGCAGCCAGTTGCTCGGCGATGGTCGAGCCGACGTCACGCACGGGCAGAACGACGGTCACCCGAGGGGCGCCCGTTCTTCCCGGGGACCGGCCGGGAGGGAGCGACATGCCTCCTCTAGAGTACGGATGGTGTCCCGTCCCCGGTCAATCCTCCCCGCCGGGGCGGGGCCGACCACCATCGGTGGGCACGCCTGCACGGCGGGGCGGATGAACAGGCTGGACGAGGCGGCATCGCCGGTTCGCACGGCCGAGCATTCCACGGGGTGACGGGCGGCGGATTGGCGGCTGGTGGTCGTCATCTCTCGGTCATGGTCCCCACCTTCAACTGCGCCGCCTACCTCGGCGACACTCTGCACTCCCTGCGTGACCAGGGCCTCGACCAGGCCCAGATCGAGGTGGTCGATGACGCGTCGACCGACGATCCCGAGAAGGTGGTGGCCGAGGTGGGCGGGGGCAGCGTGGGATTCCATCGCCACGAGCGCAACGTCGGGATGGTGGCCAACTTCAACGCCTGCATAGAACGGGCGGAACGGCCCTGGGTGCACATCCTCCACGCCGACGACATGGTCATGCCCGACGCCTATTCCGCCTTCGACGGCCTGCTCGGCCGGTTCCCGGCCAGTCGGGCCGCGTTCGCCCGGGTGGTGACGGTCGATGACGAAGGGCGCTGGCGAGGGACGTCGCCGGTTCTCGGCGAGGGCTTCGATGGCGAGTTGGCCTACTCCACTCCACGATGGGGCCTTACGCCGGTCCAGTTCGCGGGTGTCGTGTTCCAGCGGGCGGCGGCGGACGAGATCGGCCGGTTCGACATGTCGCTGTCCCACACTGCGGACTGGGACATGTGGTGGCGGCTGGCCCGACGGTACCCGGTGGCGTACAGCAACCATTGCCTTGGCGCCTACCGGGAGTTCGAAGGCAACGACACCTCGTCGCTGCGGAGATCCGCCGGCAACCTGCGCCAGAGCCTCGACCAGCTCGATCGCATCGCCACGGCCGACGGCCGCCATGACCGGGCGGTCTACTGGCCGCTGTTCCAGCACGCCGTCCACCAGGCCCGGAGCTTCGCCGGCGATGGCCCGGCCATGCTCGCCCACCTCAGGATCCTGGCCAGGTTCCCGACGGTCGTCCCGCGAAACCGGGCCATGGCCCGGATGGGCGTCGCCCACGTGGCCAGACTGATCACCAGGTCGGGCGGGTGAGGCCATGACCCGCCACCTGACCACCACGCCCGCCCTGGACCGGGCGGAGCAGGACTGGTGGACCGAGTACGCGGATCTGGAGGAACGCTTCTGCTGGGTGCAGACCCCATTCGTCCAGCGCCTCCTGCGCGGTGCCTATCTACGCCGGGTCGTGGATCTGGTCCGGGCCGGTGATGAGGTGCTGGAGGTGGGCTGCGGCACCGGCTGGCTGTCGTTGCTGATGGCCCGGCTGGCGGCCGGCAATGTCGTGGGGCTCGACTTCTCGGGCGACCAGGTCGCCTTGGCACGCGTCGCTGCCGCTACCTCCCACGTGGCCGACCGGGTGCGCTTCGTCGAAGGCGGTGTCGGCGCTCTCTCCGCTGAGCGTGAGCGGGGCTTCGATGTCGTCGTCCTTCACGCCTTCCTACATCATCTCTCGACCCACGAGATCAGCGAGGCGCTCGACGAGACGATCGGGTTGCTCAAAGATGGCGGGCGGCTGGTGGTCGTCGAGCCGGTCAACGACCCCCTCGGCCCGTCCGAGCCGCCCAAAAGCCTGAAGTGGCTGCGGTGGCTGGAGCGGATGCCGATGGCGCTGAGTCGCCGGGACCTGCGCAGGGTTGGCCCCTCGGAGGCGGACGCCAGGAGCCGCCTCGACCGGCGCCTGCGGGCCGAGCCTCCCGGAGGCCCTTCACCCAAGGAGCACCCCTTCGCCCCAGGAGAGCTCGAAGCCATGCTCGCCAGCCGCGTTCGCCTCGACTCCGCCGAACCGTGCCTGGGCATCGCCCACCTCGTGGCCCAGGAGCTCCTTTTGGCCCGGCTCTCCCAGCCCCGCATGTGGGCCGCCGCCCTGGCGCCCGTTCTCTGGGTCGCCCGGGTCCTCGACCGCCGGCTGCTGGCGGCCGACCCGAAGCCCTCTGCCATCTGGGTATTCCATCTGTTCATCGGTACGAGGGTCCCCGAGCCGACGGGATAGCAAGGGTGACCCACGACATGGACCAGGCCATCGCCAGGCCCCGGCCTGGTGCCGGCCAAGCGGTTGCGCCAGACCTGAGAACAGCGCGGGGATCACCGCCGCGTCGTTCTGGTGCGGCTGCCCGGCCAGATGACCGGCTCGGCGTACCGGGCCCGTCAACCGCCAGCTCAGGCTGCCCCGCAACTCGTCCAGACTATTGGCCAGCCCGTCCCTTTCGGCGAGGACCGCGTCCCTGTCGACGAAGAGCTCGGTCGGCCTTTGAAGAGGGCGGTGACGTTCAGCTGGGCGGACGTGAGCTCCCGCAACAGCTCAGCACCGACCGGGCGTTCCAGGTCGGCTGGCCGTAGCGACGTCCGGCGGGCCCGCATCAACACCCAGCCGTGGCCCCGGCCTGGGCGCTCGGCGAAACCGCTCTCGTGAAGCTCCAGTATCTCGAAGGCCCGGCCCCAGTGCTCGCGGAACCACCAGGGCCCCTGCCAGACGTTGGTCCACTCGTAGTGACCTTCGCAGCCCAGTGCCAGCATTCCGATCTGCTCGGCGTCGTAGGGCCGTCCGGTCAGGTGCCCGAGCTCATGAGACATCCCGGCGCCCAGATAGGTGGCGAGCAGCAGGCCACCGGGAGCCAGCACCCGCTGGACCTCGACCAGCCACTCGCTCCAGCCCTGGTAAATGTGGGTGAAGAACGACGTGGCCACAACCAGGTCGAGGCTGTCGTCGGCGAGCGGCAAGGGGGGCATGGTGGCATTGGCAAAGGCGTGCACCGGGGGGCTCATGTGCTCGTTCAGCCACTCGATGCTCGGTTCGTCGACGTCGCAGCCGTGGAGCTCGGCGCCCTCGTCGGTGTAGGCGAGCAGATGCCGCAGGACCCGCCCGGCACCGCAGCCGAGGTCGAGGATTCTCCTGCCCTTCCAGCTCCAGTCCTGCGGTAGGCAGGCGATCAACTGGTCGTGGATGCGGCGGCCGATCCGCTCGTAGTCGGCTCTGGGATCGGCCAGGTCCAAGGGGCCCACCCGCCACTAAAGCTCGAACGGGGGAATGGGGGACGCCGAGGACCTGACGGTCACCATCTCGTCACCATCGGCCACAGGGAGAGGCGGGAACCGCCCTCCCGGAGCACGGAGGCCGGCGCGGCCGGCGGCAGAAGCCAGCCGGCGCCAGAGGTGTCCCAGCATCAGCTCGGTCTCGAAACCCCACGTCGGCGAGCTGGCCGCCCGTCGTCGCAGCCGGCGCACGGCCAGGCCGGCCAGGCCTCGAGCGGTGGCATCGGCCGCGATCAGCTGGCGGACCTCGCTCCGAGCCGACTTCGTCATCGCCTCGCCGCAGCGCTCGACGGTCATCCTGGCGAACAGCGACACCCGGCACACCTCGGTGAAGTAGATGTGGCGCCACAGCGCCATGGTGCGGCCAACGCCACGGGGCCCGAGGCCGCAGATGCGCTGGAGAGGTGAGCGCGACCGCCGGGCCTGGAGGCGGTCGGCCCGGACCCAGGTCGTCTGGGAGGTGACCTGATCCCGGTGGTGGACCCAGTCGTAGAGCGGCCTGTCCACATAACGGACGTCCCCGGTGGCCATGGCCACTGCTCCCAGCCAATGGTCGTGATAGGGGGCCCCGATGCGATGGGGGAACGGCAGCAACGCCGCCAACAGCTCGGTTCGGAACAAGCAGGCGGCGCCTGTGATCGAGTTCGCCACCAATTGCGATGCCATCTCTCCCCGATTCGGCGGCCGTAGGTCCCATTGCGTCTCGGCCAGGACCCGGCCCTCAGTGTTGACCACCCGTACATCGCTGTGGGCCAGAACCGCTCCGCCGGCCAACTCCGCCGACAGCACTTCGAGCTTCTCGGGATACCACCGGTCGTCCTGGTCGGCGAAGGCCACCATCTGGGCCTCGGCCGGGACCAGGGTCAGCGCTCGCTCGTGATTGCGGTAGAAGCCGAGCCGGTGGGGGTTCCGGCGCAGGTGGAAGCGCGGGTCCCGGCTCAAGATGCGCTCGATGCCGTCGATGCGTTCCGGGTCGGAGCCGTCATCGTTCACGATGCACACCCAGTCGCTGAAGCTCTGGGCCACCATCGACTCGACCTGGACCTCGAACAGATCAAGTGGCGGTTGATAGGTGCACATGCAGACCACGATTCGAGCCGCGGGCTGACCTGCGGGGAGCTCCAGCGACGGGGCCGGGTGCAACGACGGGCCGGCGACCACCTCGACGTCCCCGATCAGTGCCCTCTCCCGTCCGCCGCCAACCAGCTCGGCTTCGATCTCCAGGCGGCGCCGCACAACCCGGTCGGGCCCCGGGCGCAGGGTGGCAAAGCCCCAGAAGCCGCTGCACAGGCTGAACTTCCCCCGCGGGCGGCCGGCCCAGGCCCGCTGAACGTCGGGGCGCGGGATGTTCTGCGCCAACATGACCTGGGGCTCGCCGTCGACCAGCAGTTGCAGACAGCGGATTTTCCGCTCTGGGTGGAAACACCAGCCGTGGACCGGCACCATGGACCCCATGCCGACCGCTTCGCGCACGGCAAGCGGAGCTTCGACCTCCGCCACGAGGCCGCTCACAGACGAGCCACCATAGGCCTACCGGGGCTTCGCCCCCGCCCGACGAGCGGTCAGGTCATCCTTCGGCCTACTAGCGGCGACGTTCTTCACCCACACCCTACGGGGGTATCCTGCGTTCGTGGGCTGGCCGCCATCCTCGAACCCGACGCAGCCCTCCCACGCCGCTACGCCGTCGGTTCGACAAACTCGAAGCGGCCATCACTGACCTTGTTGGCGCAGCGCTGAACCTGACTCAATCGTGTCGGTTCCTAGGCGCCAAGCGCCTGGGCGGGGGGTCAGAACGGGTCGAGGTGGTAGGTTGCCGCCCCGATGGCGCCTGTGGCCGGCTCAGGGCCGGCCGGTGTGCTTGATGCGGCCGGGAGCAGCGCTCACTTCGCCACCGGCCGTCACCTGCATGGCCGGCCTGTGGTGGCCATCTACACACCTGACGGCGGCGGGGTGCGAGCCGGTTGCTTCCTCTACGTCGAGCCGGACGTCGAGCTCATGATCGGGGGCAACCACCGCGTCGACTGGGTCACCACCTTCCCGGTGCGGGAGATCTTCGACCTGCCGGGCGCCCGGATCGGCATCCCGTGGTCGAAGGGCGACATCGTGATCGGGCACGGTGTGCGGCTGGGACGAGGTGCCCGCGTCATCTCCAGCGTCACCATCGGCGATGGAGCGGCGGTGGCTCCGTACAGCGTCGTCGTCCGCGACGTCCGCCCCTACTCCGTGGTTGCCGGCAACCCGGCGAGGCAGGTCGGGCTGCGCTTCGACCAAGACGTCGTCGACCGGTTGACCGGGACGGCGTGGTGGGGCTGGCACGACGACTTGACGGTCTGGCGGCTCGACCGCCTCACTGGCGGTCAAGCCCATGTTCTGGTGCCGCAGTTGGGCGGCCATGGCTCGGAGGGACGGCGGGCGCCGGTACGCAGTGCACTCGCCCATCTGCTGCGGGGATTGGCCCACCGGTTGGATGTGCCCGTCGAACCGACGGCCCAAGCCCCGGCCGGGTCGCCGGATGGGACATCCGCCGGGACATCGGCCGGGTCCCCTCTCCCGCCGCCGGCGGCGGCCGCCACACCGGCCACACCGACGGCCCCGGTGACCGGCGACGTGACCCTTCCGGCGGCGTCCGCCGCCACCATCTCGATGGGCCTCGCCAGCTATGGCTGTCCCATCGTGCACGGGCCCGCCGACCGGGTCACGATCGGGTCCTACTGCTCGATTGCGCCGGGAACGACGATCGTCGTCGAAGCTCCAACCGGCGCTGGCTCAAGCCGCGACGTCCGCTTCGGGAGCGACGTGTGGGTGGGGCGACAAGCCAACATCCTCCCCGGGGTGACCATCGGCGACGGGGCCGTCATCGCCGCCTACTCGGTCGTGGCCGACGACGTGACCCCATTCGCGGTGGTGGCCGGCAACCCGGCCCGCGAGGTGAAGCGTCGATTCGACCACGCCACCATCGAAGCCCTGCTCCGGATCCGATGGTGGGAGTGGTCGGAGGAGGTGGTGCAGGGACGGGCGCTGGAACTGTGCTCGGACGACCTTGGCGGCTTCATCGCCCGGTACGACCCGCAGCCGACCACGAGCCACCCGGCGAACCTCTGACCGCCGGCCGGCTGGTGGGACACCTCCCGTAGGCTCACGCCGAAGACCAGGAAGCCGGGATCCGGACGGCTCCGTATGCCGCCTCCACCGGCTCGCCCAACACCTCGAGCTTGAAGATGCGCAGGTCGTCGAGAGGGGGAAGCCGGTAGTCACCGAAGAAGGCGACGTACACGACGTACGAACCCGGCTGCAGCGGAAGCTCATCGATCCGGCAGTGGACCACGTGGCGCCCGGGCTGGTCGAACTGGATGCCGGCATGCCGCGACGACACCGCCCCGTGCACCTTCATCTGGGTGTCGGCCGCCGTCACCATGAGGTGCCCGTGCGGCAGGCCCTCGGCCAGGAACAGCTCCATGTCGAAGTCGAGGGAGTCGCCGGCCTGGATCGTCATGGGGGACGTGCGGATGTCGGTGAACACCTTGTAGGTCCCGTCGGCGACCGGGACCCGCTCGCTCGGCGTCAGCCGCTCGTAGGCCTGGACGACGTCGTCGGGGTGACCGCGGTACCGGACGGTGCCCTCGGCGAGGAGGATGGCTTCCTCGCACAGCATCGGCAGCGTGTACAGGGCATGGGTGACGTAGAGAAGGGCGACGCCCTGCCTCCGGCTCTCGGCGATGCGGGCGTGGCACTTGCGCTGGAATGCGGCGTCGCCCACGGCCAGGACCTCGTCGAGCACGAGCACGTCGGCCTCGAGATGGCTGGCCACGGCGAACCCGAGCCGGGCCATCATCCCTGAGCTGTAGCGCTTCACCGGTGTGTCGATGTACTCGCCGATGTCGGCGAAGTCCACGATCTGGTCAAACCGGGAGCGGAGGGTCCGGGGGCTCATGCCCAACACCGCAGCGCTGAAGTAGACGTTCTCGCGACCCGTCATGTCGGAATGGAACCCGGCGCCCAGCTCGATGAGAGATGCCGTCCTGCCCCGGATGGTTACCGTCCCGCTGGTAGGGGACAGGACTCCGGCCACCAGCTTCAGCGCCGTGGACTTGCCGGCACCGTTGGGCCCGATCAGGCCGAGGCTCCCGCCTGCCTCGAGCTCGAGGTTGAGGTCATTCAGGGCCCAGTGGAAGTCGCCCCTGGTGGGTTCACCCCACCGGCCCGGGATGGCGGCGCGTAGGTTGATCCGCTCCCGGCCGGTCCGGTAGCGCTTGGTGACGCCGCGCATGGCCACGACCTGGGTCATCGAAGCCGCCGCTCGCTCACAGGAGGTCGGGCAACCGCTCTTCCACCGCAGCCGAGTAGCGGAGCCCGACGATGAGGCTTACGGCCCCGACGCCGACGAGCAGCACCAGCCCATAGGCCGGTGGCCAGGTGCCGTCGATTACCGCCTGGCGGACGCCCTCGATGGTGCGGGCGACCGGGTTGAGACTGTAGATCCAGCTGTACCGGCTCGGGACGGTGCCGCGACGTGGGTACATGATCGGCGTCGCCAGGAAGCCCACCTGCAGGGCCAGCGGGATGAGGAAGCGGATGTCCCGGACCAGGGCACCGATCACCGACACGACGATCGACACGCCGGACATGAACAGGATCAGACCGAGATAGATAGGGACCAACGCCAACGTCGAGAGGTGGATGGTGCCGGCTGTCACCCCTTGGGCGATCAATAGGACCACGGTCGCGATCGCCAGGTCGATCACCGTTACACCGGTGCTGGCCAGTGGGATGATGGCCCGGGGGAAATACACCTGCCGCAGCAGGCCGGCGTTGCCGGCGATCGCCCCGGACGAGCGTCCGATGGCCGACGAGATGAAGGTCCAGGGCACCAGACCGCACAGGGCGAACACCGCATAGCTGCCGCGATCCGGCTTGATGCCGAGGAAGGCAGTGAAGATCACGCCATACAGGACGAGCAGCATCAACGGCTGGACGATGGCCCAGACCACGCCCAGCAGGCTCTGCCTGTACTGCACGGTGAAGTCGCGTCGCGACCATTGGATCAGAAGCCATCGAAAGCTCCACACCCCGGCCAGGCTCGATGGTGACCGCAGCACCTGTTCGTCCACCGGGATGCTCTCCGCCACACTCGGCGTCAGGTCGGCCGTCGGAGGCGGTCGCAGGCTCTTCTCCATGGGTGACGCCGGTACAGTAGTGCACGGTGCTCGTGACTTCCCTGCGACAGTTGGCCCCGGTGAAGTGCCGCACGGTCGTCATCAACGTCAACACCGACCTCATCGCCACCCGAGCCGTCCTGTCAGCCATCGAGCTGGCCGGTCCTCCGGTCCTGCTGGTCAACTGCGACCCGACCGCCGCCAGCCGCAGTGCATTCGAGCGGCTGATGGGCACCCACGACTTCGACCTCATCGAGAGGCCGCTGCGCGATCACGGCACCACCCTCGACCAGTTGTTCCTCAATCTGAGCGACGACTTCCTGTTGCTCCTCGACTCCGATGCCGAGCTCCTCGACGCCCGGTTCGTCGACTGGATGCGGGCCAAGTGCGACCTGCCACAGTCTTTCGGGGCCGGCTTCACCGAAGGGCCGTTCTACCTCCTCGAGGAGTGGGATGCACCCCGTGAGGTCTTCTGGTTCGTCGAGCGACCGTGGATACCGTGCGTCATGTTCAACCGGCAGGTGGTGGTCGCCGCCCTCCACAGCGGGAAGACATTCAGGGCCAAGGCCGTCCCCAACGACGTGGCCATCAGTGCCCGCGTCTCCCGCTTTCTGGCCGCCCGCTGGGGGCCGCCGTGGGGCGCGCACAGTGAGAGGTTCCAAGCCCTTCCCGAGGCGGTCAGACGTGAGATCGCCTCGTGGCGGCTCGACTGGCTGAGGTGGGCCCGTCGCCAGTACCAGGGAAAGCGACCGGGCGTCGCCGTGTTCGACACCGGTGCGGCCCTCTACCAGCACCTCCGCTTCGAAAAGCATCTGCTGTTTGCGGGGATCCCCGTGGACCTGATGGACGGAGAGGTCCACCACTATTCCGGGGTGACCCGCCACGCCCTGCTCGGCCCCACCCTGCGCGACACCGACGGCCGATCGGTGGAGGCCCAGGTCGTCCAGCGGCTGGCGGACGGTTACGGCTACGCGTGGAGCGAGTGAGGCATGCCGACGTGACCACGCCGGCATGGGGAGTGTCACCGGAGCGGTACGAGATCAACACCGCCGAGTACGTGTGCAACGCGGGTTTGGAGGACCTGCCGTCACCGGTCGTGGCGCTGGTGCCCAACGGGCAGCGGGTCTTGGACCTTGGTTGCGGGACGGGCCACACCGCCCGGCTCCTCACGCAGCGGGGTTGCACGGTTGTCGGCGTGGAGGTAGACGAGCGGGCCGCGGTCAGCGCCGGCGCCTGGTGCGAGCGGGTGGTGCTGTGCGATCTCGACGTCACCAGGCTGGACGAGGTCCTGCATGGTGAGCAGTTCGATGTGGTGGTGGCCGGTGACGTACTCGAGCACCTGCGTGACCCCGCCGCCGTCCTGCGCTCGGTCGCCCTCCTCCTCGCCGAGCACGGCATGGTGGTGGCGTCGGTGCCCAACGTGGCCCACGGCAGCATCCGTTTGGCCCTGCTGGAGGGCAGCTTCGACTACGCCGACCAGGGGCTCCTCGACCGGACCCATCTCCGCTTCTTCACGGCTACCTCGGTGCAGCGGCTGTTCGAATCGGCCGGCTACGTCATCGAGAGGAACGACCGCATCTGGGCTGCCGTCGACGAGCGCGAGCGCGAGGATCTACCGCCCGGAATCGCCAAGGCGGTGGCCCTTCTGCCGGAGGCGACCACCTGGTCGTTCCTCTTGGTCGCCCGGCCGACACCCGAGGCCCGGACGCGAGAGCTGCCGCTCGCCACCGGGGCCGAGGCCGCCACCCGCTCCATCGCGCCGATGGAGGCGGAGGCCATGCGGGAGAAGGACCGGCTGATCGCCCGCCAGCAGGTCTGGCTGGCCAATTACGCCAGCTTGCGTGAAGAGGCGGAGGTCCTGCGGGCCGAGCTCGAGTCCCCGGTCTGGAAGACGTGGGTCAGGGTCCGTCCCGTGGTCCGGCCGGTGGCCCGCAAGAGCAGGACCGTGCTCCGAAAGCTCATTGCTGCCGCCCGCCGCTAACGGCCGGCGAGCGCCGTACCGGAGCCGCTCAGGCCTTGCGCCAGCGGACGCCGGTCCAGTCGATGTGGTGCAGCTTCTCGGTGATCCCGTGCTCCTTGCGGTAGTCGGTCACCGCCGCCCGGCAGGCGTCGATCGAGTAGTCGTCGATGATGAGCCAGCCTCCGGCTGAAAGCCCGGGGTACAGGTTGGTCAGGCTGTCCATGGTCGACTCGTACAGATCGCCGTCGAGCCGGACCACCGACCAGCGGTGGTCCTTCAGACCGGGAAGCGTGTCACGGAACCACCCCTTGACGAAGACGACCCGGTCGTCGAGCACCCCGTAGCGCTCGAAACCGGCCCGGACGTCCTCGAGGCTGACGGCCAGCGCCGCGCACAGGTTGAAGAACAAGCCTTCGTCGGCCGGGTAGCGCTCGGCGTCGGGCGGTGGGAGGCCCTCGAAGGAGTCGGCAACGTAGACCGACCGGTCCTGGTCTCCGTAGGCCTTCAGGACGGCGCGCATCAGGATCGTCGTGCCGCCCCGCCACACGCCCGTCTCGATGACATCTCCGGCGATGCCCCGTTCGATGACGTCGGTGACGCAGAACTGGATGTCGTCGAGCCGCTTCTGGCCGATCATCGTCATGATCCCGGGGGGCAGGTCGGTGGCGAACCGTCGGCCTTCGGGATCGCAGGCGGGGTCGAACCGGGTGGGCCAGGCCAGCACCGACTTGCCCCGCATGAGCAGCTTGCGCTGCACCCGGTTGCGCAGGAACGACCCGTCGGTGCAGCGGAGCGGGCGGCACAGGTCGAGGGGGCCGTTGACGGTGGCCAGCAGGGATGCCTTTACGATGTCGAGGTAGGCGTCGCGCACCTCGACGACGTCGGTCATCCGGGGGATCCTACCTTGGCCGCCCGCCGGTCCATCCGCCACAACCGGCTGCCGGCGCCCAGACGGGCGGTCTGCGAGATGCTGGTATCCACCCCCGTGGCCGCAGCCCATCCCTCTCCCCACTTGCGCCGGAGGCCGTCGATCATCACCGGATAGGCCTGTTCCAGGTAGCCTTCGTAGCCACCGAACATGGTCTTGGCGGTCACCGCCTGCTCGTGGTGGAGGTACGCCAGACCGGTGATGGCGACGGCCAGGCCGGCGGCCCGGACGCGCAGCGAATAGTCGATCTCCGCGCCCCAGCCGAGCGGGCTGAAGGTGTCGCAGTCGAGCAGCCCGATGTGGTCGAGGGTGGAGGCGGGCACGAACATGCAAGTGCCGTCGATGAAGGGCGCGGCGCGGTGCACCCGCCGGGGCCGGTACCGGTCGACCGGGACGAGCCGGCGGGCCCGCTGGTGCACCCAGTGGCAGTCGTAGACCGGACCGACGAGTCCTGCGCCGGTGGCGCGCCACGCTCGCAGGAGGCCGGCCAGAAAACCGTTCGACAGGCGCGTGTCGTTGTTGACCCACACCGCACCGACATGGTGGGGCCGACGGCCGTGGACGGTGCCATGGTTGGTCCCGCCGGCCCACCCGAGGTTGTGGCCGGGCCTCAGGACTGTCTCGTCAGCGAGCGGCGGATAGTCCCCTCCGTTGTCGACCACGACCACGTCGGCCAGCTCCGCTTCGCGCTGCAGGTCACCCAGCAGGCCGTGGGTGCGCTCGTGGTGGCCGAGCACCGGCACCACGACGACGAGCCGGTCACCGTGGCCAACCCGGTCCGGGAAGGGCCGGCTCACCGGACGGTCGGCTCCGGGCTGCGATGGCTGGCCGCCAGCGCCTCCTCGTAGAGCGATCGGTGGGCCCTGGCGATGGCGCCCCGCTCGTGGCGCGCCACCATGTGCGATCGACACCGCGGCCGCAGTCCGGCCCGAAGGTCGGCGTCGGAGGCGAGCCTGGCGACCGCCGCGGTCAGTGCGGCCACATTCTCCGGCGCCACGATGATGCCCGTGTCGCCGTCCTTGACCGTCTCGGCCAGACCCCCCACCCCGAAGGCGACGACGGGCGTCCCACACGCCAGGCTCTCCAGCACGACCAGCGGTGAGTTGTCGGCGCGAGTGGGAAAGATGAGCAGGTCGGCGGCTGAATAGACCTTGGCCTTGGCGTCGTCGTCGTCGATGTAGCCGAGGTCGATGACCCGATAGCCGGCGGCCCGCAGCGGTGCGGCCGCCTCTTCGCCCCGGTCGCCCATCAGCAGCACGACGCACGACCGCCGCAGCTCGGGGGATAAGGCGCCGAGCGACCGGTGCACCAGATCGGCGCCCTTGCGGCGGTCGGCCACCGAGGCGGCCGAGTACAGAATGGCGACCGCATCGTCGGGGACCCCGAAGCCGGCCCGGGCCGCCTCCCGGTCCCGGGGGGCGAAGACCTCGAGATCGAGACCGTACGGGATCACCCGGATCTCGGCAGGCTCGAGCATGCTCTTGGCGGCCACACCGGCCAGCCAGTGGGACGGGGCCACGGCGATGAGGTGGCTCCTGGCCCACAGCGCCCGCTTCACGCGCCACTCGAGGTGGGTGGCGTCCCGTCGGATGGCCGGGTACACGTCGGGGTGGGGGCACGAACCGCACCCTGTCTGCCACCGCTCACAGCCGAAGCTGAAGCTGCAATGCCCCGTCACCGGCCACATGTCGTGGAGGGTCAGCACCGCCGGCTTGCGCCGGGTGAGCCAGGGGACGGCCGGATAGCTGAACCAGCCTCCCTGCAGCGCGTGAAGGTGGAGCACGTCGGCATCCCTGAACGATGCTCGACGGGGCAGCCCGTAGGCGCCGACCCCTTCTATCTCGTTCAGCCCGGCCCGCCAGCCGATGCGCCTGATCTGGTGCTGCATCATCGGCCGCCGAGCCATCTGCTCGACTAGGCCGTCGGTTGACTCCTTGGTGCCCACCGCCATACGCGAGTCAACGCCGATGTCGACGAGGGACCGGTGAAGGCGCAGGCCGGCCGCCGCCGCCCCGCCGCGGCCGGTGTCGGTGTGGTTCAGGTGCAGCACGGCGACCGGGGCGGGTGGTCGACCGCCATGTCCGGCGCGGCCCGATGGGTCGGCGACGACCACGTCAGTCGTCGTCGGGCGCAGGGCGGGCGGGAAGGCGGGTCATGAGTCGGAGGCTTTCAGCCTCGGCAAAGCGTAATCGTCGGCCTCGCCCGAGACGCCCTGGGTGCCCCGGCCATCGCCTCCGTAAACTGTGGGCTGGCCGCCGGTCAGCGAAAGGCGATGGATGGACAGAGCCGGGCTGGAGCAGCTGGCATGGCGGACGGCATGGGCATCGGTGGGACGGGTGGTGGCCCGACGTTCCACGCCCATCCGCTTCACCATTGTCTGCCCGGCCCGAACCGGCAGTGAGCTTCTGGTCAGCCTGCTGGACTCCAATCCCTCCATCTGCTGCGATGGCGAGCTGTTCAAGCCGCCCTGCCGCTTCCCGGTGGCGCTGGCCGACGGCTTCGCCGTCAGGGCCCGAGCACGGCTCGGCGCCGAGGCCTACGGCTGGAAGCTGCTCCTCACCCAGCTACGGGCCTCGGAGCGGCGGTTCGGCGGGGCGCGGGCGTGGGCCGAGCGCGAGGTGGCGTCAGGTCATCGCATCGTGTTCCTGTGGCGGAGAAACCTGCTGGCCCAGGTGCTTTCGCTGGTGGCGGCCCGCACCGGCGGCCAGTGGCATCACCGAGATGGCGACTCCGGGAGCTTCTCGCCGTTCGCGGTGGACCCGGCCGAGATCGTCGGCCTGTTGGAATGGGCGGAGGAGGAACTGGCGTGGGGCCGGGCGGTGGTTGCCGGCCTGCCCGTCCTGGAGGTGGTCTACGAGGACGACCTCATGGACGCCGACCGCCACCAGAGAACCGCCGACCGGCTGGTGACCCGCCTGGGCCTGGCCCCGAGCCCGGTATCCAGTCGCCTGCTGCGGCGAGCTCCGCCGAGGCTCCTCGACCGGGTGGCCAATGCCGAGGAGCTGGTGCTGGCCGTCACGGTCACCCGCTTCTCCCGGTTCCTCGACCCACCGATGGCCGACCCTGCACCGCCGGCCGCGGGGAGCTGCCGTCAGGAGTGAGCCCACACCCCGGGGCGACGGCGGCCTGCACCCTCACTGTCCGGGACAGCCGACGTCGGGACGGCCGACGACCTGGAACACCAGGGCGCCGTACCGTCGTAGATTCACAAGATCATCCAGTGACTCGCCGACCGTCTCGTCGGCGACGATCCGGAACGCCGGATCGGCGCGCAGCCAACGGGCCTGGGCAGTGCCCGAATTGACGGCGGTGTACCCGAAGTGCCCGTCAAGGACCGCCCGCTTCCAACCCTCACAGGAACCGAGGGGTACAGCTGCGCCATCCACCACACGATTCATGACTGTCACCCGGTTGTTGGCGTGCGGTCCGAAGAGGTCGCCCGGGTCGGTGACCCAGGCGGCGAGACGGGCGCGGCGGACAGACGCCGCCCAATGCACCACCGGGTCTGTCATCTGGCGGCTCCGGTACCGACCGGCGATGACCGCCAACGCCACCACGGACGTGACCGCCACCCCGAGCGCGGCCGCTCCGGCCAGACGGCGGAGCGGCGGCCGCGACCATGCCAGCGCCACCGCGGTGGCGGCTAGGGCAGCCACCATCAGCAGCACGAACCCCGGCCCGCCCATCTCGGGTGACCAGACGGCGATCCTCCGACCGGGGCCGATGCTGGTGGCGACCGCCACCACGCCGACAAGGGGCAACGTCCATGCCCAGCGCCACGGGGCCAGGACGAGGGCGCCGGCGAGCACGCCGACCAGCAGAGCCGGGGCTGCGTAGTGCAGGTTGATGACGAAAGCCCCCAGGACCGGGGCCCCCTTGCCGTACGCGCTGGCGGGGGTGACGAGATAGCCGAGCACAGCGACCGCCCCCAGGCAGCTCAGCCCTCGTCGGTACCCATGGCTGGAGCGCAGACCGTCCACCCCACCCAGAAGACACAGGCCAGCGGTCACGATGACGAGCGGTCCCAGGCCGCGCACCAACCCCCGGGCGAACAAACCGAGGAAGCGGCCGTGGACGGCGTAGTGGGCCACGGAGAAAGCCCAGGCGGCGGCAACGCCGTGAACGGTGTGCAGGTGGACCGGGCCCAACCCAACATCCACCGGAGGGACCGGATTGCCGTAGTTGACGGCGTTGCGGATGTACCACGAGCCGCCCATTGCCGCGCTGGCCACTATTCCGGCCCCGGCCCAGCGCCAGCGATGTCTGGGCACCCGGACCAACAGCAGCGTCGCCGCCATCGCCCCCAGGCCGGCGGCGGGCACGATGGCGGAGAACTTGATCCCGAGCATCAATCCAGCACAGCCCAGGACCAGCACGTAGGGAGCCGGCCGGTCCCGGGCATGGGCCAGCACAGCCAATGCCCCCACCAGGACCGCCAGCAGTAGGGCATCGTTCACGGCTTCACCCGGCTGTGAGAAGGCGACCACCGGGAAACCAAGCACGATCGCCGTCGCCGCCATCGTCAGCCGGGCCGCCCCGAACGCCTTGCCCATGGCGTGAGCCGACACCACGGCCAGACCGCCGAAGATCAGGTTCTTGGCTGCGGCGAAGGCCAGGGTGTGGGTGATGGCGAGGGCAATGGCGGAGAGCAGCTCATCGTTGGCCGGAAAGAACTGAATCGGAACAAGCGGGATCAGGAGGCGGTGCTGGTCGGCGTACCCGCTCTGGGCGAATGTCACCATGAACGGCAGGTGGTAGCCGAGGGAGTCAGGGTCATTTATGCCGCGGTGCAGGGCGATGACCGTTCGAGCGGTCCAGATGGCGGCCACGAAGGCCACCAACAGCACCGTGCCACCCGTCAGCGCCAAGTCCCCCCACCCCTCCGCCTTCGCCGCCTCGGTGGCTGCTGGTGCCGTCGAGGGATCCGCCGTCCGCCGGCGGTCAGGCAGGTCGGCGGCCCGCGCCACCGTGATCGCCGCGACCGCACTGAGCAGAGCCGCGCCCAGCAGTGCGCCCCGGCGAAGCAGGCCGACCGCGCCCAGCAGTTGACCGAGAGCCAGCGCCCAGCACAGCCAGACCATGGCCACGGTGGTGACCGCCAGGCTGCCGCTCCACGCCGCGAAGAACAGCCGCTTCACCGTGACCGACACCACGAGCCCGGCGCCCAGGAACAATCCCGCCCCCAGGAGCCCCGCCCACACGGGCCGGGATCCTGCCAGACGTGCCAGCTTGCAGACAAAGGCGTTCGGTGCCCCCGCAGACGTGTCGTCGGCGTCGACCGCCAGCGTGCGGGCAGGACCGGGCCGTCACGGCCGGGGCTTACAGCCGTTGCCAAGCCCGGAGGACAAAGCCTGGTCGAGCGGTTCGATCCAGCCCTGGGGCCACCGGTGGTCGCGGATGGCCGGCGGAAGCTGGCCGGTGGGCACGTGGACGGCGGAGGGGAATCGGCTGGGATGGGTTGGATGGAAGTCACGGGCCTGCGGTGTCCACGTGTCCCATGTCTGCTCGAGCCACCCGTCGACGGTCTCGAACCGGTGGGCCGACCGCTTCAGCTTGGCCTCGATCTTCTCTCTGGGCCCTACGTAACTACCGTGGTGGCACACGGCCACGGACGCCGGCACGAGCAACTCCCCCACCCGTCGCCGTGCCTGCTGCTCCGACACCACGCCCATCCGCGCCAGCTTGGCCCAGCCCCGCAGCCACACCGACGGATAAGGGTCCCGGACATGGCCGAAGGAGAAGCCCGGTCGGGTCAGGGCCACGAACGACCCCTTCTCTTCCACCCTCCAGTTCCAGGTGCGGAAGTAGGTCCTCAATTGCAGGCGGTACGCCCGTGCCCGGTGCTCGCCCACCCAGGCGAACAGGCGGACGACATCAGCCGGGTCGTACACCTCGTCGGCGTCGACGTGCCAGAACAGGTCGGGCTCGGTGATGGTTGCCGTCGCTGGAGGCGGTGGGACCACGCGGGCCGACGCAGCCGCGAAAGCCATGGCCCGGTTGCGGGAACCAGGTTCGCTGCCCTCGGTGGTGACGATCAGGTTGACCTTCCGGTCGGGATCCAGCGCCCGTGACAGCAGCAGGTCAACCAGCCCTGCGGGCGCCACCTCGCCACCGTGCCGGTCACGGTCGTACCGGGTGACGACCGTCACGCCCGATACGAACGGGTAGACCGAGCTCAGCGAGGCGGCGAAGAACTCCTCGTCGTTGAGCGCGTGGTACACGGCGTGGACGGACGGCCGGGCCATCCTGCCAAGGCTAGAGGGGCGATGCGGCCCCCCGGGCCTCCCGGTACCGGCTACGGCGCGCTCTCCACCACGGTTTCCTGTACTGGTGAACCAGGCGGCCGCCGACCGCGCACGCCTCGCTGCACAATGGTGGCCACGCCCATAGGCAGGGCCGCGCCAGCTGCGGCCTTGGCCGCCAAACCCAGCAGCCACGGGCCCAGGATGGGAGACCGGGGAAGCGTCGTCCCGCCGCTCAGCACCCCGGAGAAGTTGCGGGTGGCGGCCCTGAAGTCCCCTTGCATGTACCGGTCCAGCCCCTCGGCGAAGCGCTGGCGGGCTTCGAGCACCCGCTCGGCCACCTGCCGGTCGCGTCCGGCCAGGGACCCGACGAAGCGGGCCAGCACTTGGCGGAGCACGTCGGCGTACTCATGGCCGGGCACCTGGGCTGCGTGCATGCGGTACTCCATCACCGTGGCGGGCAGGAGGACGAACGGACGGGGGTAGGCCCGCAGGTTGAGGTCGCGGTCCTCACACCGGCTCAGGGTGTCGTCCCAGCCGCCGATGTGGCGCACCGCGTCGGTACGCCACAGCAGCGTCCCGGGCGGCATGTTCCAACCGAACAGCTCCTCCCGCCACACCGGGACGGTCACCGCGATCCTCGGCTGCAGCTCTCGCCGGACCACGTCCACCGGCCCGAACCGAACGAACGACCCGGCCGCTCCCGCCGCCCGTGGGTGGGCTCGCAGGGCACCGCAGAGCCGGGCCAGCGCACCAGGGCGCAGCCGGTCGTCGTCGTCGAGGAACAGCGTAAAGGCAGACTCGCAACGCTCGAGGGCCAGGTTCCGGGCGGCCGAGCCGCCCCGGCCCGGTGTGAGGCGCAGCCAGGTGAGCCGGTCGTGCCTGAGCTGGTCGAGCCAGTCCGGTGTCGCGTCGGACGAGCCGTCGTCGACGACGATCACCTCGGCTACAGGGCCCTGTTGACCGAGGACACTGGCCACCGCCTCTTTCAGGTAGCCGACCCGGTTGTGGGTGGGTATGACGACCGTGATCTCGGGGCGCCTGCTCACGGCCGGGCATCCACCTTCCCACTCGATCCGCTGTGATCCTACCGGGGATTCCTCCCCGCCCGACGAGCAGGTCATCCCAGGACCTACGAGCGGCGATGTCCTCCACCCGCACCCTGAGCGCAGTCGCCCTGCGTTGGTTGGGCTGGCCGTCATCCTTGAACCCGACCCGGCCCTCCCACACCACTACGCCGTCAATTCGACAAACTGGAAGCGGCCTCAATGGCCTTGCCGAAGCCGCATGGAACTCGACTCAATCTGTCGGCTCCTAGGCCTGGGCGCCAAGCGCCCAGACCTAGGCTCGCCTCTCCAGCTTTTGTGGGGGCTCATGGCCACGGCCGTCACCCGTCCTGGCCCCTGTCGAGGTGCCTGTTCCTCCTATCGTGGTGGTCGATGGAGCCGACGGGACAGCCACCGGGAGAGTTGGAAGTCGCCTCGCCCGCGCCCAGGTCGCGGCTGGCACCGGAGCCGGGTGGGGAGGTGGACGGCCCTGTGGGCACGGCCGACGCTCTGGGACTGAGGCTCGAAGCCATCACCGTGCGCCTCGAGGGCCTGAGGGCGGCATCGGCCAGCCAGTCGAGCGCGGTGGGCGGTGCGTTGCGCGAACAGGCGAACAGCATCGACCGACTGACCGAGGAGATGGCCAGGGTGGCGGAAAGGCAGCGGGTGGCCGGCGCCGACCTGACCGAGCAGATAAGCGTCTTCGACGGGCGGCTCTCCAAGGTGACCCTCTCGCTGTTCGACAACCCACGCCTGCTGGAAGACCTGAGCGACGCCATCAGCCAGGCATTGACCCAGAGGATCGGTGAACAACTGGTCCAAAGGGTCGGGGAGCGACTCGGCCGAGGTGACGCCGAGCACCGTCAGCTCCTGTCGGCGGTCCGGGATTCCACCACCGCCGCCAACCGCGTGGCCGAGGAGGCCGGGGCGGCAACGCTGGCGGCCCGCCAATTGGCGAGGGTGGCGGTCGACGGCCTCAACGGCTTCGGTGAAGGCGTCCTAGACGCCTTGGAGGAGAGGTATGGCGTTCAGCTCGACCAGGACGGCGGCAGCGTCGCCCACGCCGCCTTCCCGAGGTTGGCAGACGGCGTGGCCGCGCTGACCGCAGAGGTGCGGGACCTGGGCGACGAGGTGGCCGGGCTGGTCGACGCCGATGCCGGCGCCAGCGCGGCGCCGATGGCCGACGTGATCGACGCCGTGGCCACGCTCACCGCCGAGCTCCGCCAGGTCCACGGTGACGTCTCGGAGCTGGCCGAGGCCCAGGCCAACAGCGCCGAGAAGGCCAACGCGGCGGTGACCGACAGCGTCGCCACCTTCACCACTGAGCTCCGCCAACTCCACGACGACATGGCCGGAGTCGTCGACGCCCAGGCTGCGATGTCCGAGGCGGCCGTCGCCGCCGTGGCCGACAACGTCGCCACCCTCACCGCCGAGCTCCGCCAACTCCACGACGACGTGGCCGAGCTGGCCGAGTCCCAGGCCGGCACAGCCGGCCCATCCGATCTCGAACCGGCTCTGGCCGCCCTGCAAGCGGAGCTGGTGGCCATCAAGCGCCGGCTACCGGTGAGGGCCAGGGAAACCAGGGCCATCCTGGACCCGGACCAGTTCGATCCGCTGGTCGACGCCATCATCGCCCGTCTGGTGAGCATCGCCGACGTGGTGCAGGCACCCGACCCGACCGCCGGCCCAGGGCCGGGGGCTCCGGTCAACGGCGCCGCCGGGGCAGCCCCTCGCCGGTCGGGTCGTTCCGGCTCGTAGAAGTCCGCGCGCCGCGTTGGCGGAGGTCGCGACCTCCGCCCGTCGGGTGCGTCCTAACCCCGGCGGCCCGACCCGTGGCCTGGCCGCGGCGGGCGCAGGCGGGTGGCATGATCTGCGGTCGTGGACAGTGGCCATTGCACCGAGTGCGGCGCACCCTGGCGCTCGGACGTCACCGGCTTGTGCCGATGGTGCCGAGGTCCGGGCCGACCCCCCGGCGCCGGGCCGGCACCGGCTGCCGGTGAGCTCGACCCCGCCGTCCTGTGCGCCGCCCTGGTGCAGTGCACCGTTGACGGCAACCGCCCCCTCGACGGCCTGGCTGGGGTGCTGATGGCCGGTCTGGGCCCACAGGCCGTCCGGCCGACCGAGAACGGGGGACGGGTCGTACGGCTGTGGGTCGGCCTGGGGGGCCTGACCTATGACGCGGCGCTCACCCCGGCCGGCGTGGTGGTCGATTTCGTCCACGCCGTGCGAGGAGTCGTGCTGAAACGCGAGCGCCTCGACCTCGGGGGGTTCGCCGCCGAGCTGGCCCTGCAACTCGCCCCCATGGCCGCCCGGGCCCCCCAGCTGCGTTCCGCCCTGCTGGAGCTGGCCGGTTGAACCGGCCGAGATGAACCCTGGCTCGGCCCTGCCGGTGCCGAACCCGCATCATCACCCATCGAGCGATGACAGGAGACCCGAGATGTCCCAGCCCTACACCCCGTCGCCGTTACCTCCCTCGGCGCTGGCCCGGCTCCAACAGGCCAGCCAGCCGCAAAGCGGCCGGCGCCTGTTCACCAGTGACCTGTCGGTCAACGAGTTCGTCCTCGTCCACGAGGCGGGGTTCGAGCCGCTGGGCTTCGTCATGGGCAGCTCGACGTTCCACATCGGCATCCAGATCCAGAACTGGGGCCGCAACATGGAGCTCCAGGTCCTGACCCAGGCCATGTACTCGGCCCGGGAGCTCGCCATGTCCCGCATGGAGGCCGAGGCCGACAATCTGAGGGCCGACGGCGTCGTCGGGGTCCGCATCGAGTACCGCAACCACGCCTTCGGAGGCGAGATGATCGAGTTCGTGGCCGTGGGGACCGCCGTGCGGTCGCGCCAAGGCGGCAACTGGCGGACGCCGGCCGGTCGACCGTTCACCTCCGATCTGTCGGGCCAGGATTTCTGGGCGCTGCAACGGGCCGGCTACGCCCCCGTGTCGTTCGTCCTCGGTACCTGCGTCTACCACGTCGCCCACCAGTCGATGCGCCAGGCGTTGCGGTCGATGGGCCAGAACATCGAGATGCCCAACTACACCCAGGCCACCTACGACGCCCGCGAGATCGCCATGTCCCGCATGCAGGGAGAGGCGGAGCGCGACCAGGCGGACGGCATAGTCGGGGTGCGGGTGGTCGAGGAGAGCTTCATCTGGGGCGAACACGCCATCGAGTTCCTGGCTCTAGGCACCTCGGTCCGTACGGTCGATGCCGGAGTCGACCTTCCGCCTCCGACCATGGTCCTTCCCATGCTCGCTTGACCGTCGACTCCGGCGCCGGGGCGTGGCCGGCGAAGGCGCCCCCACAGGGTGGCAGGCGGGTACCACCCTGCAGGAGCACGAACTGGGCCGTCGGGCCTCGCCGGCGATTCACTTTGCTCTGTAGCCAGCGTCCGCCGCCGGCAAACCCGCCATCCCCGACGTCGAGCCGTGGTGAGGACGACGTGCCCGGGTGGCGTTTGGCGGATCGTCCCCACTACCGAGGAACATGAGCGACGACCCATTCCCGGTTGAACTGACGCCCATGCTGGCCACGCTGGCCAGTGAGCTACCGACCGGTGAAGGGTGGGCCTTCGAGGTGAAGTGGGACGGCGTACGGGCCCTCACCTTCATCCCGCCCGGCGGTGGTCCGGTTCGTATCGTGGGCCGCAACGGCACCGACTTCACGGACCGCTACCCCGAGCTCAGCGGCATCGGTGCCTCTCTTGACGGGTGCGGAGGCGTCGTGCTCGACGGTGAGATTGTGGCCGTCGACGCGGCCGGACGCCCCAGCTTCGAACGGCTCCAGCACCGGATGCACGTGGTGGGCGCCGTCGAGGTCCGCCGGCGGATGACCGAGGTCCCCGTCTCCTACGCCGTGTTCGACCTCTGCTGGCTCCATGGCAGGTCGGTGCTCGACCGGCCCTGGACCGAACGGCGGGCGCTGCTCGACAAGCTGCCGCTGGAGGGCGGCTCGGCTTGGCAGGTCCCGGGCGCCCGGTTGGGCCACGGCGCCGATCTCCAGGCGGCCACCAGGGAGGCCGGGTTCGAAGGCGTCATGGCCAAGCGCACCGACAGCGCCTACGAGCCGGGGAGGCGGTGCCGCACCTGGCTCAAGGTCAAGAATGTGCGCCGCCAGGAGGTGGTGGTGGGGGGCTGGGTGGGCGGTGAAGGCGCACGAGCCGGGCGGATCGGGGCGCTGTTGATCGGCGTGTACGACGACGACGGGAAGCTGCTGCCCTGCGGCAAGGTCGGCACCGGGTTCACCGACGAGGTACTCGCCGACCTCCAGCGCCGGCTCCGGGCGCTGGAGGTCGGGCGTTCACCCTTCGCCCGCCGCGTCCCCGAGGAGCGGGTCGCCCACTTCTCCCGCCCGGAGTTGGTGGCCGAGGTCGCCTTCACCGAATGGACAAGTGCAGGAACTCTGCGCCACCCCTCCTACCAGGGCCTGCGCCACGACAAGGGTGCCGGCGACGTGCGCCGGGAAGAGCCCTAGCCGTGGACCGGTCGACGCGGGTGGAGGTGGAGGTGGAGGGCCGGCGCCTCAGCCTGTCCAACCTCGACAAGCCGCTCTATCCCACCGGCTTCACCAAGTCCGACGTCATCTCCTACTACACGGCCATCGCCCCGGCCATGCTCCCCCATCTGCAAGCCCGGGCCCTGACCCGCAGGCGCTACCCCGACGGCAGCGAGGGCCCGTCGTTCTTCGAGAAGCGGGCGCCGTCGCACACGCCGGACTGGGTGCCAACCGTCGACCTGCCGGTCAGCGCCGACGGCAGCCGCTGGGGCGGCACCTCCCGCCGCCGCACCGGGGTTGAGATGGTGCCGTTCGTCGTCGCCCGGGACCTGCCCACGCTGGTGTGGCTGGCCAACCTGGCCTGCCTCGAGCTGCACACGCCGATGGCCCGGGCCGTCGACGACCCGGGCACGCCCACCATGGTCGTCTTCGACCTCGACCCGGGGGCGCCAGCCAATGCCGTCGACTGCGCCCGCGTGGCCCTCTGGCTGCGTGACGTCCTGGCCCACCTCGACCTTGCCTGCGTGGTGAAGTCCTCGGGGTCCAAGGGCCTGCAGGTCTACCTGCCCCTCAACACCCCGGGCGTCACCGGCCAGGCGGTCAGGGACTTCGCCCACGCCATGGCCCAGATGCTCGAACGTGACCACGCCGACCTCGTCGTGAGCCAGCAGGCCAAGCAGCGCCGAACCGGCAAGGTCCTGGTCGACTGGCTGCAGAACGAGACGTTCAAGACGACGGTGTGCGCCTATTCGTTGAGGGCCCGGCCCCGGCCGACGGTGTCGACCCCGCTCAGCTGGGACGAAGTCGTGGACCTGGCCGACGGAGGTTCTCCCGACTCGGTGATGTGCGAACCCGACGAGGTGGTCGACCGGATGGAGCGCCACGGCGACCTTTTCGCGGGCGCCGTCGACCTCCACCAGGAGCTCCCAGCCCTCTCGTGACCACCCGCTCCGTACGGTGCCGATCTGACTGCTGATCCCGGGTCCACCGCCCGGGGCGCCGGTTGGCCGCGGCGGTTGGCCGGAGCCGGGCTACCCGGGCTGGCGGCCGGCATCGTGACGGCTCTCTCCGTGCCGCCCATCGGCTGGTGGCCGCTCGGCCTGGTGGGCCTGGCCGGGCTGGCCTGGCACCTCGACCGGCGCCGGGCCCGAGGCCGGGCCCTGGCTGGGCTGGGGTTCGGCATCGGGCTGTTCGGGGTCACCATCGCCTGGGTCATCGACTTTCAGGCCGTCGGCTACGTGGCCCTGCTCCTGCTCCAGTCGAGCTTCTTCGCCGCCGCCGGTGCCGTCACCGTCGTCGCCGCCCGGGCCGGGGCCCCGGGCCGGATGGCCGTCTTCACCGGGGCCGTCACCCTGGCCGAGGGCCTGCGCTCCAAGGTGCCGTGGGGCGGCTTCCCGATGGGGGGCGTCCCTCTGGGCCAGGTGGCAGGCCCGCTGGTCCCGATCGCCCGGGTGGGTGGCTTCCTCGCCCTGACGGCGGCCACCGCCTCCATCGCCGCCGTGCTGGCCGAGCTGGCCGGGTGGGCCATCCCTCCCGCTCGACGGGCGGGCCGGGCCCTGTGGGGGGGCGCCCGACCCGTCGGACGGGGCCGACCGGAGCAGCCCCGATCGGCTCACGCCCTCGTGCTCCTGGCCGTGGTGGGCGTGGCGCCGGCCCTGACGCTGGCCATCGCCGGCGTGGCCAGCCCCGACGGCCCCGTCGTCGGCCGGCTGGACGTGGCCGCCGTCCAGGGCGGGGGACCTCGGGGCCTGCGTGGCGTCGAGGTGGACGCCGGCGTGGTGACGGACCGCCAGGTCGACGCCACCCGGCTGATCCGCGGCCATCCCGGGGTGATCCTGTGGCCCGAGGACGTCGTCCAGGTGGACCACCCGGTCGTGGGCACCCCGGCCGCCGCCGAGCTCGGCGATGTGGCCCGCCAGCGCCGGGCCACGCTGCTGGTCGGCGTGGTGGAGGACGTCGGGGCCGACCGCTTCCGCAACGCAATCGTCGCCTGGGGGCCGGCTGGGCAGATCATCGGCCGCTACGACAAGGTCCACCGGGTGCCGTTCGGCGAGTACGCCCCCGGCCGCGAGCTCGTGGCCAAGGTGGCCAACCTGCGCCTCCTGCCCCGTGACGCCATCGCCGGGAACGGCCCCGGCATCGTGCGCACACCGGTCGCCGACCTGGGCATCGTCGTCTCCTTCGAGGTCTTCTTCGGCGACCGGGCCCGGGCCGCCTCCCGGGCCGGTGCCCAGGTCCTCATGGTGCCGACCAACGCAGCCTCCTACCGCAGCGCGCAGGTGCCCGACCAGGAGCTGGCCGCCGCCCGGCTGCGGGCGTGGGAAACGGGCCGGGACGTCGTCCAGGCCGCCCCGACCGGCTTCTCCGCCTTCATCGGGCCCCGTGGCCGCGTCGTCGGCCGCACCGACCTCGGCCGCCGCCAGGTCGTCGAGGGAACCGTCATGCTGAGGTCGGGCCGGACCCCGTTCGTGCGCTGGGGCGATGGTCCGTGGTGGGCCCTGATGGGGTTGCTGGTCCTCGTCCCGGTGGGGCGGCGTTGGCGCACCCCGGCGTCTTGACCGGTTGGTCGAGGCTGGCCAAGCTGGCACGCTCAATGCCGCCCCGTCCGGACTCCCTGCGCGTGGCGCTGCTCGTCTACCGGGGCAATCCCCACTCGGGGGGCCAGGGCGTGTACACACGGGAGCTGGCCCGCGAGCTGGTGGCACTCGGACACCAGGTCACCGTCCTGTCGGGTCAGCCCTACCCCGACCTGGCTGACGGTACCGGCTTCGTGGCCGTGCCCAGCCTCGACCTGTACCGCCAACCCGATCCCTTCCGCTTCCCCAGGCTCCGCGAGTTCCAGTCCGGGCTCGACGTGCTCGAGTTCGCCATGATGTGCACGGCCGCTTTCCCCGAGCCACTCACGTTCAGCCTGCGGGCACGGCGGCTCCTGCAGGCCAGGGTCGGCCAGTTCGACGTGGTCCACGACAACCAGTGCCTGGGCACCGGCATCGCCCGGATGGTCCATGACGGCTGGCCGGTGATGGCCACGCTCCACCACCCCATCACCGTCGACCGCCGGTTCGACCTGGCCCACGCCACCACCCTCCGACGCCGGGTCCCCCTGCGACGGTGGTACGGGTTCCTGGGCATGCAGATGCGGGTCATCCCCCAGATCCCCCGCATCGTCACCGTGTCCGAGTCGTCCAAGCGCGACATCTGCGAGGAGATGGGAGCCCGGCCCGGGCAGTTGCGGGTGGTGCCTGTCGGTGTGGATGTCGACGTCTTCCGGCCCCGGCCGGACGTGACCAGAGTGCCAGGCCGCATCATGGCCACCTCGAGCTCGGACGTTCCCATGAAGGGAGTCGTGCCCCTGCTCGAGGCGGTGGCCAAGCTCCGTACCGAACGCCACATCGAGCTGGTGGTCATCGGGAAGCCACGCAGGGAGTCCAACGTCCAGGCCACCATCGACCGCCTCGGGTTGGGCGACGCCGTCAGCTTCCACGGCGGCGTCACCACCGACCGGATCGTCGAGCTGTACGCCAGCTCGCAGGTCGCGGTGGTGCCCAGCCTGTACGAGGGTTTCTCCCTTCCGGCCATCGAGGCCATGGCCTGTGGCGTCCCGCTCGTGGCCACGCCCGGCGGTGCCCGCCCCGAGGTGGTGGCCACCGACGGACGGACCGGCCTGCTGGTGCCGCCGGACGACCCGTCGGCGCTGGCCCTGGCCCTCGGCCGGGTGCTCGACGACAGGGAGCTGGCCGGGCGCCTGTCCGAGCAGGGGCGCCGGCGGGTGCTGGAACGCTTCACCTGGAGAGCCTGTGCCGTCAGCACGCTCGAGCACTACCGGTGGACGATCGAGGACACCGCCCGTCGCCGGGGACTCACCCAGGCCGGCGCGTGAGGTCGGCCTCCGGCTCCGGACGTGGGGCGGGAGGCTGAGTTGCTGACGGTCGACTACCGGCGCCTGAGGCTCGCTCCCGGCGACCTCGTGCTCGACCTGGGCGCCGGCGGGGGACGGCACGCCTTCGGTGCCCTCCAAAGGGGCGCCCGGGTCGTGGCCCTCGACCGCTCGGACGCGGAGATGAAGCACGCCGGTGCGCTGCTGACCGCCCTCATGGAGCAGGCCGGCGCCAGCGACACCCTCAGCCCGACCAGAGGCAGTGGCGCCGCCACCTGTGGTGACGCGCTGGACCTGCCCTTCGCCAACGGCACCTTCGACCGCGTCATCGCCTCGGAGGTGCTCGAGCACATCGCCGACGACAGGGCGGCCATGGGGGAGCTGGCCCGGGTCCTGAGGCCTGGTGGCCGGGCCGCGGTCACCGTCCCCCGGTGGCTGCCCGAGCTGGTGAACTGGGTGCTGTCCGACGAGTACCACCTCGTCCCCGGCGGGCACGTCCGGATCTACCGGCGGTCCGCGTTGGAGCACCGTCTACGGGCCGCCGGGCTCGAGGTCACAGGGGTGGGGCTGGCTCACGGGCTGCACACCCCTTACTGGTGGCTCAAGTGTGCCGTCGGCGTCACCAACGCCGACCATCCCCTGGTGCGCGCCTACCACCGCCTGCTGGTGTGGGACATCGAGAACGGCCACCCCCTGCCCACGCGCCTGGCCGAGGCCGTGCTGAACCCGGCCCTGGCCAAGTCCATGGTGTTGTACCTACGCAAGTCGGCGCCCGAGCAGCCCTGGGAGCGGGGAACGGGGCCCGAGGGGTGAAGGCCCAGCGCGTCGTCGTGGCCCCTGTCCTGTCCGGGCGCCAAGTGGTCGCCACCTGCGCCTCGATCGCCCGTTGGCAGCAGGCCGACGGCATGATCCCGTGGTTTCCCGGTGGCCACGCCGACGCCTGGAACCACGTCGAAGCGGCGATGGCGCTGACGGTCGGCGGGTTCACCGAAGAGGCGGAGCGGGCGTACCAGTGGCTGGCCGAGCTGCAGCACGTCGACGGGTCATGGTGGCGGTACTACGTGGTCGACGGTGTCGAGGACTCCACCAGGGACACCAATGTGTGCGCCTACATCGCCACCGGAGCCTTCCACCACCTGCTGCACACCGGAGACCTGGCCTTCGCCCGCCGGCTGTGGCCGGTGGTGGCCGACGCCATCGGCTTCGTCCTGTGCCACCAGCGCCCCACCGGCGAGCTCACGTGGGCCGTCCAGGACGGGCAGCCCGGGCAGTTCGCCCTCCTGACGGGCACCTCGTCGGCCTACTTCTCGCTGCGCTGCGCCGTCGCCCTGGCCGAGGCCCTCGGCCTCGAACGGCCCGAGTGGGAGCTGGCCGCCGGCCGCATGGCCACGGCCATCGCCTTGCGACCCGGGTCATTCGCCCCCAAGCAGGCCTGGGCCATGGACTGGTACTACCCGGTCCTGTGCGGGGCGGTGGGCGGCGAGGCTGGGCGCGAGCGCCTGGCCGGGCGCTTCTCGCAGTTCGTCTGGCCCGGTCGGGGATGCTGCTGCGTCGACCACCAGCCATGGGTCACGGCCGCGGAGACGGCCGAGTGCGCCATGGCCCACGCCGCGGTGGGCCGGGTCGACACCGGGCGCCGGCTGCTGGCATGGGCGCAACATCTGCGCCATGCCGACGGCTCATACTGGACGGGGGCCGTGCATCCCGAAGGGAGCCACTACCCCGGAGGCGAGCGGTCCACCTACACCGCCGCAGCCGTCGTCCTGGCCAACGACTGCCTGTCGGGCACCAGCGCCGCGGCCGGTCTGTTCCGGGGCGAGGACCTCCCTGCCGGCCTGGACCTCGACGTCCACGTCTCCGCCCTGGCCCAGATCGAGGATTAGTGCCGGGAGCGGCGGCGGCCTTGCCGTTACGACCGTCGACAAACCCTTTGAAGTACATCTGCAAACAGGACTCAGGAGGGACAACGCACAAATGAACGAACCAGAAGTGTTCATCGCCGCAGAAAAGGCCTTGACCGCCGTTGTGGACCAGATCCGCGATGATCAGGGGGACATGAAGCTGCCCGAGTGGTTCCAGATTGGTAGTGGCCAGGACCGGGGCAGTCTGAACCTGCGCAAGATCGTCGATTACCATGCCTACGACGATGCCTGGGTGCCGGACGTCCTTGCCGGCAGGACCGCAGAGGAGGTGGGCGACAAATACGATGGCGATCTTTTGGGCGACGCGCCCAAGGATAGGTGGCATACCATCGTCGATGCCTCGATCGCCGCAGCCCTGGCCTTGAAGCCGGAGAATCTCGACAAGCCGGTACACCTTTCCTACGGTGATTTCCCGGCGCGGGAGTACCTCAAGCACATCACCAGCT
Source organism: Acidimicrobiales bacterium (assembly GCA_038232515.1). Lineage (GTDB taxonomy): Bacteria > Actinomycetota > Acidimicrobiia > Acidimicrobiales > JAUJNH01 > JBBSHS01. The sequence goes on from JBBSHS010000018.1 coordinate 37,500, forward strand.
TCAGGGGCTTTCGTGCCTTTGACATCGCCAAGATGACCGGGGCCGACACCAAGCTGCCAGACGACCTGGTCCAGGGCATGTGGGACCTGATCGGGCCCGAGGCGGAGCAATGGCGGGCGATGGGAGTTTTCGGGCCCA